>JBILKQ010000127.1:0-8326 GCA_044376655.1 Silvanigrellaceae bacterium
TTGCGTGAGTTAACCGATGAAGCCGCCGAGGAAGAGGGTCATGGATATGTTTTGCCTCCCTCTGCTCTTCCCGACGAAGAGATGCCTGAAGATGGTGTCTTCCTTGAGGACTCCTACGATATCGCCCTGCGTCAGATGCTCCAGGACCTCTGGCAGTCCGGGTATCTGGTCGTGGGTGGAACAGTGCATTTTCGATCCCCATTTTGGATGAAACCTGGGATGGGTTGGTTGACTTCCGGAGCGCATTTCAAACTTGCAACTTCTTTTTTTGATGCCTATTTCACCTCGCTTGGTGATCGCGAAGATGGTGCTGATGTTCCTAGTTGGTTCACTGAGATTCCATTCGCTCATCTCGGCCGCATTCAACAAGATGGTGTGACTCTTCAGGAATCCGTTTTTGAACTTGGTGGCCAGCAGCTGATGAGTCTTCATGTTCGGCTCTGTGATCTGGAGCATTTGCCGGAGTCCTGGTGCTTTCTTGAGGATGACACACGCAATCCACTTGAGGCGCTTCTTTTTGCTACCGAGGATTTTAACGCACAGTTCAAGATTTATTGGCAGATCCGTGGAGAGCATCTGGTCTGGTCTAACACTCCAGACTGTCTTGCAGCACTTCTGGGTCAGAGTGAACTGGTCTCCAAGAGTTGTGGAGAATTCACTGCCGTGGGAGAGTTGCCTGAGATGTCTCGCGATGAAAAACAGTTTTTTGGGACGCACAGCGCGCGGGCGACTGCCATGGAGGCTGGTTTCTTTGTTGACCAGCAGCTTCTCCATGGCGCACTCGAGCAGACTTTGAAGATGCTCGAAAATACACCTGCAGAAGGTGCGAGCTGGTTGAATGACGCGTTGCAGAGCTCAGGCGGGCTCGCGCAGGTCGAAGACCTGAGATCGGTGCTGCTCGAGCAGTCGCTGTTGCGCCCGCGTTGGGGGGCGCGTTTTGTCTGGGAACCACCAGGGCTGGGTGAACTTTCCACTTTGGCTCGACTTCCCAAAAATCCTAGCCCCGGAGAACGTCCGACTGAGCTTTGGGCAGAAAGTCAGTTTAAATTCCTGTATGGTTTGGTCTCGGCCTGGCGTGGTCTTCCCCGCAGTCCTGGGCAGATTCAGAAAATTGAACCATGGCAGAAGAAAGAATCGTACTGGAACGCCGTGGCAAGTTATCGATTGGGATGGAGCGAAAGCCAATGAAGTTGATTGCGATAGACGGAAACTCTCAAAAACTCGACGGCGGAGCGATGTACGGAAATGCGCCTCGTCTGATGTGGGAAAAGTGGTCTCCCCCGGATGCACTGAACCGCATTGCATTGGCTTGCCGCAGCCTGCTGGTCATTACTGATGACGGACAGAAAATACTTTTTGAAGCAGGTATTGGAGCCTTTTTCGAGCCCAAGTTGCGTGAGCGTTTCGGAGTTGTCGAACAGAATCACTGTCTGTTCGACAACCTTTTAAAGATTGGCATTGATCCTGCATCAATTGATGACGTTGTGCTCTCTCATCTGCATTTCGATCATGCAGGTGGAATTTTGAGCCGATACGAAGACGGTCCACTGCGTCTGGTTTTTCCCAAGGCACGTTTCCATGCATCTCGCAAAAACTGGGAGCGTTCCAATGCACCACATTCCCGCGACAGGGCGTCGTTTGTGCCTGAGCTCAATAGGCTGTTGAGTGAAAGTGGAAGGCTGATTTTGGTCGACCGAGAACCACATCCAGCCTTGGCGAAGCTTGTGAGTTTTCATTGGTCGGATGGACACACTCCCGGCTTGATGATGTCGGAAATCAAGACCTCAGATGGTCCTGTTGTCTTTACATCTGATCTCATTCCCGGTGCTCCTTGGGTGCATGTACCGATCTCGATGGGATACGACCGTTATCCTGAGCTGGTGATCGACGAAAAACGACAACTGCTCGATGAGCTTCTTCCGCGCCAGGCTATGCTTTTTTTCACTCACGATCCGGATGTTAGTTGCGGTCGGCTGCAAAAAGATGCTTCGGGGAAATTTTCCACAGTTCCAGTGCAGCTGAGCGATATTCATTGAAAGCGGTCAGAGTGCCCTGAATCCATTGTGAGATCGCCTCAACGGCAACTGCATTGGCTCTGCCGCCTAAGCAGTTGCCTTGTACCACCACGGCTTTGAGCGACCTTGCTTTCTTTTCAAAACTCCACAAGGGCGCTCCTGAATCACCGGCGCAGGGAGCACTCTTAAAGGAAGCAGCTCGCAGCTGAAATTTTCCTTCACGAGCCAGCTCGCGCTCAAAATTGAGTTGCTCCCATTTGTTTGGTGAACTCAGCGTCACTTTCATTGAGCTCGATTTGAGGCGGATAGGGCTGTATCCCTTCATCCAGAGTGTGCCAGCATGAGGTTGCGTTCCATCGGGCAAGTCAGCGTTGATATTGCCTTCGGTGGGCAGCATTCCATTGAGTTTCAGGATTGCGATATCGATGTCCAGAGCCTGGTGTCTGAGAGTGTGTTGGAACAGCGGATGAATTGACCAATCCGTAACTTGCACGCCGTTCGTCGCTTCTGTGTCTGTTTTTACGAACAGGGCATGCCCAGACCAATGTTGCGAAAATTGCTGAATGCAGTGGGCTGCGGTGAGCACGACATCGCGACGAATGGGCACACCACTACAGAAGACCTGCTCCGCTCCTGGATGATTTTGAGCGACCAGGGCTACGGCGGCGGGTAAGTTTACATCGACAGCCTGAGGCCATGAAAGTGCTGGAACAATCATATGATCGCTGAAATCCTTCGGTGCGCATCTGCAAAACAGTTTTGTTTTTCGGGAAGGATTTTTCAACCAGGGATCTGTGCGCAAAACAAAAAGCCATCTCACATGGAGATGGCTTTTTTGAAGAAACACTGCAGTGGAATTACACAGCGGTGTTGAGAAAGCTTACTTCTTACGAGCAGGAGCTTTCTTGGCAGTTGTTGCCTTCTTCTTGATGCCGACAGCTTCCTTGAGGGATTTAGCTGCACGGAATGCAACCTTCTTGGATGCTGGAATGCGGATTTCTTCGCCAGTTTGAGGATTGCGGCCCTTACGAGCTGCGCGCTCTTTAACCTGGATGATGCCAACTTTGTCGAGGCGGATTTTGGACTGACGGCTCACGAGCTCAGATTCAATCTCAGCGAGGAACTCAACGATGAGTTCTTTAGTAACTTTCTTTGGGAGTTCGTCGTGCTTGCTGGCAACAGCGGAGATCAACTGGCTTGTGGAAACAGTGGTTGGCTTCTTCATGCGGATTATTCCTTTCTTGAAAACCTACGCCGACTCTACAGCGCAACTTCAAAACTGACAAGATCTCCAATACGAAAAATTTTAAAAACTTTCACGACACGAAAATTTGAATGAGTCAACTGCCCCTAACAAAAAAGAGCACATCGCACCCCGCACTTCACCTTGCTATATTCTCCCACCTAGGATGAGCTATGCTTATCCCAGTACAATGGAAGGACGAGATCTCCATGGCAGACCTTAATTTCGACGGTTCTATCCGGCAGTGCAGAAATCTTTCCGCAGGCGATTGGCACGATGACAAGCATCTGCCGCGCCGCGACGTTGTCAGCCCCTACAACGGAATGATCATTGGCCAGGTACCTCTTTCCGGTGTGCAGGAAGTGGCCCGCACTGTTGAGGCTGCGACCCGTGCCTGGCCCCAGTGGGCGCAAACTCCAATACGTGCTCGTGCCGAGATTTTATCTCGATTCAAAGCTCTCATGCTCCAGAATCTCACACTCCTTACAGATTCTGTTTCGGCAGAGTCTGGGAAGACCCGAGTTGAAGCTGAGGCGGGATTGCAGAAAGGTATCGAGATCATCGATTTTGCTGTTAGCTCTCCAAATCTAGATATGTGGGATTCGGCTGAGGTCAGTGCGGGCGTGCAATGTCAGTTCCGTAGAGAACCACTCGGTGTGGTTGCTGGAATCACTCCATTCAATTTTCCGGCGATGGTGCCGCTCTGGATGATTCCTTTGGCTCTTGTTGTGGGCAATGCTTTTATTCTCAAGCCATCCGAGAAGGTTCCATTGACCTCCCAGCTTTTGGCGCAGCTGTTGATCGATGCTGGTTTGCCCCGGGGAGTATTCTCGATTGTGAATGGGGGCGCAGAGGTTGTGGATGCCTTGCTTGTCCACCCCGACGTCAAGGCGATTGGCTTTGTCGGCTCGACCGCTGTGGCCTCTCATGTTTATCGGAAAGGCACTGAGCACCACAAGCGTGTTCTCGCATTGGGTGGTGCAAAAAATCATATCATCGTGACTCCCGATTGCGATCCTCATCTAACAGCAAAAGGCATTCTTTCTTCGTTCACCGGATGTGCTGGGCAGCGTTGTATGGCTGCGAGTGTTTTGTTGGCTGTCGGAGATGCAGAACACGTCATCCAAAAAGTTGTTGAATTGGCAAAAGCGCAGTCCATTGGGCGTGACATGGGAGCTATTATCGATGCTGCCGCTCTGAAAAGAATCGAAAGTGCAATTGCCAATGCACACACCGAGGGTGCAAAAATTCTTCTCGATGGACGCGGTCGCAAACCGACTCTTTCAGATTCCGACAAAGGATTTTGGATAGGCCCGACCATCATTGACCATGCCCGCTCCGAGATGGAGTGTGCGCAGATGGAGATTTTCGGCCCAGTCTTGACCATTATTCGTGTCGGCCGGCTTGATGAGGCAGTCGGCATTTCCAATGCCTCGCCTTACGGGAATGCTGCATCCGTGTTCACTACGCGCGGCGACGTCGCGCAATATGTTGCTCAAAACGCGAACGCCGGAATGATTGGCATCAATATAGGTGTTCCGGTTCCGCGTGAACCTTTTTCTTTTGGCGGAACCAAACAGTCGCGCTTCGGACATGGCGACATCACCGGCCGCAGCGGTTTGGACTTTTGGTCAGACTTTAAAAAAATCACTACCACCTGGCCTGCGTTGCAAAGCAATGCCAGTGTGCAAGGTGGGCAGTTGCTGCTCCATACAACTTGAAACCAATCGAGGGTAATCCCACGTGACTACGCAAAAACCTGGCGTTCATCATATTGTCTTGACGTCACACCCCAATCATTTTGGACCCAAGCCATTGAGCATAAATTGGGGTGAGAGTGACCCGCTCAAGCGCGGTCCAGTGATCGCAACAGTTGCCAACCAAGCTCATCGTAATGCAATTGGAACGCACTCGGGCTCATATGCAATATACCGTGCACTCGCGATCGCGACCGGTTCGCTGCAGTCTATGCACAAGCCCGATCTCACCAACACTACGCCCGCGGTGCCTATTGGCCCACATGAGAGTTGGTATGATCCTGAGAAGATCGTTTCCATTGATCCTTGGGGCGCGCTCGTTGCCGAAACTTACAAAGATTATCTCGGTAAGGGCTATGACATTCGTCCTACTGTTGCTGTGACCAAGGCTCATATTCATATGCCCGAGATACAAGATGCAGTTGTGCGTGGTCGGGTCAAGCCAGATGGCCACATTGTTAGTCCCGAGGGCATTTGCTCTGTCGTCAAGGTCGCCATTGAGCCTGTCTGGTACCTCCCAGGAGTTGCGAAAAGATGTGGAATCGATGAGGGCGTCTTGCGTCGAACTCTGTTTGAGCAGACCGGGGGGATGTATCCTGAGTTGATTACCCGCTCTGATTTTTCTGTTTTTCTTCCGCCCATCGGCGGGTATAGCCTCTATCTTTTTGGTGACCTCAGCGCGATTCATGATTCGAGCAAACCCATTGCCGTGCGCATTCATGATGAGTGCAATGGCTCCGATGTATTTGGTTCGGACATCTGCACATGCCGTCCTTATCTCACACATGGTATTGAGGTGTGCGCCCAAACCGCTCAGGAGGGTGGTCTTGGGATTATTGTTTACTGTCGTAAAGAAGGTCGTGCCCTCGGAGAAGTGACCAAGTTTCTTGTCTACAACGCGCGCAAGCGGCAGGAAGGCGGAGACCGTGCAGACCAATATTTTGCCCGCACGGAGTGTGTTGCCGGCGTTCAAGACATGCGCTTCCAGGAGTTAATGCCTGATGTCTTGCATTGGTTGGGTGTGAAGCGGATCGACAAGTTGGTTTCGATGAGCAACATGAAATACAACGCCATCGTCAACTCTGGGATCGTCGTCCACGACCGCTTCGAGATTCCAGGGGAGTTGATTCCTGCCGATGCACAGGTCGAGATGGATGCCAAAAAAGCAGCTGGTTACTTCACTGATCATGTGCCCGATTCTGAGGAGTTGAAAAAGAAGAAGGGGCGCGAACTGTGAGCAAGCTGAATCAAGAAGCAGTGGTCGCATATCTGAGGCAGCTTTCCACAATCAGGGAACGCTGCCGGCAAATCTTCACAATCGCCCAAAAAAATGCACTGCCAAATTTTATCGTGAATGAAAGCAAACTCGGCGAAGTAGTCAGCTTTGTTGAGGACCTGATTCGAAAGGATTACCCCACGCTCGACATTCCTTTTCACAGCCGTTGGCGTCATTTCGAAGCGGGTGGCATAGAGCGTCATCTGCAATTGCAGCAGCAGTGGCGGAATTGTGATGAGCTTGAAATTGCACGTCGCCACATCGATTTGGTGGTCGTCAGTGTCCTCCTAGATGCGGGTGCTGGCCCCAATTGGGCTTTTCATGAACCCCAATCGGGCCTCCGATTCTCGCGCTCTGAGGGGCTTGGCGTGGCGAGCTTCTGGATGTTTGCTCAGGGAGCGTTTTCATCTGACTCATCCTGTCCACACCAGGTTGATGCTGACGCACTCGAGAGGCTTCAGGTGAGCCATGTCGAGACGGGCTTTCAGGTAACATCTGCAAATCCACTGGTTGGTCTCAATGGACGCGTTGCGTTGTTGCAGCGTTTGGGAGGCGCCCTGCGCAGCAGACCCGAGTTTTTCGAGCGGAACGGAACATTTCGCCCGGGTAATATGGTCGACGCCCTCAGGCAGCATGTCAGCACAAAGAGCACGGTGCCGTTAGCTGAACTTTGGAAAATTGTGATTGAGGGTTTCAATGAGGTCTGGCCAACTGATGGTCGTCTTCACTGGGGTGGCATGTGCCTCGGTGATGTCTGGCATCATTCCGCTTTGGGTAGAAGCGACGATCCGCAAGCGTTTGTGCCCTTTCACAAGCTTTCGCAGTGGTTGACATACTCCCTGCTCGAGCCGCTTTCCTGTGCGGGTTACGAAGTCTCTGAATTGTCTTTGCTCACAGGTTTGCCGGAATATCGCAACGGCGGTCTGTTCCTCGATTTCGGGGTGCTGACACCTCGCGAGCCTGAGTTGCTCACGAACGCTTTGTCGGTGAACTCCGAGTGGATTGTAGAGTGGCGGGCATTGACAGTGGTGCTTCTCGACCAGGTGGCACAGCAGTTGCGTATCAAAATGGGCAAGTCTGAAAGTGAATTTCCTCTTGCGAAAGTGCTCGAAGGAGGAACATGGAAAGCCGGTCGCAGGATCGCCGCCCAGAAACGGCAGGGTGGATTGCCTCCTGTGCAGGTTGTCAGCGATGGAACAGTCTTCTGAGAAGGACATTTTATGACGGTAAAAAGCTTTCCCAATACGCATCTCATTGAGCATCCTCTGATTCAGCACAAACTGACCATTATGCGCAAAGCAGAGACGAGTACACACAAGTTTCGAGGTCTTCTCTCTGAAATCAGCATGCTCTTGGCCTATGAAGTGACCCGTGACATGCCCATGACCCTGACCGATATCCAGACTCCGGTGGCGGCAATGAAGGCGCCGACTTTGGAGGGCAAAAAGACTGTCCTCGTTTCTATTCTGCGCGCAGGACAGGGAATCGTCGACGGGATGTTGCGGATTCTCCCCTCGGCGCGTGTCGGGCATATCGGTCTTTACCGCGAGCCCAAAACTCACGTTGTGGTCGAATACTATTTCAAGGTTCCCAGAGATATCTCTGAGCGTGATGTGATTCTCGTTGATCCGATGTTGGCCACTGGAAATTCTGCTGTTGCGGCAGTGCATCGTCTCAAACAGACCAACCCACGTTCGATAAAGTTTGTTTGTTTGTTGGCCGCTCCTGAGGGCCTCAAACAAATGCACGCCGAGCATCCGGACGTGCCAATTTTCACGGCAGCGATCGATGAGCGGCTCGATGAGCACGGTTATATTGTTCCAGGGCTAGGCGACGCAGGCGACCGTCTGTTTGGTACGAAATAGTTCTTCTCCAAGTTCTGTGCGGAGTGTATGAATGTCTTTGGCTGGTGCAGTTTATCCTGTTGTTGTTGGAGTCTCTGGAGGCTCCGGGAGTGGCAAGACAACTTTTTGCCGTGAGCTCGTGCACACTCTCGGTGAAGAGAAAGTTCTGCACCTCAAACAAGACAACTACT
>JBILKQ010000128.1:0-8272 GCA_044376655.1 Silvanigrellaceae bacterium
ACCGTAATGAAGTTTACTCCATTGCAGCTGAGTACATCGACCTGACGCAAAACCCTGCGTGTGAGGGCAGCCTGAAGCGAAAGAACATCTGGCGAATAGCCCCAATGGTTTGCGAAATCGTTGGCAGTACCAAGTGGAAGAACCACAACCGGGTGCTGCGTTTCCATGAGCACCTGCAGAGCACACTGGAGGGTTCCATCGCCACCCGCAATCACCAAGTCCTCATGAAGTGGAATGGCACGAATGACTCCGTGCATTTCTGAAGTGGACTGCGGAGCATGCAACGTTATAGGCCAGCGCGGCAGACCTGCTCGCAAGGCCAGGGCAAGACGATCTCGGTGCGCACGACCAGCGGCGGCGTTCATGATGACATGACACATCCGGGCCGAGGTTGACGCCTTCCGCTTGTCCGCAGTCATGCTCAAACTTTCTCCTCTCTCCCAGAACTCTGTTCAGGAACAGGGCGGGTTGCTTGAGGAGTTTCGGAAGCGTAGCTAGCGACTTGAGAAGAGAGCTGCGTAAAATTCAGAAATTATTATGTATTTTAATTTTTTTTACTTCAGCAGGGTACCGCTGCTGTTGAGCCCGACCCCAAAGAGATGTCTGCCGCAAACATGGTGTCGGAATCCTGTTGGGGAGCACCGAGCATCCGCTCTGAGGAGATGTGGAATCGGCCCTGCGAGTGAGGCTGCTTCATAAAATTTTCGACAACACTTTCGTTTTCTTCCACACACCAACTGCACGTTCCGTACACCAACTTGCCGCCAGGACGCACCCGCGTGGCAGCCAGCGCCAGCAATTTCAGTTGCAACTGATGAAGAGAGCTCTTTGCCTGAGGATCAGAAATACGCAGACGCGCATCAGGGTTTCTGCGCCAGGTTCCCGAGGATGAGCAAGGAGCGTCAACAAGCACAGCATCGAACCCCGCTTGAAGATGCACCTCTTTGCCAAATTTGGGAACTTCATCGCCGTTCCAGACCAGTGTGCGAACGTTGTGGAAACCAGCGCGCTGACAACGTCGCTTTGCTTCCTCAAGCTTGTGCGCACGAATGTCGGAGGCGTACAAAGCCCCCTTGCCCTTCAGTGCTGAAGCCAAAGCAACTGTCTTTCCACCGCCTCCCGCACAGGCGTCCCAGATTTTTTGCCCTGGTTGAGCATCCACAGTTTGAGCAATCTGCTGACTTGCACCATCCTGCACTTCAAACAAACCAGCCTTGAACGACGCGCACTGGTAGACACCAAATTGACCGAATACGAGCGCCGAATGCCCATCATCAATCCATTTGAGCTCAAGATCGTGCGAAGCAAGATCCTGAACCACTTCATCACGCCGGTCTGGATGGTTGAGACGAATCCAAAGCGGTGGCCGCACATTCTGAAGACGCAAGAATTCCAGCAACTGAGGCATCGACCAGGAACTGCGCAACACTCGTTTATGCAACGCATCGGACCAGGCTGGAGGAATGCCATGAGCCAAAAGAAGAAGAGGCAACTGGCGCTCCAGAGCTTGTGGATCGATTTGAACTCGCTCTGCGCAAACACGAGTCAGCTCGCCACAAAATCGCGCTTGAGCTGCTGTCCCCTCAGCCGCGGCGTCGATGTTCTGATACGCACATTCAACAACCTTTTCCGGTGAAAGAGCCTGAAGTGCTGACCAAAGGTTTTTTTCTGTAGCGAGCTGCAGCGAGAATAAGTTGACGAGCTCCAATTGCTGAACTTCTGCCTGAGAGAAAAAGAGCTCTGGGCTCGACGCCGTCTTCTCGCGCAGGAGAAATTCCTCGAAGAGCACCGTCGTTACGTTGCGTGCCGCGGAAAAAAACACATCGCTGTAAAAGCGCCTGTCCTGACTGCCAAAACTCTTTTCTGCACGCAGAGCTTCTGCCAACCAGCGGTCGAGTTGGCGCGGGGCCGACGCACCCGCATAGTCTTTCCACAACCGAGCAGCATGCTTGAGACGATTCACATCTCTGTGCGTCGCTTCACGTCTCAAGAATCGACCTCGTCATCATAAACAATCTCGGTTTCATCGTAGTCGAAAGCTGCATCGGCCATCGCGCCGTCTTCATCCCATTCGAGATCAAAACGTGCCTTGGGCATGTCAAGCAAATCTTCCTCAGGCTTAGTTCCGTGCGCTTTGCGTGAGCGCTCACGCAAAAACAAACTGATCGGAATTTCTTTATAGCCGAAGTGTTCGCGCAGTTCATTCTCAAGAAAACGTCTATAGCTGAAGTGCACGTCTTTGGGATCGGAACAGAAAATAACGAAGCGGGGTGGCGAAACCCCAACTTGAGTCATGTAGAAAAACTTGATGCGCCGTGAGCGATTTTTTGTCAGCGGTGGCGTATGTTTTTCGAGAATCAACCGCAATGCTTTGTTGAGCTCTGAGGTACTGATGCGCTTACGGCTTTGGTCGTGCATCTGAATACACGTCGGAAGAATCTTGCTGACACGCTGATTTTCTTCGGCGCTTGTGAAAAGCGTTGGAGCATATCGAATATAGCGCAGGGCGAGGTGCAACTCCTCTTGGTAGCGATTGATCGTGGTTGAAGTCTTGTTCTCAACCAAATCCCACTTGTTGACCACAATTAAAATAGGCTTACGCATTTCAAAGGCATAGCCGGCCACCCGAGCATCGCCCTCTGTCGGTCCTTCATCTGCGTTGATTACAAGTACAGCCACATCGCATTCCTCTAGGCACGCGACAGAGCGCAGCGCCGAGTACTTTTCAAGACGGTCAGTCATGCGGCTTTTACGACGAATCCCGGCAGTATCCAGAATCTTAAATTCACGTCCGAACGCGCGCACCGTGATATCAACAACGTCACGTGTTGTCCCCGGACGCGCATCGACAATACTTCTCACTTCGCCTGCCAGCCTGTTGAGAATCGAAGATTTGCCCACGTTAGGCCGACCAATGATGGCCAATTTGATTTGCTCTTCCGCCTCTTCAGGAATCTGCGGCTTAGCCTTAATCATTTCAACAGCAGTTTCCAACAACTCACCAACGCCCCTCGAATGCTCGGCACTGATGGCGAAGAGATGTTCAACACCCAACTTGCGGAAATCCTCTGCAAGGTGGTCGTCTTTGGGCAAGTCACATTTATTCGCGGCAACGACGAAGAACTTATCGGCGCGACGGAGTCGACGGATCAGATCAGAATCGACCGGATGCAAACCCTCACGGGCGTCGGTCACAAAGATTACAACATCGGCTTCTTCGATGGCCAGCTCAGCTTGCTCAACCAACTGCTTTTTGATGTTGTCTTGTGAAGTTGGCTCAAAACCACCCGTATCGCACAAATAGAATGATGTGCCGCCAAACTCAGCCCGCGAAAAAATGCGGTCACGGGTCACGCCTGGCTCATCGTGAACGAGGCTCTTTCTCTGCTTCACGATACGATTGAAAAGAGTGCTTTTGCCAACATTTGGGCGACCCACGATGGCAATCAGACGTGTATATGTACGAACAGGCATTTACGACCTCAGAGGCAAATACTATTTTTCAGCTTTCACCGCAGTTCCAGGGACTGGCACCGCAGGCACAACAGGGAGCGCAGTTTTCCAAAGCTCCGCGTGATCCTGCTCAACCTCTTCAGGTTGACCATTCCACACGGCCGAATGCGCACCTTTGTTGAAGACTTTCACTCGGAACAGGTTTTCCTTGGGCAACGCTGCAACAACCTGCGCAGAGACTTCAGGCTGGACAATGTCATCGTTCACGGAATTGTAGACGTATGTGGGAACCGTAACGTTGGGAGCAGCATCAACCGGACGACAGCTGTCGAAGTCGGCACGTGCACGCTTGCTTGCGAGCCACACACCCAGGTTGATAAAACTCTGCGGAACATTGGGTTTCTTGGGCGTATTGAGCGTGAGCTGCTCGACCGAGGGAATCGGATTTTCCAAAACCAGCGCATAGATACTACGGTTGTTGCTCTGTGCTTCTTCGGGCATCAGCTTACCCGCGGCATTCAGCAATGCCATGCTGCCCATCGATGTTCCGTGCGCAAGAATCCTTCGACCGGGGAACTGCTCTTTGAGTGCATTGACAACCGCAATAACGTCGAACTGCTCACGGCAACCATAGCTGGCACCAAGGTTGTTGTGATCCGAAAGACCATGATTGCTGAGATCCATCGCCACCAATTGAAAACCAAGGCGTTGAGCCATTTTGAAATAGCGAGCACCATGCATGTGCGTACCAGACACGCCGTGGACGTGGAAGAAAATCGGCATGATGTCGAGGTTTTCACGCTGCTCGGGAGCAACATTGTCATAGACTTTATAATGAATACGCTCACCCGCTTTGTTGTTAACGTAATAGCTTTGTCCGGGGAGGTTGAGCGATTCCTGGCAACTCAAATCAATCGGCTTGGTGCCGGGCCCGCCTTGGCGCAGGTCGGCGTAAGCCCACTCGTTCATCCACTTGGAGCATTCAATCGTTTCTATCTTGGTCCATTGTTCGCGCGGCTTGAATGGAAAAATGAGCATGTCACTCAGATAAAAAAGAGCACCCACAAAGACCGCAGAAAAGAAGGTGGCAATCGCCGCCACAAAAAGTGTGAGTCTCGAACGCATCAATCTTTCCTTTCCGCAGGGGCTGCCGGGCTCTGACCGGACGGATTCGAAGGGTTTCCAACAGGTAACCTAGCCATTTCAACTCTTTCGCCGCACGCGCAAGGTTCCGCTGTGGCAAAAAACCTGTCTGGCGCGCGATTTTCGAGATACAAAACAGACACGTCCCCAATCCCTTGCTCCAGGGGCGACTCACGGAGTTCTCCCGGATATGGTCGACTCGTCAAGAAATAATCCAAAATTTCATGCGGCCGGGGGTTGGGCTGGGGCACCCACCAGTGTCTGAGAGGAACTTTATAGATATCAAAGCTCTGGAGCTCCTTACGGGCAAAGTCGAGCTCTCCCACGTCGAGGAACAGGGCATCAAACGAGGCAGCCGCCGAGGCATCAGCCGGCCGGACAAAGTCTGCCCCCTGGAGATTGTGGGCATACCAGGCCATCGGCCAGGTGGAATCGCCCGTCATGGTCACGCGGGGGCTTCGCCCTGAGACTTTGGACAAATGGCTCCAACGGTCGCGGATTGATTTCATCGAAGGCGTTGTTTGGGTGAACACGAGCCGCTCGACCGGATTGGCGGGCTCGAAAAAGGAAAGTTTGATAGCCTTCCACGTTCCAAAAACAGCAAACACGAGGGTCAAGGTCAGGATCAAGCGTTGCGCTCGGTTCGAGAATCGCTCCTCCGCCTCGTCCACACTTTTCTTCACGTCTGAGTTCAGAGGAGCTTCCGTGAGGGGATTGCGGTTGAAAAAGTTGCGAGTTCCAGCGAGAAGCCTCCCAATCTCAAGCCCAGCCAACGCAACCAAGGGCATGAGAATGTAAATGAGAAGCCAGGGAACTTTTTCTCCCACATAGGAATAGATGCCCAGCATTCCTGTCGCCCACCACCACAGGAAGGCGTCGAGGAAGCGCCGTAGCCGGGCACTGGCCAAGACCGCAATAGCACCCAACAATGCAATTGAGAGCAACTGCAGCAGGTGCCTCGAATGAGCAATATGGAGTTTCTTCGCCACAGCCGAGACAACGTTGTTCGTGTTATCACCTGCCATATTGGTGAGGCAAAACTCGGAAATGCCACAGCCTTCGGGAGTCAGGCCGATCCTGGGCAGTGCGATCGAACCCAGAAGCAAGGCAGAAAAAATAAAAACATTACGCGAATTATTCAACAACGTGAGAGGAAAGCGCAGCACAGCAAAAGCCATATTTTTTGCTGACAAACTGACTCCCCGAATCCAGGCACAGATCAAAGCGGGGATTAGTGCGAACTCATAATTGAGCAAAAGTGGAAAGTGATAATCAAACGGACCATCGATGCGCCGTTTTTGATTTTGATCCCACCAGTAGAGCAGGCTCTCACGATAAAGGCCATCAAGAATTCCATGAAGAGTGCCTTTGGAATGGCGAAAAAAGGCCGAATAGAAGAGCACATAGATGAAAACGAAAACAGAAACACAGTTCATGATAAGAGCGATGCGATCTGACCATGCAGACAATGGAACGTAGCCACCGCGCAGCGCATTCAGATCATTGAGACCGCTTCTGCGCATAAGCCACATGATTGCCGCAACTCCTGCGAGCCAAACGAAAACGTGCAAATATGCATTTTCTTTGTTGCAGAACTGCATCGACAAAAAGGCAGCGGCTGCAACGGCATGCCAAGGCTTGCCCCACCAGTGATATCCGAAAAAGCCGGCAAGAGATAACCCAATCCAGAGTGAATTGAAGGCATCCTCACGAAGAAAACGCCCATAATACATAAAAGTCGGACTGAGCAGCAGAAAAAGGGATATGACCAGCGCAGTTCCGTTGCCCAATGCCCGACGCCAGAACAACGGCAAAAGCACCAACAGCACATTGCACGCTGCTGCAGGAAATCGGGCGGTGAAATCGTCGGATCCGAAAACGACCATAAAGGCGCCGACCAAGTAGTACAGTACAGGTCCATGCAACAGCGCAGAATACTCGTGTGGATGCCCTTCAGAGACACGATGCGAATAATACGCATGCAAGCTTTCGTCGTGGTGATAGGGCTTGTCAGCAAGAAAAAGGAAGCGGGTTATGATCGCAGCCATGGCGACCAAACTACAAATCAAAAACCAGCCTCTGCCCTCAAGAACTTTGTTCGTGATAGTCTTTCGAGTATGTTCGCTGAACATGTGCTGAATGTCCGTCCTCTCAGTACCCATGGGAGTTTCTAGATTGAGACAGATGATACCATACAAGCTCCATGCTGCCGTCTCGCAACACCCACGTATTTTGGCGGCTCGTGAAATCTGCGAAACCCTGCGTGCGGCGGGCCGACAAGCCTGGTGGGTGGGCGGATGTGTCCGAGATTTTCTCTTGAATCCTGAGAAACCTCCCAAGGATATAGACATCTCAACTGATGCGTCGTTCGAGGAAGTTCAAAAGCATCTGCCCAAAACCATCGGGATTGGTAAAGCCTTCGGAGTTGGTCTCGTCACACTGGGCGATTATGCATTTGAAGTTTCAACCTTCCGCAAAGAGGGTGAGTACACCGACCGGCGCCATCCAAGTCAGGTCTCGCAGGGGACCATTGAAGAAGACAGCTCACGTCGAGATTTTACCGTCAATGCTCTCTATTTCGATCCCATCAATGAACTGATCGTCGACTTTCACGAAGGTCTCGCCGATCTCAAAAAGCGACAGATACGCTGCGTTGGTGATGCATCAATGCGCCTGCACGAAGATCCGCTCCGGATTCTCAGGCTCCACCGCTTCGCCGCAAACCTCGGACTCTCGGTTGAAGAGAAAACTCAATCGGCAGCCGATGCTCTGGCAGGCGAACTTGTCCATATCAGCCTTGAACGCGTGCTTCTGGAAATTTCAAAAGTTCAACCAGCAGCATTCGCCTCTTTCGCCCAGAATACCCGCACAGCCCAATTGATTCTGTTGCAGCAGAATTCGCATGAGAAGACTGCTGCATCGCCGACTTTGCTGGACGCTGTCACACCACAATGCACGATTGTTTTACCTCCGGAAGCTTTCAGGCACCCAGGGAGCCTTTTTATGCTGATGTGTCTTGAGAACTTCGGACACAAAACATTTGACTGGATAAAGCTTCTGCAGAAATGGCCTCTTTCGCTTTCTGAACGTGCGCATGTTGAACTTGCAGTGCGGCAAATCAATCTAAAGTTTAACGTTCCCAACAGCGCTGATACTGAGCTGTCTCGTTCGCAATGGTACGATTTTCTGGAGCAGTGCCGCTGGCTCATTCGCCAATCCAGAACTGAGCTTCTTGATGCATCATGGCTCATTGAAAATCTCACCAACCACAGCCTCGACCCTGCCAATCTCCTGCACAACTTTTGCAGAACCTGCAGCGCAGAGTTTTCTCACCTAAGCCTTTCACAAGCGATTGAAAACACCGTCGCAGAAAGTTGCAAACCCATTCGCTCAGAACTAGCTCTGTGGGCACAAAACAAACCACAGGAAGCGCTCGGATGGGCTCGGCTCATGACCGACATCTCAGCACTGCTCAAGCACATTGGCTACAATCAAAAACACCTGCCCACATTCATGAGACACGAACACCAACAACTAAACACCGAGCTTTGTGCGCAGGCCTGCGCTTGGGCAGAGCAAAACCGAGGTAAGAAAAAAACACCCCGCAGCAGCACCTGAACGGCTGCCACGGGGCGATTCAGAAGAAACATTCGGAGTTAGAGCTTAACGTCCAAGT
>JBILKQ010000031.1:0-23198 GCA_044376655.1 Silvanigrellaceae bacterium
AGGCACTGAACAAAGCCTGCTTGACCGCGACGATATGATGATACGTTTTACTCGTACCGGGGCATGTATTGAAGACATTCAGCTGAAAGGCTTCAAGCATGACTCGAAATCCACTGGAAACGCCCACGTTACTGGGGGACATTTCCCTTGCCGTGCTTTGTCTGTGCGCATCGGAGAAAAAGACCTCCGCGACGTAGCAGCGAACATAGTGGTTGAGGGTTCGGGCGCAGCGAAACTCACGCAGAATTTCGAAAATCTTGAAATTGTGAAGGACATCAATCTCAGCAAACCTTACTCTGGTGAATTCTCAGTCACCATAAAAAACACGGGTTCTGCGCCTTGGAGCGGCTCTGTTGCTGTTGACCTCGGTGGGGTGTCTGAGCTGCGCGGTGCTGGAGATCTGTTTGGTTCCGTGCCACTTGAATATCGCGATGCCACAATGTTTGTTGACGATGAAGTCACCCGTACCAAACTTCCGTTCGAAGAGAGCCCGACCAGAGAAGTGCTGCTTGAGAAAAAGGGATTTCTTCCCAAGTGGGTTGCAGCAAACTCTTTGTATTTTTCTCTGGCTTTGCTGCCAAAGTCTCAAGCCCTCTTCGACTTTTTCGTCATTCGCACGGGCTTTAATTCAGCTGCAAATTCCACCTCACAGCCCGACAAAACTCTTTATGATGTGTTGCTCGCAACGCAAATCAGCAATCTGCAACCAGGTGCATCGCAGACTCTTGCTTTTGATTTCTTTGCTGGACCAAAATCAAAATCTGCTCTCGAATCTTTTACTGGCAGCAATATGCAGAAAAACATCGATTACGGGTTTTTCTCGGTTCTCGCTTGGCCGCTCTACTATTTCCTGAAGTGGTGCAATAGCCTTTTTGGCAACTGGGGTATGGCGATCATTGTGCTGACCGTTGTTCTGAAAATTCTGCTCTATCCGCTTACAGAAAAAGCCTTTGTGGCGGGCAAAAAAATGCAGAAGATTCAGCCAGAATTGAACGCGCTCAAAGAAAAGCACAAAGACGATCGCCAAGCTCAACAGAAAGAAATGATGGCAATCATGGCACAAAAAGGTGTGAATCCGATGAGCGGGTGCTTGCCGATTCTTCCTCAGCTGCCCATCTTCTTCGGCCTGAATGCCGTGCTGCTGCATACATTTGAGCTGAGGCATGCTCCTTTCGCCGGATGGCTCACAGACCTGACAGCCAAGGATCCGCTTTACGTGACACCGATCATTATGGCGGCTCTCATGTATGTCCAACAAAAACTTACACCTATGCCTGCCTCTATGGATCCAGCTCAACAAAAGATGATGCAATGGCTGCCAGTCATTTTTGCGGTATTCATGTTGGCCTATCCTTCAGGGCTTGTTCTCTATATTATCACTAACACTGTGCTGTCGCTCATTCAGCAGCAGTACATGATGAAGAAATACAAAGATGCGTAACCATTAAAAAAATCGCATCCTGCTGCGAACGTCCGCGACGCGACGCTTTGCTTAACCGTGGAGCACTCTAAATGAACAAACAGGAATTTAACGGCAAGACTCTCGACGAGGCGCTCGCATCTGCAGCCCGTGCGTTTGGAACAGATGTGACCCTTCTGTCCTACAACATTCTTCCACAAGCGAGCGGTGGTCTTCTCTCAAAACTTTTTCAACGTGGTGTGCGCCTGGAAGCATGGGTCGACAACAAAAACGACGTTCAGGCTGCCGCGCGTGAAGCTGTTCGACAAGCCATGGCAGCTACACCTGAATCGACCGACAGACCACAGCCCCGAGAACGAAACCAAAACAACAGGGAAAGACAACCGAAGCGCAACGACCGAGACACTCGGAACAACCGTGCATCAGCGCGGCCAGGGCGTGATGGGCGTGGTGATGCCCCACAAAATGCCGGAGGACAAAGAAATCAGCACGGCCGCCGCAACGCTGCTCAAAATCCAGCGCGCGCTCAGACGTCTGATCGGTCGGCAGACGAGCTCCAGGCTGAGAGGGCGAATAGACCTCGAAGCGCACTGACTTCCGAGGAATCGAAAGGTCTCTTGATTGAGCTCGCTCACCAATTTGCGCGTGGCTTTGACCCAGGTGTTGAGCCTAATCCACAGCTCCAGTTCCTCAATGAGGAAGAGGTAATCGTTACCGTCAATGCACCCAATCTTGAGGAGCTGTTGATTCGGAGCGACCGGCTTTCCTGCGCATTTGAACATCTGTTCAAACGCATCGCGCAAAAGCGCTTCGGCGATGTTTCAGGGCGAGTGGCGCTCAATTCAGGCCGTGCTGCTCAGGAGAGAGAAGACAAGCTCCGCGCGACGGCCTTGGATGTTGCAAACAAAGTCAAGGAAAATGGAAAGACCATCACTCTAAGCTCAAAAAGCAGTCAGGAGCGTCGCGTTATCCACCTTGCGCTTGAAAACATGGAAGGTATTGCAACCAAGAGCGTGGGTGTAGGCGATAATCGTAAGCTCATCATCTACTCAACGAACCGGCCGCCGCGTTCGGCTGACGACTCTCAACCGCGTGAAAACAGGTCACGTCATGGCGATAGAGCTCGCGGCGCTGCTGGACAGCCTCGCTGGAACAACAACCAGCCAAACTCAACGGAGGGAGGACAACAACCACGTCGTTCCCGCCGCCGTGGACGTCGTGGAAGCGGTGCAAACCGTCAGGGTGCAAGACCTGATGGTGTACAAGGACAAAACACAGACTCGCAAAGCCCAGAGCATGAAGGCGGTTTGCCGCCACTCAACACCTAAAAAAGCCACTCAAATGACCACCACTGCCCCATGAGTCCGACTGACATTATATTCGCTCAAAGCTCAGCCAGAGGGCGCTCGGCTATCGCCGTGCACCGTATTTCTGGCATGGGCTGCCTGCAAAAACTCTCAGCCTGCATACGGACGGCAGTTGCGACTGCGACGGGAACTGAACTTGGATCAGAATCACTCGCTCTCAAGCACGCAGCCACCCGCTATGGTTTTCTGGTCGACTCAGAGGGTGAAATTGTCGACGATTGCCTCTTCACTTTTTTTAAGGCTCCGTTCAGTTACACAGGAGAGGATACCCTCGAAGTTTCTAGTCACGGAAATCCCTTTATCGTTTCGCGCATCCATGCCTTGCTCAGGCAGGCTGGACTTCGTGACGCTGAACCAGGCGAATTCACTCAGCGGGCTTACTTAAACGGCAAGCTCGACCTGACTCGTGCTGAGGCCATCGACCAACTTATCCATGCAGAAACTGCTGCGGGAGTTGCTCTGGCAAGAAAGGCCACCTCTGGAACGATAAGTCAGCATACTTTCGAGCTACGTGAGCAGCTCATCAACATCATGGCTTACTTCGAAGCCCACATCGACTTCGCTGAAGATGAGGTCGGCAACTACGACGCAGAGAGCCAGAAGACTCAACTTGAAGCAATTGCCGCGCGCATCAAATTGCTGAGCAATTCCTATACTTCAGGCATCAGAATGCGTGAGGGCTTGAAAGTCGTTTTTCTCGGCGAACCAAATGCGGGAAAATCCTCGCTCTACAATGCTCTTTTGGGAACAGAACGGGCCATAGTGACGGCTATCCCGGGAACAACTCGCGACGTGGTTGAAGACAGACTCGTGATCAATGGCAAAGATTTCGTTCTCCTTGATACGGCAGGAGTGCGGGATACCGAAGATCAAATCGAAAAGATTGGCGTGGAGCGTACCATCCGCACAGCCAAAGAGGCTGACATTCTCTGTTACGTCATTGACCCCACAGATATGAACGCTTCTTCCCTTAAGAACGAGCTCGAACAAAAAATCGCTGAACTGAAAGTATCCATGAAAGACGCCGACGCGGCCTCGGGCGCGGGCGCGGAAGTCATCATTCTGACCAAGTCAGACCTCTGGCCTGACGCACTCAGGCAAGAAACGCTTCGACTTATTCACCACGATTCCAGGTTTTCTGGTCGCACAGCAATGTGCTCCAGCCAAAATGCAAAAGTCGCTGAAGTCAGGAAATTTTTCGAGGACACCTACGACACTTTGCTTATGGCAGGGCGCAGAAGTGATTCTCCGGTACTGATTTCTCAGCGGCAACAGGACAAAGCACTGCTGGCATTAGGCGCGGTTGAACATGCCATTGAAATGGTGAGCGGACGAGATTTCCCAGAGAAGATTGCCTCTACGCTGGTTCTTGCCTCTCAGCACCTCACCGAGCTGGTCGGAGAAATAGGAACAGAAGATGTCCTCGCGAACATCTTCTCAAATTTCTGTATTGGAAAATAATCTCAATAGCCGTTGATCTGGCTTGAATCGTAGCTGTAAACCCGCGGCAACTCCTTCGCATAACGAATCAGCGTCGATTGCTGGTTTATCAGGGTGTCGAAAACACGTTTACCGTCGGGCTCGGTGCGAACCTGATCAATCTTCTCCTGAAGACGATTGATGCGCTCACCGTCATTACGACCTTCCATCACCTCGTCCATGATGGAATTGAAGCGCGCCTTTTCTTGTGGGGAAAGGCCGCTAGTATTGGCATAGCGGTGGTAGCGCTCAATTTGTTTTTGATCTGTATCGATGACCACAGTGCCGTCTTCTTTCTTATCAACAACGACGCCGGGCTTAGTGTAAATTCCAGCCTTTTGAACCAGGTCGCCTATCTGCATGTTAGCGTTGCGTTTCGGTACTGGCATTGACATCATTTTGGCCTTCTCCCCTTTTACTCAGTTAATACTGTGGCAAGTTTTCAGAATCGACTTCAAAGTTTGGTGGCGTGTAGTTCTCCCTTAGCATGCGATGCATCAACTCATTCTCAAGATAATGAAGCACCTTCGGATCAGTTCGGCGGTTGGAGCGGAGATTTTGGATAACCTCATGGAGATCCTGCACTTCCTCACGCTTATCCGTATTTTCAACTTCACGCAGAGTCACATTGTACGACGATCGTTGTGACTCCGTAAGATGATTTTTGAGCCCTTTTTCCGTCGCTTTCTGCACATTCTTCAAGTCGTAATCGAGAATCACCTTACCGGTCTCCCGATTCACTTCTTTCACAAGCGCAGGAGTGCCGTTGCGAAGAAACACAACATCACCATTAACGACGCGCATGGCTCGCCTCCCCGCGAAGGTAAAAATCACGGTGTCCTGGTCAGAGAGTATCATGATTTGCAATTTTAGAGTGCATATTGAGCATGCTCTTGACTGGAGAGAATCTGCCGACGAGCGGAGAATGCAGCGTTAAGGGCGAAAAGCAATACACCGAATCACAATAAGTCGACCTGACACAAAACAAAATCGAGGGAAGTGTCATGCATGCCAGTATATCCATCAGACGCTCCATTCCTTGCTTTCTGTTGTTTATCCAAGCTGCAAATGGATGTGGTGATTTTCAAAGGCACAACAGTTCTGCAGGAAATACAAACAATAACGAGCAGATGAATGGCAAAAGCAGTGGTGACACCCAAGCCAAACCAAACAATCTCGATCCAAAAAGCTGGTCAGAGAAACTCGATGGATTGAAATCAAGCGCTGCAAAAATTGCCAGTGACGTCAATCGTCTAAACCTTTTTCTGTCACAGATCTTCGAGGTAAAAAATTCGCTCTGCACACGGCAGGCACAACTTTTTTCCTCGTGCATAGTTCATGCACCCCTTGCACCATCCATATGGCGTGCAGCAGCAGCGTGCAGGGTTGAACAGCGCGTATGGGACAACCGCTCTTTTCGAGCCAAGATTCAAGGCGTCAGCGGAAAATTCAAACTGATTCTCGACAACACCATCGAATCAAATCCATTCGAGGCAGGAGAAGAGCGCAGTCTTTCCTGGACTTCAACAGGTCATCGCGATTTACGAGATCTTAAGTTCTCCGACGTTGGCAGCATGAAAATAAAAGCTGTAGAAGGTGACCTTCCGGATTTAAAAACAGCACAATTCAGCTTCAAAATTGATAACAACACGTTGCTCACTCAGGAACACATCTTGAATGGGACTCGGACACAATCAAGCATTGTGCTGAGCACTCTTCCCCTCATTGATATGCTTTCTTCAGCTGAATGCAGGGTCGCTGACAATGAACTCGATGCACTTTCCCAAGAGGCCATTGCGAGAGCATCCAGTCCAATGCCAGTGACAGTGCCTGAGGAAAATCCTAAAGCAGCGCAGGATGAGATCGCAGTGCTCTTTGAAGACTGGCTCTTCTCTGCCACCCGTTTGCAGCAAAACCGAACGGACACATTCCTAGCTATTGCACAGGATATCTCACGCCTGCGACGTGACTTGCGCGGTGACCTGCAGTTGGGATGTTGGAGTAAAGAACAAATCAAAACGATTGAACTACGCATCAAGGGAAGCCATCTTCCTCTCTCGGATTGGGATCGTGCCTCCACCAAAAAGAAACTGACCAGCACGGGAAAACCTCGACAAACAACCATCGATTTGGGGGGCGGCCTCCGCTTTTCCAATCCTGATGAAGGCACATTCCCCCTCTTCCGCGACGAAGGCCGGTGGCTTCTGAGTGTCTCAACAGACCTCACACTGGGAGACATCAACAATATTCAGATAAAGAAAGACGGCGTGGGATATCAGTCTTTCAATAACTGCTGGTCGACCTGGGGTGGACTCAAAACGGCGTGTGAGTGGCAGAACAGAGAGACAGACCGCTATCAGCTGAGTGGGTTGAGTGTGCTCATCAATGGGCAAAAGATTTATGATCGCAATGCGATTAACTTTGATTTCCAGAAAAGCTCACTCACCTGGATTGAAAAAGAACTGACCGCAAATCCTTCATACATTGAGCTGATGCGCAGGCGCGACTGCCCTGTGTCTCTGGGCTCGATTTGACGGAGCCAATTATGAAGTTTTCAATAAACATAGCTCCGGCAGTAGCGATATGGACTCTCTCAGGAGTCAGCTTTCTCAGTGCATGTGGAACGTACCGCTCCGTCGAAAACATCGAGTCCAACACCCAGATTCAAATCAACTCGGATTCCATGGGTGAACTTGGAAGCAAGCGTGACTCATCAATCAAGCAGCTGAGCCTGTTGACACGTTTGCCCAGTCCGACCGTCGGGATTGTTCAATATAAGACGATTGAAGCACCTGTCTTGCTGCCTCCCGGCGTTCATGATCCTGCGCTGCTTTTTCAGATTTATCGGTGTCCTGCACGAATAGAAATCCAAGGGTTGGTTAATAACTTCGACGACCTTGCAGATCAACCGGCGACAGACTCTCAATTCAAGCAATTTTATGCTCTCAATCAGTTCTGGAATGATGTGAAGTTGAAATGCGAAGCTGTTGCAGATGCACAACCCCAGATCGAATTGATCGATCTTTCGGCTCCCTCAGGCGACTGGAGGTGGTTTGTCCGCGCCTGCCTTCCAAACCTGGAAGCGAATTCGTTTATCTGCAGTGAGGTTGTCACAGCCAGCGCACCTCTGCTCGGATTTCAAAACAAGCTTGAAGGCCGGACACGGGAACTACTCACACGTATCATAAATCGAATCTCAGCCATTCGTCAGCTTTCTGCTTCGCTTCCGGTCAAGGCAGCAGCTCTGGCCGAAGCCTATGATCGCTGCAACACAGCCGATTGGGAGAAGACAAAAAGACTTCTCAAGCGAAGTATCCTAGCCAATATTATTGGCTATGGTTCAGCCCTTTTGATTGACATTCTTGCACCTAATTCTGTCACACAAGTCACTCCCAACAAATCAATCGCAGATCGGATTAATGCAATTTGGGATACAAAAATCGACAACGTTCAGACCGGCCAAGCAATTACACGCGTCCTCCTTTGGCTCTTTACGAGCAAAGAAGACTTCAAGGAAACATGCGCTGCCGCTGAGGAAATCAAAATCAACACAACAGCGGAGCTCTTCAAAATAAAGGACCTGCAGCTGTTGTTGAGTGCTGATACCGATGAAGCTCTCAGGCTCGGCTTGAACATTCCCGAGGGTCTGCTCCCATGACAAAAAACAAAATTCGAATCTATTTTCTGATGTGTCTGGGATCATTTCTAACTGGATGTGGTTCACGTCGTGACGATACAGCTGAGTATCAAACGGGGACAGGGGCTCAAACTAGGGATGCGGACAGTGAAAAGCAAATGACGCAAGCCGAAAAAGCCGCCACGATTGCTCTTTCACCACGGGTAGCAGTCAGCTCTTTGCGATCAGATGGCACAAGCACAGACACACTTGCAGTTATGGACTACCAAAATGCAGACTTCGTGCAGACACTGCGTTGCAGTGCACGATATGTTCTACGCAGCCCACAGGGATTTAATGCACGCAGTGCATCGGGAATGATCGAGCCACTCAACGTAATCGAGATGAAAGCGATGTGGCACAGTTCGCTGTCTGATACGAGGCACTGCAGACTGCTTGGAGAAAAGATGATGCGGACATCTTTCTCCGACCCTTTCGCCCCCAGCGGAACCTACTTTTATATTTTCAACCCTTGCCGGGCCGATGACGCAAACAACGGCGAAGGCAATGGAGTGAGCTGTTCCTTCGAACTCACCACAACCAACAACATCTCCCTGACCAACAATATCAATGAAGAAAAGCTCCGCCTTATGAATTTGCTCATGACAAAGGAGGCTCAGCTTGCGTCTGTGGCGCTTTGGTTCAGAAGCAAACTCATGGTTGCTCTTGAAGCTCAGAAGCGCTGCGAGGGAAATGCCGCTGTGGACGCCGTAAAAGAAGCCCGAACCAAGGCCCTCGCATCTCTCCTTGGAACAGGAGTGGCTGCGGCCATTGGAGGGGTCATTGCAGGCCCAAGTGGTGCGGTGATTATCGCACAACAGGCGCTACAGTGGATTACCCAATACTACGGGCCAGGAACCCAGGCGAATCCGTCGAGTTGCAAAGTGCTGAAGGACGCCGAGGCGGAGGCTCAACTTGCGGCTGCAGGCCTGGAAAGCCTTAGAAAAGAAATTGGCCAGATCCACGAGGACCTGGCCAAACTCTAACTCAGGAATACCTGGTAGTAACCTCAGAGCTTCTTGAACTCGCCACGGCGGTTTTTCGAGAACGCCGCCTCATCCTGACCTTCAACAGCTGGACGCTCTTCACCGTAGCTGATGGTGGTCACGCTGGATGCAGCCACGCCTTCAGCGACGAGGGCGTCTTGGATGGCGCGAGCACGCTTCTCGCCGAGAGCAAGATTGTACTCGTTTGAGCCACGCTCATCGCAGTGGCCTTCGATCTGAATTTTCACGGGAGTTCCGGATGCTTTCATGACTGCAGCCAGCTTGCGGACTTTCTCGAGCTCGCCAGCCTTGACTGAGTAGCTATCGAAGTCAAAGTAGATAGTTTCCGAAGCGAAATCAGCGGTATCAAGCGCACCTGGTGTAACAACTGCAGCAGGAGTAGCCACAGGAGCTGGTGCGGGAGCTGGAGCAGCCGCTGCTGCAGCCTTAGTATCGGGAAGTGAAGGCTCTGGAGCCTTCTTCTTGGAGCAGGCTGCAGCTGCAATTGCAACCGAACAGAGAGCAACATGGCGAAGAGTGAATGCCATAGAAAAAAACTCCTCAATAAAACGACAGCAGCAGAGAATCCTGATGAAACCCAAAGATCTCCGTGCCATAAAACCTAACACCAAACTATTCAACGGCTTAAATTTGTCAACTACACGGAGACACTTTGTGACTTGCCGACCCAAAAGTTCTGGTGTATCCACGGGGCTCACTTGAGCTGAGCTCAGCACGAGGCACGTTATCGGAGTCTAATTATGACAGTAGAATCAATTAAAATCGTTGCACAAAACCGTACCTTGTCCACCAAGGGTTCACTGCGCGAAATGCGTCAACAGGGCCTCGTTCCTGCAACTGTGTTTGGTAAGTCAGGCAACAAAACCATCGCTATCTCGTTGAAGAATCTGCCAAAACAGCACCCACGCTCTACTTTGGTGAACCTCGAGATCGACGGTAAATCCACGACCGTGTTGATGCGTGATGTTCAGGTTGACCCTCTCAAGGACACCCCGTTGCACATGGACTTCCAGGAAGTCGCTGCAAACGAAGTCGTAAAGGTGAAGGTTCCTCTGAATTTCATCGGCCTCACTCGTGAGCAAGAAAAAGAAGGCTCCTTCAAGATTCTTCTCCGCTCGTTGCTGGTGAAGGGCCCTGCAAACAAGCTTCCTGCGTCTCTGAACGTCGACGTCAGCCGTCTTAAGGTCGACGAATCTGCGCACATCGGCGACGTAAGCTTCCCCGAAGGCGTGAACCTCGCTGCAGCCCGCAACCTCGCTCTGGCGTCGTTGGTTCGCTTCTAATATCCCATGCATCTGATTGTTGGCCTGGGAAATCCGGGCACTCAGTATGAGCTCACGCGTCACAACGTGGGCTTTATGTTTTTGGATGAAATTGCGGATTCCGCAGGTGGGTCGTTTAGCCAAACAAAATTCAATTCCCAAGTCTGTCGCGTCAATTGGAAGGGACACGATCTCCTCCTTTTGAAGCCACAGACCTTTATGAATTTGTCTGGCGGTTCGGTTCTTGAAGCTGTCCAATTTTACAAGCTGACAGCTGCGCAGGTTATCGTGGTTTTCGACGACCTCGACCAAGTCTCCGGCGCCGTGAGGATGCGCGTGGGGGGCGGACACGGTGGACACAATGGTGTGCGGGATATCCTCGCACGCTGGGGACAAGATGGATTTTTTCGCCTGAAAATCGGAATCGGCAAACCGGAACATAAAAGCGCAACGGCGAACTATGTGCTCGGAAAGTTTTCCTCAGAAGAGCTAGAAAACATCAAAAATGACAGCTTTGCCACTGCAAAAACCCGTCTTGAAGAAATTCTTAAACGTTCTTAAGTTTGTGTCTCATTAGCGCAGGTGTCACGTAAGTGCGGAATTGCTCCGGACTCATTCTTCTGCGCTCACGTTCAAATGCTTGCTGTTGAGCAGGCGTCAAAGATTCGTAGAATTCCGCCACGCACATCAAAAACTCGTCGTCGCTCCAAACACTGAGCGAACTTTCCCGTGTCTCGCGCAACGGACGCTGAATAGGCTTTGGAGCTGCTCTCTCTGCACCCGAAAAATTTAACCCAGCCTGAACAGCAGGCTGAACAATGGTTTTCTCGGAAGTTTGGCTCACACGAGGCAATTCAACTGCAGGTCTCGCTGCCGGCTCCACTTGAATTGACACGTCTACAAACGCAGGAGGCACCTTTTGAGCCGTCCGCGCGTTCAACTCAACCTGCCGAGCCCGCTGAGCTGAATCAACCCCAAACGAGGGAAGTGTGCTGCGTTGTTGGGATGCACTCAGCTCAGCGTTGCTGGATGACTCCGCAGTGCGCAGGAAGGAGCCAATAGCCTGCTCAAACTGAACTGCATCCACGGCATGCTGAGAGAGCCGCCAGCAATGAACAATTCCACTGTTTCCGGCAGAAGCTTTTGAACTCTCCATCAGCGTCTTTACGCGCTGCCTGGGAGCCTCATTTTCCCAACTCAACAAACCATGATCGTAGAGAGAGCGAGCCTGGAGCAACTGCTCTTTGTGGGTGTGTGCGAGCTCACGCTGAGCAAGCAAACGCCCACGCCACACGCCACCAGTAGATCCCTCTTCTGAGAGAACTCCGGAATTTTTTTCAACTTTAAGCATTTCAAGCAAAAGATATGGAATGAGTTTCTTGGGAGACAAACTGCGACTCATTGCACGCAGAACGTCAGGCTGCAGTGTGACAATCCCGGTTCCACAGTCAGACAACCCCTGTGTTGCTTTGAAATTTTCGAGCAACGGGAGCGGCAACAGGTCGACAATATCGAGTGAAAAAAGCCTACGCGGATCGCGAGTAAAGGTCACGCACAATTTTTGCCGAGAGGAATCCGTCATGACGACGTTTTCAACAATCTGCACAAGTCCAACAGACTCCAAGGTCATATTGGAAACACCTGCGTGCACCGACTTGGCTCGCCTCGATGACACCTTACCTGAAGCATGAGTGATTTTTTGAATACGCAACGCAGAGCTTAAATAGGTGGTTAGAAATTCGCGCTGCTGCTCCACTTCATGCGCAGTGCCTTTGAGAATACGTCCAACATTGAGCTCAATGGAATTTCCCGCTGTATTCGCTGACGTCAGTTGCCCGAGAAGCTCGCTCCAGAGAGCAACAATCAACGGAAATGTTTTTGCATTGAGTTGTGGGCCACTGAGGATGAAATCACCTTCGCTTAATCCCAATTGAGATGCGACAAGGTCGGTGTCTTTGGATAGCCATTGGGCCATGACGCCTGTCAGCCACCAGCGTGGGCACAACAAACGCTTCCGTAATGTGTAAGCCGAGACTTCAAGACCTTGTGGAAAAATTCGCTCAAATAATGCAACAGCGTTGCAGGAGGGGATAGCACCCCGACCTGCATCGACATTGGATTCAGCAGCGCTCTGCGCGCTATGATAGAATCGCTCGTTACGCATTATCAGCTTCAGCTCTGAGATATTAGTGTTTTGAGCTGACTTGGTAGCATGACGGAGAGCATCTGTGCAACCATTTTGGCCTGGGAATCGAACTCAAGCTCGACCAAACTTCCTGGCCGTAATTGTTGAAGATTTGTTTGAGCAAGAGTGTGCGGAATCAACATGATTTCAAACCATTGCTCATCTGTGCTGCACTGAGCAACGGTCAGCGACACACCCCCCACAGCGACGGAACCCTTCAAAAAAATGTATTTCGAAAACTCGGGCGCGAATTCGATTCGCAGTCGCCAAAAACCATCAGCCCCACTTTCATTCACAATCACCTTGCCCCGAGCGTCAACATGGCCGGTAACGAGATGGCCACCGAGAGCATCACCCATGCGTAGGGCAGGTTCGAGGTTGATGAGCTCTCCAACACCTTTGAACTCGGACAAACCCAACCGAGTCAGAGCCAGGGTCTCCGGACCCGCTTCGACCTGAAAAATGTTATGGCCATTCGGCGAGGCTTCGCACGCAACAATGGTTAAACAAGCACCGTTGCAGGCTACACTCGCTCCGAGCGACAAATCCGACATGGGGAGTTTTGTTGAGATCGAGAATTGGACAGAATTGCTGCGCCGCTGCCAACCGATGATGGTTCCTACATCGCGAATCAAACCCGTGAACATTGTTAGACTCCCCCAAGCTCATGCCCGATGAGAGTCAAGTGTTACTGGAGTGACTCAGGGTTCTCAAGGTCTCCCTGCAACTTATTAAAGCGTGAATTTTGTGCAAGACGCTGCAATTCTCGGAGGAAGTCTTCCGGGTCAGAAAACGCTCGATAAACCGAGGCAAAGCGCACATAAGCAACTGGATCCAGGTGACGGAGAACGTCGAGCACAAGCTCGCCAATGGCCTGCGAAGAAATTTCGCGATCTTCACGCTGACTTGCGGTCAACTCGACGTAATCAGCAATACCTTCGAGCTCTTTCGCGCTGACAGCTCGCTTCTGGCAAGCAACCGTCATGCTGCGCAGCAATTTTTGGCGATCGAAAGGCTCACGCGCACCATTGCGTTTGACAACATAAACCGGCAACTCTTCGGAGCGCTCGAAGGTTGTAAACCGAAATCCACAGTTCTGGCACTCGCGACGTCGACGAACAGTGAGACCATCCTTGCTTTCGCGGCTCTCCAGCACCTTGGTATCTTCACTTTTACATTGCCTGCACTTCATGGTCTCTCCCGGACACTCCGAGTGATTTTCCTATATTCTGGGTACAGCGTAGCCATCTCGCGCAAAAACACCGTCGTAGAGAGGATATTTTTGACAAAGCCCTGTCACAAGCTTTTGCGCGTGATTCAATTGGTCTTCATTGTGCTGCAAAGCACAAACAATAGCCTCTGCCAATTCCTTCATGTCCGAAGGTTTCAGACCTCGGGTGGTGATGGCAGGGGTACCAATACGAATGCCGCTGGTCACCATCGGTTTACGAGTTTCGCCCGGAACCGTGTTCTTGTTCACAGTAAGACCAATGCGTCCGAGCCTTTCTTCTGCATCTTTACCGCTCAAAGGTGACTCGCGCAGGTCAATCAGCATCAGGTGATTGTCGGTTCCGCCGGAAACCAGCTTCACGCCGCTCTCCACCAGGCAACCGGCGAGAGCCTTGGCATTGGCAACAACCATTTCTGCATATTTCTTGAAGTCAGGAGAAAGAGCCTCGCCAAATGCAACCGCCTTGGCCCCAATAACGTGCATCAATGGACCACCCTGAGTCCCAGGGAACAGGGCTTTGTCGATGGCCTTGGCGTGCTCAGTGCGACACATGATGATTCCACCCCGAGGCCCACGCAGCGTTTTGTGGGTTGTGGTGGTCACGAAATCAGCAAAAGGAACGGGGCTTGGATGAACACCCGCTGCCACAAGACCTGCGATATGTGCCATATCAACAAGCAACAAAGCACCCACCTCGTCGGCAATTTTGCGAAAAGCTGCAAAATCAATGATGCGAGGATAAGCGCTGGCTCCTGCGATGATCAGCTTCGGGCGAGTTGCAAGGGCAACACGACGCACTTCATCATAATCGAGAAGGCCATCAGCTTCGCGCACTCCATAGAATTCGGCCTTGTAGACCATTCCAGACATGTTCACAGGCGAACCGTGAGTCAGGTGGCCTCCGTGCGAGAGATTCATTCCCAAAATGGTGTCACCGGGCTTTAAACAAGACAAAAACACTGCCTGATTTGCCTGCGCACCACTGTGTGGTTGAACATTGACGTGCTCTGCTCCGTAAAGTTTTTTCGCACGTTCAATAGCTAGGATTTCGACCTCATCTACGTGCTCGCAGCCACCGTAGTAGCGTCGACCCGGGTAACCCTCAGCATACTTATTTGACAGAACACTACTTAGAGCCGCCAGAACGGCCGGACTGGCCACGTTTTCAGATGCGATAAGTTCAAGCCCATCGCTCAAACGGTGTGCCTCCGCCTTCAGGATTTGAGCAACCGCAGGATCAGATTCCGCCAATACGGCGCGGCTTGCAGAGAGAATGTTATTCACAGCAGACCTCTTCGATTAGCGATGGTTGTCATGCGTTCCAGAGAGCGAGGCTAGCCTTTTCTCGATAGTCGCAAGCTTGTTCAGGCGAGCGCGATGGCGGCCTTCCTCAAACTCGGTTGTTAACCAGATCTTGACGAAATCAACAGCGCGTTGATGGTTGATGGTTCGCGCCCCCAAACAGAGCACGTTGGCATCGTTGTGTGCACGGCTCATGCGCGCTGTGAATTCATCGAAGACCTGTGCAGCGCGCACACCGGGGAACTTGTTCACCGAGATGCACATCCCGATTCCTGTGCCACAAATAAGAATGCCGCGATCAGCCCGACCACTTGCAACTTCTGAGCCAACAATGTCAGCATAATCTGGGTAATCAACGGAACCGACAGAGTCGGCTGCAACGCCATAGTCCAGAATTTCATGGTTAGTGAGATTGAGAAAATCAATGATGTAGCTTTTGAGTTCTTTCCCTGCGTGGTCTGATGCAACGGCTATTTTCATTTCGATTTGTCATCCCTGAACGTGATCTGCCTGTAAAAGGAAAAAGGCACCCGAAGGTGCCGATTGTGACGAGAGCAATCAGAGCTTGCTGCCGATGAACTTGACGGCATCGCCGACAGTTTTGAGGCGCTCGGATTCTTCGTCCGAGATGCTGGTTCCGAACTCCTCTTCGATTTCCATAAGGAGTTCTACAATGTCCAACGAGTCAGCGCCAAGGTCTTCTTGGAAGCGCGAAGCTGCCGAGACGTTTTTTTCTTCGATGTTGAGCTTTTCTGCCACAATCTTGATGACCTTCGCCTCAACGGTCTTGCTGTCCATGAAGAGATCTCCTTTGCATTTTGAATTTGGACTGGGTGTCAATACCAAAGGAGCGTCTCAAAATCAACGCACCCTAGTGATCTTAAATATTTCGTTTATACTTATGTCGACGAGGGGTTGTGTAGACAGGAGGAGCTCATGCGCGTCGTACTAGCGCTCGATAAGTTCAAAGGAACCCTGACCTCACAACAGGCGAATGAATGCCTTGCAGAGGGCATCCGCCAACGGAATCCAAAAATAGAAGTTGCGTTGCGGCCGATGGCTGATGGTGGCGACGGAACGGCTGCCATATTGGCGAGTTACCTCGACCTCGAGCCAATGCGCATTGAAGTACCCGATCTTTTTGGAAAACCCACCGAGGCTCACATCTATTGGAACAACAGCCGCCGCGTTGCAGTCATAGAAACTGCGGAAGTTCTAGGTGCAAGCCGAACAATTGCTCACAAAAGCGACGCTCTTAAAGCTACTACCGTGGGACTTGGACTCCTCATTAAGAAGGCCTTTGACCTCCGGCCCCAGGAAATCTGGATCGCAGTTGGGGGTACCATGACCGCCGATGCGGGCTGGGGACTTGCACAAGTCTTCGGCCTGAAGGCTCAGGACGCAGGCGGAGCAGACCTTCCGCCCACACTCGCCCACGCGCAAAGCATAAGTGTATTGACCCGCGCAGCTTTGCCTGAGTTCATGCTCAAAACTAAGATCGTAGCGCTCTGTGACGTCAAAGCCCCCGCAATTGGCGGGTCTATTTCAATCTCAGATTTCCTTCCACAGAAGGGTTTTGCTGCGGAACAAATTCCGGTTGTTCAGGGTGCTCTCAAAGAGTTTTGGTCGCATTTGCACAAGTGCAATCCTTTCGTGGCCAGCCTCGAAAGCCCATTCACAGGTGCTGGCGGTGGGCTTTGCTTGGGACTAGGCGCCATTTTCCCTAATTTCTCTGTAGAGCTTGGAGCCGCTCGAATCGCCCGTGTTGCGGCGCTGGCACAGAGCTTCCAGGGCGCAGACCTTGCGGTTTGCGGTGAAGGATGTCTCGACAAACAAACACTCGCAGGAAAAGCGCCCTCAATTGTTGCTCAGATTGCGCGTGAACACGGCGTTCGCCTCGCGGGAGTTTTTGGACGCATCTCCGGTGACCAAAAACAACTTCTCACTGACCTAGGCGTTAAAGATTCATTTGTGATCACCGAGACACAGCTCATGCATTCGGGCGCGGAACTCACACGATTGAGTAAAACTCGCTTTCACGAGATCGGCATTGAGATCGCCCATCTTGTCGAATCAATCGCGAAAAAGCACGGAAGACATTAAAAAAGCAATCCACACACGGGATCGGCTAGTTCACTCCGTCTTTGAGCGGAGTGAGAACAGATACCTGCTGCGTTGTGTGTAGTCTTTTACAGCAAACCATCCATTGCGTGGAAATTCCCAGACAGGACGCTGGCACGCCAGTAGCTGAAGGGGATCCGTAAAAGGAACTGCGAGCTGAGAGCCCAGCTCACGAGCAAGAATCTCTGGATGGGAAATGCCGAGCTCAAGACCGATGAGGTTTGCTTGTGCCAACAAGCCACTCTTCGATAGCGCCTTTAAAAGCTCTGCTGGCAAAGCCCAGCCCTGCTCGCCACCCACGAGTGCAACTTTGGGTTCGAAGCTGCGCACCGAAACATCACATTCAATCCACTCGGCTTCAGAAACGTAAGGGGGATTGCTCACGATGACGTTGAACGGACCCATGCCAATCAATTCAGACTGGGTTTGTTCAGACAGCACATCAGCTCGCAGCAGCTCAACATTCTTGATTGCGTGACGCTCACAGTTGATGCGGGCAATTTCGAGTGCATCGGCTGAAATATCGACAGCCACAATTTTAGCCTGGGGATAAGCCTTGGCGAGTGCAATCGCGAGACAACCCGAACCTGTGCACAAATCGAGAATGGTCTGCGGCTGCCAGCTTTCATGGCGACAGACTGCTAGAGTGAGGTCCAGCAACGTTTCAGTTTCGGGACGTGGAACCAGCACCCGTTTGTCCACAAAAAGATCGAGATCGTGCCAATCCTTTTGATTCAGCAGATACGCAACCGGCTCTCCGGAAAGCCGCCGCCGCACCAATTCACGCAGCTGTGAGCGTTCGGTTTCGATGAGAGGGCGATCGAGCTGAGTGTAAATCTGAACTTTACTGAGCGACAGAACAGAACCAATGAGCAGCTGCGCATCCAAGAGCGGAGTCGGAAGTTCAAGCGCGGAAAACCTTTGCGCAGTCCAATTAAGAACATCACGCACGGTCCAGATTTCGGTGGATTGAGACATGCTTACCCCAGCTCACGCTCGGCCTGTTCCTTGAGCAACTGCTCTTGGTCAAACGCGGCCAGCCGCGCGAGCATATCACCGATATCGCCTTCCATGAAATCTTGAATCGCATGTGTCGTATGATTGATCCTGTGATCGGTAACGCGACTCTGGGGGAAGTTGTAGGTGCGAATTCTTTCAGAGCGATCGCCCCGACCAACCTGAAGTTTTCGCTCAGCCGCAAAGGCTTTCTCTTGCTCGCTCTGCGCCAACTCGAGCAGCTTTGCCTGTAAGATTTTCATTGCCTTTGCACGGTTTTTAATCTGGGAGCGTTCATCCTGGCAGGCAACAACCAGCCCGCTGGGGATATGAGTGATACGCACGGCTGAGTCGGTTCGGTTGACGTGCTGACCACCAGCACCACTGGCGCGATAAGTATCTATCCGCAAATCCGATTCGTTGATGTTCACCTCAACATCATCTGCCTCAGGCAATACAGCTACGGTCACCGTCGAGGTGTGCACTCTGCCCTGACTTTCCGTGGCAGGAACACGCTGAACACGATGCACTCCACTCTCATATTTCAGGGTCCGATAAACGTTCTCTCCCGAAACCAGCGCAATGACCTCTTTGACGCCACCAAGCTCGTTTTCGCTCAATGACATGAGCTCAACACGGAAGCCGGTACGTTCGCAGTATCTCGAGTACATCCGGAACAACTCAGCAGCGAACAATCCCGCCTCATCGCCCCCCGCACCTGCTCTGATTTCAAGAAAAACGTTGCGCGTATCATTAGCATCTTTGGGCAACAGTAAAATTCGAAGTGCGTGCTCCGATGCCGACAACTGCGAGCGCAGGTGCGCAAGTTCTTCATTCGCGATTTCAATGAAGTCGGGACTTGCTTCAGCGAGGAGTTCCTCGGTGTCTGCAATTTGTTTGATTACGGATTTGTGAGCACGAAATGCGGCGATCGTTTCGCTCAGTTCGGAGTGTTCCTTGCTGAGCTTACGAAATTCAGACGCGTTACCTGAAACCGAGGGCTGCTGCAGCAGATTCTCGATTTCCAGGAAACGCCTCTCAAGGCGAGAAAGTTGATCGACAAGAGCCATGAAATCATCCTCTCGAGCTGAAACCAGGCAACGAGAGCTCTGACTTATTCGGTGAATTGCTCACGGATGGCTGCGATTACTTTGCAGGAGCGCCAGTCTTGGCGTACTTGCGGTTGAAGCGCTCGATACGTCCGGCAGTGTCAACAACCTTGTGCTTACCCGTGAAGAACGGATGGCAATTGGAGCAAATATCCACTTTCAGGCTGCTCTTGGTGCTGCGCGTTTGAAACACGTTTCCACATGCACAAGACACTTCGCAAGGGCCGTACTTGGGGTGAATTCCTTCTTTCATGATATGAACCTCTTTCTACGGTGCTGGTGGCGTGTACACCAGCGGCTTTGGTCGATGACAAGCCCGCCTGTCGCGCCACGGAAGCGCTGCGGTAGCCTGAGCCGTGCCCACGTAGCATAGAGGACATGGGGGGTCAACAAGCTTCCAAAGTGGCCACCCTAGATTTAAGTGACTAATTTACAATTGGCTGCAATTCCTGTATCGCATCGGTATGTTTCACGCTATCCCGCTCCAACTTCCTTCGCTGCAGGGGGCCCAACACATGACGCTCGTTTATTTTTTTGGACAAGGCAAAGCTGACGGCAACGCTCAAATGAAGGCCGAGTTGGGCGGCAAAGGCGCAAATTTGGCGGAAATGACCTCCCTGGGCCTTCCTGTCCCTGCAGGCTTCACCATTTCAACCCGGGTCTGTATGGACTTCCTTAACGGTGGTGAAAAGTTCCCCGCTTCGCTTGAAGCCGAGGTCAGCAGTGCCCTCCGGAATATGGAAACGGCTATGGACGCAAAATTCGGCAGCCAGGAATCCCCGCTGCTTGTCAGCGTGCGCTCCGGAGCCCGCGTCTCGATGCCGGGCATGATGGACACGATTTTGAATCTTGGTCTGAATGATGCGGTGGTCGAGGCTCTTGCGCGCAAATCCAACAATCCGCGCTTTGCGTATGACAGCTACCGTCGCTTCATTCAAATGTTCGCGAACGTGGTCAAGGGCCTTGATGCCCATATTCTTGAGGATGCACTGGAGAATCTAAAACAGCACCGGGGTATCGTTGATGATACCGAACTCAACGCTCAGGATCTCAAACACCTCGTTGAAGACTTCAAATCCATTTACCTGCGCGAGCTGGGCGAAACGTTCCCTCAAGATCCCCATACGCAACTGTGGGCGGCCATTTCAGCTGTATTTCGCAGCTGGAACTGCAACCGCGCCAAGAAATATCGCGAGATTCATAACATCCCTGAGAACTGGGGTACGGCCGTTAACGTCTGTGCCATGGTGTTTGGCAATATGGGAGAAACGAGTGCCACGGGCGTGTGCTTCACACGTGATCCATCGACAGGCGAAAATATTTTCTACGGTGAATATCTTGTGAACGCTCAGGGTGAAGATGTTGTTGCGGGCATCAGAACACCCAAACCTCTGGCACTGCTGCAACAGGAAATGCCCGGAGTTTATGAACAACTCAACGGCGTGCGCCTGACGCTTGAGCGTCATTACCGCGATGTTCAGGACATTGAATTCACAGTCCAGGAAGGAAAACTGTGGCTGTTGCAAACACGCAACGCAAAGCGCACCACGCAGGCCGCATTGAAGATTGCCGTGGACATGGTGAGCGAAGGACTTCTTAGCAAAAAAGAAGCAATTGTCCGCGTGAAACCAAACGAACTTGAAAAGCTCCTCCACCCCACGCTCGATCCGCGTGCACACCGCCAGGTGATTGCAAAAGGTCTGCCAGCATCACCGGGCGCATGCTCTGGGCGTGTCGTATTTGACTCCAAAGACGCGGAGGCTTGGGCAGCAAGGGGTGAGCCAATCGTTCTTGTGCGGGACGAAACATCGCCTGAAGACATTGGCGGTATGCACGTTTCGAAAGGTTTCCTGACAGCACGCGGCGGCATGACTTCGCATGCTGCGGTTGTGGCTCGCCAGATGGGCAAAAGCTGTATTGCAGGCTGCGGTGCTCTGCAGATTCATAGTAAAGAAAAATACTTGAAGGTCGGCCGAATTGAAGTTTTTGAAGGTGACTGGCTCACTCTCGACGGTGCGTCCGGGGAAGTCATGCTGGGCAAAGTCAGTACCCGTGAAGCTGAGCTCAGTCCTGAATTCTCAACCTTCCTGGGTTGGGCAAAAAATCTTGGCGTCATGAACGTTCGTGCCAACGCCGACACACCACGCGACGCTCTCGCTGCGCGTGAGTTTGGTGCGGAAGGCATTGGTCTCTGCCGCACTGAGCACATGTTCTTCGACGAAGCACGACTTCCCGTTGTGCGCGAAATGATTCTGGCACAGAACAAACAAGAAAGAGCTCGGGCATTGGCCAAACTCCTTCCTTTCCAGCGCCAAGACTTCGTAGACATCCTTAAGGCCATGGAAGGCTATCCTGTGACCGTGCGTCTCCTCGACCCGCCGCTGCACGAGTTCCTCCCACAAACTGAGCGTGATATGCACAATCTATCGACACAGATTGGCATGCCTGTTGAAGAAATCCGTGTTCGCGTTGCTCAACTTCATGAAGCAAATCCGATGCTCGGTCATCGTGGCTGCCGCCTCGGGATCAGCCATCCAGAAATTTACGAAATGCAGGTTGCAGCAATTGCAGAGGCGACAGCTCACCTACATGCACAGGGTGTGGATGCAAAACCTGAAGTCATGATTCCTCTGGTTGGCCATGCACAGGAATTGAAATGGCTGCGCGACAGACTGGAAGGCCTTGCCGCCGAAACCTATAAAACCGCCATGTCGGCACTCAACGCCACACCCAAGTCCGCCGGCATCCCATTTGGCACAATGATCGAGGTGCCACGCGCGGCACTGACAGCGAAGCAAATTGCTGAGCACGCAGACTTCTTCAGCTTTGGAACAAATGACTTGACCCAAACAACTTTTGGCTTCTCCCGTGACGACAGTGCGCCATTCCTGAAAGTATATGCACGCGAGAACATCCTGACCGACGATCCGTTTGCGGTCGTCGACCAAGAAGGAGTGGGACAGCTGATTCAATGGGCCGCTGAAAAAGGTCGTGCGAGCAAACCCCAGTTGAAAGTTGGAGTTTGTGGCGAACACGGTGGCGATCCGCGCTCCATCGAGTTCTTCAACCAGGTCGGCGTGAACTATGTGAGCTGCTCTCCTTACCGTGTTCCGGTGGCGATTTTAAGCAGCGCGCAGGCAGCCCTGCACTAAGCCTTCTGGACTGAATGGTGACACAACGACAACTATGAAAAAATCTCACCCTGCGCTCGCATTCGAAAAGGCCAAGCTCAACACAGTGAGGGTGGCAGGGCGAGATTTTGAAATCTGGATGTCGCCAAACATAGATATCCTCCTAGAAGATTTTATTGCGGAAGGCGAAAAAGACGAGCAGCTCAACCACCAGCGCTGTCCGTTCGGCGCTGTCTTGTGGCCGAGTGCTCGCGCACTTTGGGAATGGTTATGTGCCGACACCACACGCTATTCACAAGTCGCAGCCGACCCGCAAAGAGAAAACTATCAGGTGCTCGAATTAGGCTCTGGAGTAGGATTTCTTGCCGCTCTTCTCGCCGCGAACACACACTGGTCGATGACAGCATCCGACTATGAGCCCGCCTACGCCGATTTCCTGAAAGCCAATTGCAGACAGCTTGGAACTGCAGCACATGTTCCCTTTGAAACACTTGACTGGTGCGAGACAGCACCGCAGCACCTTCAGCACAAATTCGACTTCATTGTTGCCTGTGACGTGCTTTATGATGATTCTCACCTTGACAGTTTGCCGCGCATAGCAATCGAACTGCTCAAACCCAGCGGCTCGCTCCTTATTGCTGACCCTGAGCGCTTCCGCTTCCAGACAGCACTCGAAAAATTGCACAAACATTTTGGCGCACTCACAATTTTTGAAACTAGCGTTGAAAACTCACGCGAAGAATCGCTCCGCAGTGGCGTGGCCAACCTCACCCAGCGTCAGACTCGAGTACAGCTCGTTCACTGCCAAAAACCACTCAGCCGAAGCCCCTGAAGCCATTCGGACTGTTAAACTCATTGCATGCCGAATCGTGCTATGAGGTGGAAAGTGCAGCTGTCGCATTTTAGGTCCAA
>JBILKQ010000129.1:0-8202 GCA_044376655.1 Silvanigrellaceae bacterium
CCAGGGCCTCAGTCGAAAGGCTTTCTTTCACAGAAATCCCTTGGTGATGTTCATAAGCTCAACGTTGGCCGCAACCGACTTCTTGAATGCTTCGCTCTCAGCAGGACTGAGTTCGAACTGATAAATTTTCTCAGCACCTTTGTTGGTGAGCTTCACTGGAACGCCGACAAAGCAGTCGGACACGCCGAACTCGCCCTTGAGCTCAACCGAGCAGGGAAGCACGCGACCCTGGTTGCGGACGATGGCTTCAACCATCAGTGCTGTTCCCGAACCCGGAGCCAACCATGCCGAGGTGCCAATCAAAGCTGTAAGTTCGGCGCCACCTTTTTTGGTGCGCTCAACCACGTCATTGAGCTGTTCTGCAGTCAGCATTTTTGTCAGCGGCACGCCGCCCACGCAGGCTGTTGAAACAACCGGAACCATGTCTTTGTCGGTGTGCGCACCAAGAACAATCGCGTGCACGTCTTCAACAGAAGCACCGGTGGCCATGGCGATGTTTGTGCGGAAACGCGCTGAGTCGAGCGTACCAGCGGAGCCAATCACGCGCTCACGAGGGAAGCCGGTGACCTGTTTTGCAACATAAACCATGGCGTCCAATGGATTCGAAACCACGATAAGGATAGAGTTTGGCGCAAACTTCTTCACATTTTGGCAGATTTCTTTAACGATCCCTGCGTTAATGTTGACGAGCTCTTCGCGGCTCTGGCCGGGCTTGCGTGGAACACCAGCAGTCATCACGACCACATCAGCGTCCTGCATGAGTGCAGGGTCGCTGCCCGCGGTGAAGTTGTTGTTGAACGATTCAAACGGCCCGCACTGGGTGAGGTCCAGACCACGGCCCTTTGCAACATCACCCTTGAGGTCGATCAGCACGAGCTCGCCGAGCTCTTTCACGGCCGCCCAGTGGGCAACAGCTGCGCCCACATTTCCACCTGCACCAACAATCGCAATTTTAGGACGTTTGATCATGACTTCGCTCCCTGTAAAAATAATTTAGGGTTTATCGGCAACAAACAATCGAGTGGCACCTGACAACCACATCTGCTGCGTTACATTTATAAATCCAATTTCATGCAGTGTCTGGGCAAAGGCTTCAGCACTGGGCATGGATCCCACCGACGCAGGCAAATATTGGTAGGCTTCACGGTCGGAGATGAGTCCCCCCACCTTGGGCAACACGTTCCTGAAATAGAAATCGAAAGCTTTTGCGAAAAGCGTACTGTGCGGTTGGAAAAATTCCAAAATTAGAACCCGACCGCCCGGCTTCAGCACACGGAACATCTCACGCAGTGCCTGCTCTCGGTTGTCTACATTGCGCAGACCAAAAGCGATGGAAACCGCGTGCGCCGATGCTGACTCCGCGGGGAGGGCTTCAGCTGAGGCCTGCGTGAACGAACTACGCGCGTTCGCCTTGCGAATCCATTTTCCGAGATCGGGCCGACTTTCCCCCTTGCGCAGCATTTCAAACGAAATGTCGAAACCACGGATTTGAGCGTAATCGGCGCGGTGTCTGGCAACCGTCAGCATGACATCACCGGTGCCGCATGCGATGTCGTAGAGAATGCCCTGACGATCTGCTTGGGCGGGAAGCTTTTGTGCCAACGCCTTGCGCCAACGCACATCCTGCCGGGCGCTCAGGAGCCGGTTCAGGAGGTCGTAGCGATCCGCAATTTTGTCGAACATCACCTGAACATTCTTCGACTTGTCGCTCAGTCGCATGATTTCATTCGGTCTTATGACCACGGACGCACCCTTTCGCAAAGTCACAGCCGAAAACACGACTGTGGAAACAGCGTTTGATTTACGTCCCACAAGCTATTTGTGCAACTGATGGTGGGCCAAAAGTCGATGCAAAAAGGCAGCATCGACAACGCGCAAAGGAACTCCCTCGGGGGGGAGCTCGGCCCGACCCCCGGGCCAATAAAATGCCCGTCCAGCTTGCAGGGAAACACCATAATCCGCACTTGCAACCAGAGTGCGATTCCAGAGCCCCAAGAGATCCCTAAAGAGCCGACCTGCTTCACCGGAAGGCACAACACCACTGCCCACCTCTGCCGAAACAATCAGAACTGGGCACGCCACAGCCTTCAACGCATTGAGCAGCTGCTGAAACTCAATCTCTAGGTGAGTTTTGAGTTGGCTCATCGAATAGAGCGAGGTGCACCGGTTAATTTGCGCAGCCAACCATAAATTCAGGCTGTCCATCACAAAAATAGATGCACCGCGTGTGTGATCTTCCGATGGGCTTGGCCAAGCCCACGGGCCCTCAAGGGTTTTCCACGAGGCAGGACGCACAGAGCGCAACTCAGAGAGGCGCTCCTGCCAATCACTATCGTGCGGCAACTCAACTCCTGTTCCCCACCAAACAACGCCCTCGAAGGACGAGCAGATCTCATGCACAAGATTGCTCTTGCCACTGTGCGCACCTCCCAGAATCAACATGCGCTGCGCCATGATCAGGGCCTCTTTCTTTCGCTAAATTTCATCAACACTTCAGTGAGGGCAGCAATCTTTTCTGCCGAGACGATCTCAAGATTATCACGAGGTGTGTGCCACTCTTGAAGATTCGTCCAGTCAATCATGTGAACAACCGGAACTCCCAGACGCATGAAAGGAACGTGATCGTCTTCCACCGCAAGGGGAACCTTGCGCAATTGAACGTTGCCACGCAGGGCAATCAACTGCTCGGAGATTAGAGGATCGCTGCCACTGGTAATAAAGAGATTCTGCTTCTTGTGTCCCACCATGTCGATATTTAAAACAAGGCGAATAGGCTTCTTGTTCCATAACACAGTGGAACCGCTGCGCTGCAGACGATTCACAAAATCTCTCGAGCCATAGAGGTTATCACGCACGCCAAAAAGCCTTTCACCATCGCTCCACTCAGGCAAAAAAGCCTCTTCTCCATCAAAAAATGCCAACACCACATCACACTCGAACCAGGTGCCTGCAGACTTTTGTTTGGACACGAGTGCATGCAGCGGATGTGTCCAAAGCCGGGCCAGTTCAAGCATCAAGGCTGTCGATGAACCCCCGTCATTGGCGCCAACAAAACGCACCTCAGGGGGAAAGTACTTGCTGTCATAGTGTCCCACGATCATGAAGGCGCAATCATCTGGGCCTTGCCTCCAGGCCACCACGTTACGTCCTGTGCGCTCTTCAAGTTTTTTTTCTTTCGAGGAAACGGCTGGAGTTTTGACTGTGAAGCGTTGCTCTTCGGCCTTCCAACCAAAGTGCTTCAAGACTTCAACCATCCACTGGGCCAGCCGGCGCTGCTGCTCGCTGCCCATGGGGTGAGGCTCTTGGGTGATGACCTGCAAAAAACGGTCTAGGTTGACCACGCTCGGGGAAGAGGGGCGCCGCTGGAAGGACTTTGCAGAGGGCCAGCCGATCGCCTTTGCGTCAACAGGACTGGCATCTGCGATTGAGCTCGGGCGTGGATGATGTTCGAATACCAAGCACAGCAAAACAGCACTCAGCAGTGCGATGCTGATTCGCGTCAGAAACACCTTGGCAGAGTTCAGGATTGTGGTTATCACACCGCCACCGTTTTCAGAGGGGAGCCGGAATATGCGCATCTTATTGTGTAACGATGATGGATACCAAGCAATGGGCATCCAAACATTGGCAGCCACCTTGCGTGCCGCTGGCCATGATGTGACCATCGTGGCACCCCACGAAGAACGCAGCGGACAATCACATGCTATGACCTTTTTTCGCCCGGTTCTGGTGAGAAAAATCGACAGCAGTACCTTTGCCGTGCATGGAACACCCGCCGACTGTGCATTCCTGGCGCTCCATGACCTTTTCAAAAACGTCAAATTTGACCTGGTGATTTCCGGAATCAATCACGGGCTCAACGTCGGTTGGGACGTGAATTATAGCGGCACTGTGGGTGCTGCTACGGAAGCAGCATCTCTCGGCTACAGAGCGATTGCTGTGTCAGTCGATCTCGATGGCTGCAACACACCTGAGCTTATGAAGAAAGCATTTCAGAACGCGGCTCAGCTGGCTCTTTATTTCGCGGAACAAAGTGAAAAGATTCAGTGGCCCAAACTGGAGGTCCTTAATTTGAACCACCCGGGCCTGCAGATGAAAGGTTTGCGCCAGGCATCGTGCGGCTCCATCAGTGTCTATGTCCCCACAGCACACAAGATGACCTCTGAAGAGCTCAGTAAGCACGGGACGCACGTCTACATGATTGGTGGTCAGGCTCGACGCGGCAGCGACGTCGCTGAACAGGATGTCAATTTGATTCAAGAGGGCTTCGCCACAGCCAGCTTTCTCGAAGTCCGACAAGCGAGCACAACCAACACAGCTTCTCTCACCACAGTGGTCAATGCATTCAAGCCATGAATCCAGATGCCTCCTGCTCGTCTGAAAAAACATCTGCGAAAATCGCTGTTTTCATGGATAACAACGATTTAAAAGAGCATGCCCCATGGCCACAGAAGCTGCGCCGCGGGCTTGTTAGTTTAGAGCAGCTCGATGAACGCGGGTGGTTAAACCAAGCTGATGCCAGAGAGCATCTCGTACAAGCGCAAGAGGCTTTGGATATCCGCGTCCCAGCTGCATGGCACGAAGGTATTCAAAGCGGCGATAACACTCTGGCAAAACAGGTTATTCCGACTGTCGACGAGGCTTATTTTGCTCCAGAGGAACTCTCTGACCCGATAGGCGATGAAACCTTTTCTCCGTGCGCAGGCCTCACGCACCGTTACCGCGATCGCGTTTTGGTCAAAATCACCTACCAGTGTGCCATGTACTGCCGCTTTTGTTTCAGAAGACATAAGGTTTCACATGCGGAAGAAAATTTGTCTTATGCGGCACTGCAAGAAGCCTACCAATACATAGAAAGTCATCCAGAAATTCATGAGGTGATTTTCACCGGTGGAGATCCTCTCGTTCTCACCGATGCGCGCCTCGAAGAGCACATTGCAAGGGTGGAATCCATTCCACACATCGAAACCATTCGCTTTCACACGCGCATACCGAGCGCATTGCCAGAGCGTATCACCCCGGAGCTGTGCAAGCGGCTTGGCAATTCAAACAAGATGGTTTGGGTGGTTGTGCATATCAATGCATCTTCTGAACTGAACACCGAGACTTTGGCTGCGCTCAGGAAACTGCGCAAAGCCGGGGTCGGCCTGAGCTCACAGTCCGTTCTGCTCAAAGGCATCAACGACACGGAAGAGAGCTTGATGAGCCTGTTTCGAGGTCTCTACAAGGCCGGAGTCACTCCTTACTATCTACACTATCCCGACCTCGCGAAGGGTACGAACCATTTCCGCATTCCCCTCGAACGCGCCATTGCAATGGTTCAGGGGCTTGTAGGGCGTCTTCCTGGGCTGGCCATTCCCCGTCTTACCGTTGATATCCCAGGAGGTTTTGGAAAAATTTCGGTGTCCTCAGAAAATCTAAGGCAATGCGACCCGTACACCTGGGAGTTCAGGAGCCCACTGAGCAACCAATGGGAAAAAGTCCAATACCCCCGCTGCTGAGCTTTTTTGACTAAAGTTCATCCCAAGTCGACCGATCCCTCTCTTGAAGCTTTTCGGTGTCTGAGGGAGGCCGGCGAAACATGAAAACAACGGTGAATCCAAAAGTTAATTCAGCAGTGGCCGGCTTTACGCTGGTGGAGCTCATGGTGGTCGTGGCGATTATCGGTATTCTTGCCGCCGTCGCAGGCCCACGCGTGCAGTCTTTCCGCGCGAAGGGTGTGCAGACAGAGGCGAAATCCAACCTGCACTCACTTTACCTAGCCATGATTGCATTCGAAGAAGCGAACGATCAATTTCCGGCCATCGCAGGTCAGTGTCCCGAGTCGGCGACCGTGGGCTGCGGCAACGCTGCAAACAGAATCACTTTCATCGCACGCCCCGATAACAAGTATTTTTACGGCGTGAACTCAGTTCCCGCGAACTCGCGCTGGACCGCTGGGGCATCAACGAAACGCCCGCTCCTCCGCGGACAACGCGACAAATGGGCTATCAACACCAACAAAGCACTGTGCTCTCAGACAGACGTCACCAATGAAGAATCGGTGACCGCACCCAATACTGGAGTCGCACGGACCGGCGGCTGTGTGGCTGTTCGTAGTGCATCCTTGCCAGTAGATGATAACGGAACGGTGGCTGCGCCTGCGCCTCTTGTTGACGACAAACAGTAAGCAAGTCTTCGTCGAGCCTTTTTTGGAATCCACAAGCCTTGCCCCCCGCACCGGACTGTGCTACACGCCACAGCTCCGGTGCTGGCATTTTGGGCTTTTGACGCTCAAAATTCAGTTGTTTTCCTAGGAAGAGTATTGTTTTTTTAATTCTGCAGAATGTTTTAGGAGGTTCCTGTGCACGGTTCACGCCATAAGAGAAAGCATCCAAAGGGTCGTCGTAAAGTCGGTCGTAAGAAGCGTCGTCTTCTCCGCCGTCGTCGCGCTGCGAGAACCGGTGGCAAGTAAGTCCTGGTGCCCCTGATTGGGGCAGAAGGTCTTTGCATAAAGAGCTCGGGAGACGTCCCGGGCTCTTTTTTTTGCTCTCTCTAGAAGCGGCTCGTTTATCTGCACCACCACGCCGCAACTCGACTCAGTTATGCACAAGTTATCCACATGGCCAGCTGTCCAAGAAACACAGGTCTTTCCTGTGGGAAAGTCATTCGCAGGGGTGGGTTATACACATAAAAAAATGGCTGCCGATGAGGCAGCCATTTTTGCTCGGTCGGATGGCACTTGAAGCGCCAATACGAAAGGCGTTTTTGCAGAACCAAAGAGCCACGAGCTCCTGGCCCAGAGCAAATTAACGCTTCGAGAACTGGAAGCGCGCGCGTGCGGACTTGAGGCCGTACTTCTTGCGCTCTTTGATGCGTGGGTCACGGGTCACGAAACCAGCAGCCTTGAGTGCAGGACGCAGCTCAGGATTGTACTCCATGAGAGCGCGTGTGAGGCCATGACGAATGGCACCGGCTTGTCCGGAGAGACCGCCACCGATGACGTTCACATTGATGTCGATCTTGCCGTTGAGAGCAACGAGCTTGAGAGCCTGCTCAACGACCATGCGTGAAGTTGGACGCTTGAAGTAGTCTTCAAGGGTGCGGGAATTGACAGTGATGTTTCCCTTGCCTTCCTTGATGTAAACGCGGGCGATTGCGTGTTTGCGTTTGCCGAGACCTGTGAAGAATTTGCTGGCCATTGTAAGAGCCTTCCTTTGTTAGTCAGTTTGAGGGTGAATCAAGCCTTCGTGCGCGCAGGCAGAGGCTCGGGTTTCTGAGCAGCATGAGGATGCTCAGTGCCGCTGTAGACCTTCAGATTTCTGAACAATTCACGACCCAAAACATTGTGCGGGAGCATTCCCTTGACAGCCAATTCGATCAGGCGCTCAGGATGCTTTGCGCGGATGTCACCGGCAGTAAAGGACTTGAGTCCTCCAAAGTAGCCAGTGTGACGATAGTACATTTTTGTAGTTTCTTTGTTGCCAGCCAAGCGCACTTTCTCAGCATTGATGACGATGATGTTGTCGCCGGTGTCAATGTGAGGAGTGAAGATTGCTTTGTGCTTGCCACGCAGGACGTATGCGATTTGCGAAGCAAGACGGCCCAAGGTTTGCCCTTCGGCATCGACGATGAACCACTTTTTATTCACTTCAGATGGTTTTGCGCTGTAGGTTTTCATTTCCAAAACTCCACGTAATTTTCCAGACGAAAAATTACAATTTGACTCAACCGCACACCGAACTTTCTGATGCAGGCCTTGCAGAACTAAAGGGCGTTGTCACAACGCAGAGTTCAATACAAAGACGACACATCTTACGCTTCAGCGCATGGACAGCACCTGTAAACGTGACCATGACGCACACCACAGCGGCGCGGATTGTGGATGACCCGAACCGATGCAGTGCAAGCGCGTGCCAGTCATCTGACACACACGTAAAAGGCACCCTCTGCGCACCCGGCCAAACCGGGCATACTGGACGCAGGCAGCCCCTTATAGTGAGAGGACACGCTGTGGTCAACCTTGATTTGCTCTCAAAAAACGCGGCCTCGATTCTGCCGGTTTCCGGGGTGGTCGACACAGTCGTTGTGCGCCTCGGACGCCTTTTTGCGCACAAACTGCTCGAAAGCGGCCAAACCGCTGCAGCCCAGCTTTTAGCCTTGGAGCAGACAGAAACGTCAGCCTCCCGGGAAGCCGAGCTCTATTTGACAGAGCTAGAATGC
>JBILKQ010000130.1:0-8144 GCA_044376655.1 Silvanigrellaceae bacterium
CTGCGGTGTGGCAATACTTGTCGCTTCCCTTTACTGGAACTGGGCTTTTGGCAAAAGGAACTGGCCACTTGGTAAAGAGTCTTTATCGGGTTTCGATGCGGCTGGTTTTGTTTCCGACCAAGAGGCGCTCCTGACTCAGCTGGCCGATGACTGCCTTGCTCCCGAGTTCCGTCGGAAGGCGCTTTGTGTTGACTGGGGCATGGTCCACTGGGCCTGGACATCCCAGGCTCCGAGGGAAATGTCTGAAATTTTGAGGGAAAGTTGCTCCACAGGATCTGAGCTTTCCTGTCAACGTTCGCGTCTCATTGAAGAAGCTGATCGCGCACAATCTTGGCAGAGGCTGACTGTGGAGGGCGGCGAGGGTATAGAGCTGTGGCCACGTATTGCCAAGCTCAGTAACCCGCTTCCAATTTCGGCTTGGCAGGAGCTTGCTGTGCAGGGTGCGGTGGCCAGGTCGGAAGCCGGAGCCGATCTTGCATGTGGTTTCGTAACCGAGCTGCCCGAGACACTCGTGTGTGTGACACGCGGAAACAGGCAAATGAACAATGCTCTCGGGCGAGTTGTCTCCTACATCGAGCAGGGGAACAAGCTTCTTTCCCTCGATGAGCATCGCCGCAACCCACTGCTGCGCTTCTGGCAGGGATCAAATCTACGCAGGGGTGATTTTGAAACGGCTGTGTCTCTGTTGCGACAGTCTGGTTCTCCGCTCGTTGAGGAAGAGCGGCTGTGGAGTTGGATGATGGCTCAGCCCTGGAAATATTTTTTGAGTTTTAGCGCTCAAAGTGTCTTCACGGGTTTGCCATCGCACGAATTTCTTCACGGACTTTATTTTCAATCAAATGATTTCCGGGATGTGGTCGAGGCTGCATTGGATGACAGTGCACAGAAACTCAGGCGGTTAAAAATGTTTGTTCTGAAAGTTTTTGACACGCAAGATTCTTACATTTTGAACAATGAAATGCAGGCTTATCTTCTTCAGCATCAAAGCTTTTTTATTGATCCGAATAGTAATGAGGTGCGAGAGCAGATCGTTCGTGAATTTAAATTGAAATCAAAGAATGTTGATTTAAGCTCTTTCATGACGGGGTACTGAGTGAGGATTCACAAAATATCTCTGCCGCTATCGAATGCGTTTCTTATCTGCGATCGCAAGAATATTCTTGTGGATGCGGGTTGCCAGAACGATTTTCCACAATTGGCCAGGCAGCTTGGCGAACGCGGTGTGAAGCCTGAGTCGCTTGCCGCCGTAGTGCTGACCCATATTCATTTCGACCACTGTGGCTGCGCAGCAGAGTTGCGCAAAAGGGGCGTGCCTGTTGTTGCCTGCGCCGAGAGCAAGAAAGCATTACAGGAAGGGCGGCAGGAAGCCAGCGCTCTCCACTCCCTTGCGCCGAAGCTTTTGCTTTCGACGTTGGGCAACTTGATCCCGCGCGCGTTTCCAGCGGTCGAGGTGGATGTCCCGGTCTCTGGCCAGATGGAGTTGAGCGAGTTCGGTGTTGAGGGGCGCATTGAGCTCACGCCCGGACACACTCAGAATGCCCTCTCTGTTGTACTGGCCGATGGCTCCGCATGCGTGGGCGACCTCTTCATGGGAGGGGTTCTTGGATTGCCGCCAGCCTGGATGCCTGCCCAGCACCCCGCAACCCTCGATAAGCCTCGATGTGCGCAGGAGATTATACGCCTGCGCAGGGCAGGCGTGGCACGCTTTCACGTCGGCCATGGTGACCTTCTTGAAGCCTCTTTCGTTGATCGCTGGCTGGAGGCGCAAGCGTCTCATTGACCAGTTTGAAGTCACTAAAATTTGGGATTTTTTAAAGAGATTTGGGTCTTCTCGGCGAGCGCAGTCAAATTTTATTTCAATCAGCCGATATAAGCTTTTGGAGGAATCTGTTCGCCACGTGGCGTGCAGAAAGCCGGAATGAAGCGCCGCAGCAGACAATCTGGGTTCTCACTCGTCGAGCTGATGGTTGGAATGACCATTTTGGTTATTATTTTCGGCGGCTCATTTAGGGTTTTGAGTAAAGTGCGCACAACCGCCAAGGCACAAGACACCTCCGGCCCGCATATGTTCTTTGAAACCTTTGCGAGTGCTCGGCTACGGCTCTACTACTCGAAATTAATGCAGTGGATTGCCCATGTCGGCGCTCCTGATTGCAGCGACGCTCGTCGGTTTGCCTACGCCAGTAACGATGGGGCTCTCCCAGGTGGGCCCTCTGGCAATCCCCTGTTTAATAACCTCACGCTGGGTGCAGACATGCGCATGGCGCTCAGCACTCTCAGGTACGAAGATGTTGATGCACCCAACGAAACCCTCACAGGGCGGCTGGACAACCGCGCCGGAACCTGGGGTGCGCTTGTTCCATTCAGTTCGCGCAATGTTGCGCCGGATGCGATTTTTGCGGCCAATGCTGGCTTGGCAAGTTTTTGCGATGCCAACGGTGCACTTCTGGAAGACTCCCAAGGAACCGCCCGCGAGTTGTGCGCATGGGTGGAAACCTGCTCAAACCAGCGTGGCAATCGGCGTCCGACGCGACCCCCAAACCCCGACGTAACCAACGACGGTGTGCCGTATCTCTCGGCGTCTCAGTTGGGCGGGTTGAGTGTTCAAGGACTGAATGGCCTGTCGCGCTTTCGCATGTGTTTTGCGTTTGTTGGAAATCTTTTCTCGCGCTCGGGAAATGTCGTAACCTCACCACTGCCTCCAGGCAGCGAGCTTGAAGTGATCGATAATCCTTCTGTGTTGGGACTTGTTGTAGCCACGGCAAACTTCCGCAACACAAACACCGGCAATGCATTAACCTGTAACCAAGCCGTGAACGAAATGTACCGCTCAATGAATGTTGGATTGAACATTTACACAGTGCTGAATGCCGAGAGCACTGTGGCCTCGCGGAGGCAGTTGGTTTTCAAAACCATGAAAGAATTCTCCAGCGAAAAGATTGGAGCATCTGTTCCAAATTGCAGAAATCGACCATCCATTCCCGTGAATGGAATAAGGCCGATTTGTATTTCCGCGCCTACATGGCTCTACCAATGTCCAGAGCAGTGCGCAGAGCCAATTCCAATTGTCGTTCGCTAATTTCAGTTTGTAAGGAGATTGGTCATGTTTGGAATAAGACGAAGATGGGGAAATCAGCGAGGGACATCGACAACAAGCATTCTCATATTCACATCTGCTCTCGCTCTGGCTTCTGGAGTTGCGATTCAGGCGGTGCGTGACAACAAAAAGGCGCGAGCACAAGAGACCTCTACCGATGTTGAACGGCGTATCAACGAAACAGCTTTGCAGTCCGTGACACAGCTCATCACCAATGGTTCTCTTTTCTTCAATGCGACCCCGGGTTGTGAGGTGATAGAGCCGCAGATTAACGGTATCGAAAACCCTGGTTACACACGGGCTGGGTGCAGAAACATCACCACAACGACTCCAGCACTCAACTGTAATTCAGCTGCAGCAGGTGCCTGGAGATTCAAGCGCATCTGTCCGGATAAGGGTTGCGAAGTTGTAGATGTTTGCGTTCCTGTATCTCGCAAAAATGCGAGAGGTCAATTGATCAATGAGCGCGTGCTCGTCGAGGTTAAATTCACGAATTATAATAAAGAGCGCACGGGCACTGGCGATGCACTGGTGGCGGACAGAAACTTTGCCTATCTGAAAGCACAGCGTCCGCGTAGTGCTGAAGGAAGGTTCTTTGCTGGCCTCGATGCGAAAGTGAACCTGGGTGCGATCGCAGACGGCAACCGTGGTTTGCTGGGTCGGTATGGTGCCGCAGATACCTGCTTCTACATGCGTCCCAAAACGGTTGACCAAGGTGTCACGGGCACGCTCGGGTTTGCTGCACGTGGAGCTCGCTCGGGTCAATCCTACACGATAACAGAGATTGAGCCGCGACCTGATGGGAATCTCGCCGATGAATTCCAACGGCAGATCCCTAATTTGGCCAATACGGTCAATGAAGATGATTATTCGGTTCTTTCTCCATTGCGCGAGAGGCTTATTACCAGCCCCGATGGCGGCTATTTAACAGGTTTGCGTGGTGGTCGCTTGGGTCTGAATGTTGCAGCGTCCGACTCTGTCGATTCCTGGCGCCCAGAGCGGCGTGGGCGTTACATTAGCGAGCAGCTGGTTGTACGACGTGAGAAATTTAATGCAGCTGAACAGGCTGATTCCTATTTCGTTGGCGTGACTCCGCGCCTTGGAAACAAAAATGGACCTCAGTTCCAATATTACCTCACTGCGAGTAAATCGCATCCCACAGAGTGGCTCAAACATCCTTCAGTCACCAAGTCAGCAAATGATTGGTATGCCGATTACAGAGGTGGCTGTGGATCCGCTGGTGGACACGGGGCCGGAGCTGACTTCTGCACCAAAGTGTATGTGCCACGAGAGCATCATCAGGCACGCTTCAACGCAAGATGCGTAGAGGTTGATGTCGTGGTGGAACCTGTGACCGCGGCTGAACCTGCCAACGTCAAGTATGTTGATCGCGCCGTGCAAGTAAGCTGCAGCAACCAGTGGGTCGAGCGGGTGCGCGGGTTAGTGAATGAAGAAGAGAGAAGACTCAAAAACACCGAAGCCATGTTTGCACCCCAGATAGCTGGTCTCCATGCGGAAACAAGTCTGCAAATGGCGGTGGCAGCCTTGGAAGTTGATGATGCATTCATCGACGGACGTGAACGCTGGGCCAGCAACCCTGTGCGAGTCGTGCACAGTAACAACAGAAGGGCTTTGAAAGACCCTCCCACATCGGCCGATCCTCTCATTCATCCTCTCCGTGCTGCATACAGCACGTTCAAGAGTCCTCAAATGAGTGCTGAAGGCTTCAATTTTTTGCCGGGCAACAACTACGCTATGGAGCTGCGCGGAGCGCAGGACAAAGTGAATGAGGTTGTCGATGAGAAGGGTGTCGTCGTTCAAGCTGCTCGTCCGGGAACGACACGCACTTTCAAAGTCTACAAACTAGAACAACTTGGCGCTCCCAAAGAGCTCGAGCGCTATACATCGCAGACCTGTGCGTATTTTATTTACAAACAAGCAGCAAATCCAAGGCAATGTTCCTACACATTCGTGACTCGTGACGAAGCTGGATTTGTGTGCCGCAACAATGATGGCTGCTTCGACGAGTCCACACGGATCCGCATGGCAGATGGTTCAGATCGCCTGATCACTCAACTCAAAATGGGAGAGTTTGTTTTCAATCCAGTAACAAAAATGCCAGCAAAAATAACCAAGCTTACCATTGGCCCTGAATTGAAACATTTGCTCAATGTGCGGGTCGGCGAGCGGGTTGTGAAGGTCACTGACTCACATCCTTTCATGACTCGACGCGGTTGGGTGCAGGCGAAGGATCTTAAGAAGGGAGAAGAGGTTCTCAGTGGCCAGAAGCATTTCTTGCCGGTGAAATCGGTTGAGCTGGGTGAGTTTGGTCGCACGGTGGTCAACCTTGCGCTCGAGGGCCCCGCCGATAGACCCGAGCTCCACTACGTGCTTGCGGATGGTGTCGTGACGGGTGATTTGGTGATTCAGAACATGTTGCAGCTGAAGGCTCAGGGCAAGTGAAGCGGCCATGAATCAAGAGACCTGTCCACTGCAACGGAAGGCAGACAGACAAGCAGGTTTCACGCTCGTCGAACTCATGATCGGCGTGGCCCTGACGATGGTCCTTATGGCCGCGTCAGGGTCACTTTTGCGCGATTACATGGCGACTGCAAAAACCATTCAGGTTGCGTCGGATACCAATGCTGATCTCATGAACCTGCTCCGAGATATGCGCAGATCTTTCCAGACCACAGTTTCCGCAAATATTGGCAACCAGCGGCGCGGGTGCATTTTACAATTCAATGGTGCGGGAAATCGGGCAGATCTAGCGAACTATTCGTGCAACCCTCAGGCTGGCGTGATCGCTGGCGTGCGTACTGATGGCATCGCCTTCGGATTTGATGCAGCGGGTCGCCCTCAGCAGGCCTTCGTGAATGCATGCGAGCCCATTCCCGCAGGAGTGCAACTGCCTATCGGGCGGGGTGGAATGCCCACAATCCCACCTCGCCATCCCACTCAGATCTCAAACTGGGGCGGTAGCGATGCCATTTGCCCGTTGCCCTGCCCGGCCGGAAATCGTCCTGTCGTGAAATTTCTTTCCGCAGCGAGGGGAGAGAATGTTCAGCGCCAAGTGCCCAAGAGGATTGTTCAGGCTGATGGCTCGATACGCCGTGCCTCGTTGAACCAGTGGGGTGCAGTTCTCTGTGGGGTATATTTTTCCGATCAGCAAAGAGGTCTGCAGGGCCTTTTTGGAGAAAATGCTGGAGCTTTCCTTCCCGACTACATGACCATCACCGCATTTCTGGCGCGCGGGCGCTTTGATGTCCTTCCGCCAGTTGACCCACGTGCTAATCCTCCAGAACGTTTAAGCAACTACGTGTGGATTCACGGTGGCTTGACCCTCGAATTTAATGACGGACAGGAAATGAGCGTGTATAAATGCCCTCCGCCCGGAACTCCGAATCGTCCGCCCGGGTGCTGAAACTCTGCTGCGCAGAGCCTCTCCAGAGGAAACAAACGTCATGGGTGAGTCGCAGATTCATGAATTTACCATTCAAGGGATGAGTTGCACCGGCTGTTCCAATCGCATCGAAAAAGTGCTTTCACAGACTCCGGGTGTAGAGCGTGCTGTAGTCAATTTCGCGGGCCACTCGGCCGTTGTGCAATCTTCTCTCTCAACTTCCGACATTGAAAAAATCATCGATGATCTGGGATTCAGTGCGTACACCCTCGGTGGCGCGCTTAGCCGCGAAGAGCTCCTCAAGCAGGAACAGGCGGAAGCGCGTACTCGTCTTGTTTGGGCCATGATTCTGGGATTGCCGGTTATTGCTTTGGGTATGATCCATTCATTAGCCGACGTCTTGTGGGTTCGGATTGCAAGTGCGCTGGCCACGGGACTTTTGTTGGTCGGCCCTGGGCGGATTTTCTTTATAAATGCAATTCGAAATCTCAAGCACAAGGCAGCGAACATGGACACTCTGGTGGCCTTGGGCGCAGGGCTCACTTATATCTGGTCTTTGTACCAGGCTTTTTCTGGTCAAGGTTACGTTTACTTTGAAACCGCTGCAGCCATTGTTGCATTTGTTCTCATTGGCAAATTCGTTGAGCAGCGGATGACCTGGCGGGCAACATCATCACTTGGAGCCTTGTTGCAGTTGCAGCCGCGCACCGCGCAACGCATCTCTCGCACAAATCAGAATAAGGTAGAGGAAATCGATCTACGCTTTCTTCGTCCAGGAGATATTCTGCGCGTTCGTGTTGGTGAGCGTTTTGCAGCCGATGGTGTCGTGCTCGATGGAGCGTCTGAATCTGATGAATCTCTGCTCACGGGCGAGAGTCTGCCGGTTGCCAAAACTCCTGGTGCAGATGTCGTGGCCGGTGCTTTGAACCTGACGGCACCCCTTGTATACGAGGCGAAGTCGATTGGATCAGAGTCTCGACTCGGTGAGATTGTGGCTTTTGTGGAGCGCACTCAGCTCAGCAAGGCACCTGTGCAGAAGCTTGTCGACAAGGTCTCCTCCGTTTTTGTCCCTGGCATTTTGTCTTTGAGTCTCCTGACCTATCTCTTCTGGATTTTTGCTCTGCGCTCCGAGCAGATTGTCGCACTCAATGCTGCGGTATCGGTGTTGGTTGTTGCTTGCCCTTGTGCACTCGGACTGGCCACTCCCATTGCAGTTGCCATCGCAACTCATCGTGCCGCTCGAATGGGTTTGTTCTTTCGCGATGTGGCTGCCTTTGAAGCATTGCATTCAGTAGATACGCTCGTGCTCGACAAAACTGGAACCCTCACTGAGGGGAAATTCAAGATTGTCCATGAGCATCAATTTGAGACGCTTTTGCCGCGTGAGTTGATCTTAAGTATAGTCAGCTCCCTCGAGAAAATCTCTCAACACCCCATTGCTGCCGCGGTTGTCAACTGGATCGAAATGAAGAATCTTCCTGCTAGGAACGACTTCTTTCTCACGCAGCTCCGCGAGATTGCTGGCGAAGGCGTGCGTGCACGTTTATCGTGGAGAGAGAAAGAGTACGAAATTCGTGTCGGCAAGCCCGACGCCCGCGTGTTGTCGGAATTGCCAGCCGTCGATTCAGCCACATGGATTCTTTG
>JBILKQ010000032.1:0-22887 GCA_044376655.1 Silvanigrellaceae bacterium
CGTCCTTACTTGCTGACCGTTGGAGTACACAAGCACACGAAAAACTACCGCGTGCTGATTGAGCTCATGGAGCGGCTGCCCGAATACGATCTTGTCATGCTTGGCAATTGTAAAACGCCTGCAGGGATTGAATTTCAGGAACGCCTTGCAAAAAGCGCTGCTCGGGAACGCGTGCATGTGCTCGGTATTTGCTCCGATGAAGATAAATATTGGTTCTACAGAAATTGCGCTGCAGTGTTGTTCCCTTCGATTTCCGAGGGCATGGGGTATCCGCCGTTGGAAGCTATGCAGGCCCACCGCCCGGTGTTTGTGTTCAGAGAATCTGCGGTGCCGGAGATTTGCGGGCCGCATGCGCTGTATTGGAGCTCACAAAAGAGCGAGATTATGGCTTCGGAGCTGCGCGAGGGGCTCGTTCATTACCAATCAGATCCAGAGCGGGCTGAGTTGGCGCACGCGCATGGCATGAGCTTCGGTTGGGATCCGGTCGTAGATAAATACATCGACCTGTTTCGTCAGTATTTGCGATAAAGATACGGAACCAGGATTGCTGATTTTCGGCTTAAAATTGGGATGCAGATCTGGTGAGGTATCAAGGAAGAAAAATGGAGCGGGAAACGGGTCTCGAACCCGCAACCCTCAGCTTGGAAGGCTGATGCTCTAGCCAATTGAGCTATTCCCGCTCTCGTGGTGGGGAGAAGTGGATTCGAACCACTGAAGACTAAAGTCAGCAGATTTACAGTCTGCCCCGGTTGGCCACTTCGGTATCTCCCCGCGCCGGGCAGTGATAATCACCCTGTGCCTTGCTGTCAAGCGACCCCCGTAGCCCTTTTTCATCAACGTTTTTCTCCCGTTCAAAAATCCACAACCAGGGCAGACGATGGAAGGCTGATAACAGCCTTTGCTCATTTATGAGGCTATTGTTGAAGTGACGGCTTCTTCTGTTATTTAAGCGCCAAAAATGACTAGGAATCAGAGATTTGGTCTCGCTCTAATTGTTTGGATAAAACGCAAGATTCTATAATAACTATATTTAATCTTAATTTTAGAAAATATTTCAAAACCACCCAATTTGAATTCTTGTTATTGGCAAAAAAGTCGGGCAGGTGGACCTCCTTTTTGTAGATTCGAGATGTTGAATTTGGATTCGGAAAGATGAACGCTGCCAAAATTCTTCGTGTTGCCTGTGAAAGTGAACTTGAGCCAGGGCTTGTTGGCCTCCTTGGAGCAAAATACGAATTTGACGGTGTATTCCGGAGTGAGCCGCACTGGTCTCCTTTGAGCATCAAAACACACGCAGATGCCTTGTTGGAGCTGGAGAACTCTCTGGCTGATGTTGCCGTTGTGACTCTCGACCGCTTGGTGGAACACACAAGCCGCGGTGAGCCCACCAAAACCAAGATTCTGGGATTGTTGCTCGCAGGCGACGTGCGTGGATTTGTCGAACTGCAACCCACACCCTGCCATGCCGGCCGTCGTATCCTGGGCTCGACACACCCTGAAATGGCAGAGTCACGTTGGGAGGACTTGAGTTGCGGGCTCGATATCAATTCAGAGTTCGATGTAGGTAAAAGAATCTGTCCAACCAAAATCGAACAGGAGCTCTTCTCTGGGCGGTATGGGCTGATGGAGTTGAATATGCACTGGGAAGGGTTACTCGGACTGCGTCGAGGACTCATTCGTCGTTCGGTTTGGGCGCGGGAGTTTGGGTTGCCCTACGGTTTCTCGCATGTGCTGGTCGTCAATGCTGATTTTCTACGCGAGAATCTGGATGTCGTGCATGCTCTGCGCGAAAGGTTAACGCGCGTTTATGAAACCCTGCTGACTCAAACACAGAAGATTGCCGACACCTTTGCGCAAGAAAAGATTTTTGCGCGTTCCCCGAACGCATCATTTCTACAGGCCAGCTTCCGGATTCTGGCGCCACATTTTGAGGGATTCCTGAATAGCTCTGGAAAGTTGGATTGGAGCGATCTTTGCCCCTATGTAAAGTGGTTTCAGTCGCGTGTGGCGCACAGGAAGGGACTCGAAAAAAGTCCGTTCACCGCCATACAACTGGAGCATCTCCTTTGCGACGCATGGGGCTGAGTGCTAGATCTGTGACAGACAAGGAATCTTCACGGAGAGACGCCCACAATGCCAATCTACGTCTACGAGCCAGCAGATGCCACGGCTGATGCCGAAATCATTGGGGGCCGTGAGTGTTGTTACTTTGAAACACTTCAGTGGGCTAAGGAAGAGCCGTTGACTCACTGCCCAGAGTGTGGTGGCACCATTCGCCGGGCTCTTGCCGGATTTGCGCTTGCTTCACAGTCGTCTTCTGATCCCTTGAGAGGTGTGGCTAAGAAATTAGGAGAAGGGCTTGATGCTGCCGTGCCGTCTACGAGCTCGGGTGGTCGGTCTGAAGCAAAAGAGTTAATTTCCGGCGAGGGCAAATCGGCTGCATCGCGCGCAGCACGATTGGCTTACCGGCACGTCTGTAGCGGAAACTGCCGTCATTGAAAAATTCTCCTCTCGGCTCCTGAGCAAAATCGAGTGCATGATGCTGTCCTGGCCCGCTGAAAATGCGAGGCTCTGGAGGGTTTGTCGTGATTCAGTGGGGCTTTCAGCAGGGAAGACTCGCTCCTGCGCCGAGATGGGTGGCTTGGGCGGGATGCTTTTTGGTTATGTGGTTGTTCTGCTGGGCTGATTCAGCAGTGGCGCGGCTTGTGAATATTCAGCCTTTGCGGCCCGACCACTACACGATCGAAATCCAAAGCACGCGCTCCGACGACAAACCCAGACTGGTGAGCACGTGGGCGCACGTTTTTTACGAAGGTGAACACTATCGTGCACTGGTACCTGCCAACATAGTGCGGGGCTCTGATGTTCGTGTTGATTTTCGTTGGGCGCCGGGCTCAACTTTCGCGGGTCAGGTTGAGAAGGTCGAAATGGAATGGAAGCATCAGCGCGATGTTGCCTGGCGATCTCGATTGTTGGGAGAAGGTTTTCGTGAACCAGGCAGCGGGCATCTGATTCTTTCCCCCGCAAAGATAAATTTCAGTTCAGATGATGTGGGGGAGTTCGACTTCCGATTTCTTATGCGCGATCCCTCAGGGCGAATGCTGCAGGATGGCGGCACAGGCTCGACGCTCAAAGTTCAGGTGGCACCGCATCAACCTTCTGCAATTATACGTTTCACAGAGAGTTGGAATATCTCACAGCAAGGGCAATTGATTGCCGGAAAATCATTTGAATTGAACTATGCACTCGAGCGCATCGAGCAGCAACTTGCTCCGGTCTCAGCCAACGCAACATCGCCTTGGTGTTTGTTCGCAAAGGTACAATTCGATGATGGTCCTGTCGTGAGTTATCCTCTTTTGGCAGCCCATTTTGAGCATCCCGAGCAAGTCGTTGGCTTACTTCCAACAATTCAGATTCCTGTTCAGGCACGGCGCATGACGATTTGGTTTTTCGCGTTTCACAATACACAAACCTACTTCGATTCGAACTTTGGGCAGAACTATCATTTTGTAATTCTTCCCAGATAGGCTAAAATTTCTTCCGTCGATCCTTCAAATGATTTGAAGCATCGCACGATGGAGAAATTTCATGCGTCATACATTGGTGATTGCCTCCCTCTGCGCCTCCTGTGTTTCTCTTGGGGCATTTGCGTCCGAGAAGGGCTCCATGAGTATCGCTGTCAGCGGCATCAAAATCGGTCAGTCATCGCAGACCGTCAAGCCTGTAGAGGGCGACTCAACCACTACAAAAACCACCTACCTCGACTATTTGGGAGAAACTGCGGATGCTGCCGTGGCCAATCTTGAGCTCGGCTTCCATTACAAAGGTGGGGTGTTTTATTTTTACCCACTGGGAGCTCAGGGCGAGCGTGAGCTTTGGGTTGGTATGACATCCGGCGAGAATCTTGAGTGGGGTCTGGTCACGGGCGGTTTCACACGCTCCTACGACAAAGCTCAGAACATAGAAGGTAAAAAACTCAAGGAAGATGGCCTGGCCCGCCTGGGATTGTTCGCTAATTACAAGTTTCAGATGTTCGGTCATGACTTTGAAACCAGCGACGTGCTGTTTTACGAACTCGGTGAAACAAAGTACGAGAATTCCAACGAAGATCTATCAGGTTCAAGGTTTGGCCTGAGGGCTGAGTTGCTCTACACACAAAATCTGGCAGAAAACATGACTGCCGCTTCGGGCATCACGGCTGAATGGTCGAGTGGCGAAGTCAAGGTCAACGATAAAAAAGCTGCAACCACAACCGATTTTGACATCGGTCTGCAGATTGCCAAGTTGACCTACAGCTTCTGAGGGCAATTTTTGCCCCGTGTGCCAGGGCTCTGGCACACGGACAGCTTTGCCACTCAAGTCCCCGTTTAGGGGTGTTAGTGTGCAGGTTGAACTCAAAGGAGGGTTTCGCATGGCCGTCAATACAATTAAGCCGCAGAGTACGCCCTCTCAAAATGCACCTCTCGCTCAGAAATCTGCGGCTGAAACAAAAAGTGCAGAAAACGTTCAGACCGTGAAATCGGCTGTTAATGCATATGCAAAAGCCGCTCAAGCGTCTTCACAGCAGCCAGCTGCCAACGTCCAAATCTCTCAACGTGCGCGCGAACTCAACCTGGCGCGCCAGGTTGTCGACTCCACACCTGACGTGCGGGAAGACAAGGTCGCCAAGTTCAAAGCGATGATCGAGCGGGGCGAGTACAAGCCTGACGCCGGCAAGATTGCTGACGGCATTTTGGCCGAAGCTATCCGCGATGAGCTTTCAAAGGAACCCGATGTCGCACTGAGTTGAGATATTGAGGTGGGCCCATGATTGAGCTTCTCAAACTCCTGGCCCAGTTTCTTCACTGCCTTAGGCAACAGATGACACAGCTCGAAGAACTTCTTGGTGTGCTTGCACGCGAAGAGGAGCTGGTTGTTTCTTTTTGTTTGCCGGAATTTGAGAAACTGGTGACAGAAAAAGACCAAATTGTCCGGCTCGCGCAGGCGGCTGAGGACAGGCGTCAACAAATTCTTAAAAAACTTTGTTTTATGATGGCTTTCGATGCGCGTGGGCGTCTCCCAAGCCTTGCTGAGTTCATCGAAGTTTCTCAATCCTATTTGCGTAATGTGGAGCGTCTTGTCGATTCCGAGATGCACGCGAGTCTGAGCAGCTCTGTTCGGGAAATTGAAGAGTTTTCGGCAGCGTACCGCTCTGCCTTCTTGCACGCTCAGCCTCGCATTGAGCAAAACAAGATTGTGCTGCGAGCGCTCGCGGCGAACTTTAAACGCTCGCTGCAGGTTTTGCAGAACGAATCCACCACCCAAAACCGGTACAATGAACGAGGACGCAGCGTTGATGCTCAGGCTGTGAAGCAGGGTGTCGCATTCGTTAGGGTGAGGGCTTAAGGTATGCCAACGGGCCTGCAGCACATCCTCAATATGGGTGGTCAATCTCTGGGCAATTCACGCCTTGGGATTGAGGTGACAGGTCACAATATCGCCAACGCCCAGACCCCAGGATACAGTCGTCAGCGCCCGGACATTGAGGCCAATAATCCAACCCAATACGGCTCATTGATTCTTGGGCAGGGTGCTAAGGTTACGCGAATTGCGCGCGCGCACAACGAATATCTGGAACAGGCGTTGCGGCGTGAAACCCAAGGGCACGGAAGAGCCGAGGCGTTTGAACACAACATTTCGAGGCTCGAAGGACATTTTAATCCCGACCTGACTTCGACCGTTCGTATGCGTCTTGATTCATTTGGTAGCGCCCTGCGTGATTTCGCAAACATGCCGGAAGAGCCGGCTATGCGTATCCATCTTCTTGAAACCGCAAACACGCTGACAACTTCCATCAACGTCACACATTCCAATGTTGTTCAGCTGCAAAAAGATATTTCCGAAGAGCTTGCAGTGGATTGCGAAATTGCGAGCCAGAAGCTCAAGGAAGTGGCCAATCTGAACAGAGAAGTTCTTGCACTGCAGATGGGCGACAACACCCGTCCTAATGACCTTGAAGATCGTCGTGACGTGGCACTCAAAGAGCTCTCCAAGCTAATGGACATCCAGATGTACAAAGACGATCGTGGTTTGTACACCGTACGGGGCCCTGGAGGTCACCTACTTGTTGAGGGAATTTTCTCAGCGGAAGTTAGGCTCGACCATGATGTTGCTAAAGGTGAGCCTCGCATCGTTGCAACAGATTTTGAGAAAACTAAGGGTGCCGACATTACATCCAAGTTCACAACCGGAAAGATTGCTGGGATGCTCGATGTGCGGGACAAACATGCTCAAAAAATTCGAGAAAATCTCAATGAATTTGCGATGACTTTCGGTCAGGCATTCAACCAGGTGCATGAGAAAGGATTCGGCCGCGGCGAGTTTTCCGATGTTAACGGTCGTGCGTTTTTTGAAGGCGTCAACGGCCAATATGAAGCAGCACAGCAGATTTCTGTTTCCCGCCTTATTCAGCAGGATACCGACTCAATTGCTGCAGGTATGAGCCCTCTGACTCCAGGTGACAACGTCATCGTCAATGAGCTCATCAAAACTATGAGTCAGCCGTTGTTCGACAAAGGCACCAACTCAGCAACGGCGTTCTACGACAACTTCGTGGCAACTTTGGGCTCTGCAGCCATGTCTGCAAAAAACGAACTTAAAGCAGCCCAGGTTGTAAAGGCAAACGTTGAAACGCAGAAGGAGCAGATCTCGGGAGTCTCGCTCGATGAAGAGGCTGCCAACATGCTCAAGTATCAACATTTGTTTACAGCAAGCTCAAAGATTATCACGACTGCCGATGAGATGTTTAAAACAGTACTTGATTTGAAACGCTGATAAACGAGGAAGAGTGACTAATGCGTGTTTCTGAACGCATGAAATTCGATGCAACTGAAAACCGTGTCAACCAGGCACGTGCATATGCGTTGGACACTCAAGATCAGGCGGCATCGGGTCGAAAACTCCGCTCAGTATCGGATGACCCGAGCGGTGCTGTGCGCGTCTTTCGCAACCGCACCAAACTTGAAAATGTCAATCAATTTCGGCGCACAAACGATTATGTTGAGGGCTTTCTTGGAAAGACCGAGGATGCTCTGCGCAGTATCACCGACACTGTTATGCGTGCCAAGGAACTTGCTGTTCAGCAGTCCAACGGAGTGTGGGATGCAGGTTCACGCAAGACTGTTTCGCATGAGATACAACAGCTCGCAGAGCAAATTGTACAGCTTGGCAACTCAACATACGGCGACCGGTTTATTTTCGGAGGCTTCAAGACCTCACATCCTCCAGTTTCGGGTGACGGGCATTATGGCGGCGATGATGGCCTGATATATGTGCAGCTTGATGAGGATACTTTCCGTCCTATCAACATTCCCGGACGTCGCATCTTTGAAGTTTCAGTCAAGGATTCTGGCCCGCAGGGCGAGAATGTGCCTTTGCTGCGAATTGTGCAAGACTTCCGCGAAGCGCTCGAAAACAACGACGTTGATGGGATCTTTCGGTCCAGCACCAGGCTAGATGGCGCCCTCACTCAGCTCGCCGAAATGACGGCTTCGCTTGGCGCTCGGCGGGCATCTGTGCGCGATGCTGCGGAGCGGCTTGACCATCTGGAAGAGTTTGTCCTGACTGACAACGTCAAGATAGAGTCGGCCGATCCTGTGAGCACCGCTCTTGACATGAAACGGGCTGAAAATGCTTTGTCCTATACCCTCAATGCCAGTTCGAAAGTTCTCGGTCCCAGCCTGATGGAATTTCTGAAGTAAGTTCAAATTTTCTTAGAGATACCGTTTGAAAATCCCTTAAACTGTTGATGCTCGTTCAGGAGTCTGCGGATTTCCGCCTGTGTTTGCGGTGTTTCGGCTTCATTGAACGGCTTATGGGAGCTGAGAAACGTACCCAAGAATTTCTCCGGCAACGGGTTCTCGAGCAAATCGATCGCACCTGATGCGATAATGGAATGCGCTTTCTTTCCGCTTGGAATAGTTGTGCCGACGAAAAATCCGGCTGCCGCAAGGGCAGCCTTTACGCATGTTGCGCTTGAATAAGTGACCAAACGTGAGCCCTGATGGGAGAAGTGGAACACTTTTTTGAACAGTTCAAATGTCCAAAGCCAGGGGTGACTTGCGGGCGAGAAGAAGTCGTAAAAAAAGAAATCCGCACGCAATTCGGGTGAGCTCTGCGCCAATGTAGCTGCAGTTTCTTGAAAGTCGCCTTCAACAAAATGCCAATTCAGATTTTTGTTGTTTTGCGTGACCCAGCGGAAGGTGTTTTCCTGCTGTGCTCGCTCGAGGAAGAGATGATGCCGCTCGATTGATGCGAACTGCGCACGTGCAGCCAGAGCAGATTTAAGGCCATCTTTTTCAAGGTCAAAGCTGTAAACGGTCAGATGTTCGAGAGTGGGCGAAGTCTCGAGAAGATCAAGCAGGGCAAGCAGCTGGGCTCCACAGCCGGTTCCAATATCGAAAACCACAGCTGTAGGTTTGTTCCATGACTGCAAACCACTCGCGCCTATGTAAAGGTCACGCGCTTCTTTTTCGGGCCCAACGTTGCCGTGAAGAATTTCACCCGTCTGCTCATGCCTGAACGAAACAATACCGTTGTCGAGTGTGACCAAGCTGTAGTGATTGCCGTACCGCGCTGCCATGGCTCAGGAACCTCCAGGATGCCCCTCCTCTTTGCATGAATTTAGTGAATTTCAAAGAGTTTTCAGAAGAGGGGGGGATGTGATAGCGTCCGCAGGGTGAGTTGAATTGGTTTCGCACCCGCGAATTTTCCGGAGTTTGCACATGTCACAGAGTGATCATGTTTTGAGCATAAGTCATCTTCAACATGCCTACGATGCCCGGGGGCCAGTTCTGGATGTTCCCTCTTTTCAGCTAAAACGTGGGGAAATGCTGTTTCTTCATGGGCCGAGCGGTAGTGGTAAAACAACCTTACTGAGCCTGCTGACGGGCATTCTTCCCATTCAGAAGGGCCACATTAAGATCCTCGGCCACGCCTTGGAGAAAATGACGCCGGGTGAACGCGACGCATTGCGCGCGGCCCATGTGGGTTACATTTTTCAGGTCTTCAATTTGCTGCCATTCCTCAACGTGATGGAGAATATTCTTCTTCCTGTGCAAATGAACCGCGCCCGCGCGCAGCGTCTGGCACAGTCGGGTTCACCTCAGGAAGAGGCCCGGCGCTTGGCTGAGAAGCTGGGTATCTCTCATCTTCTGGAGTCCAAAGCTGGTCAGTTGAGCGTAGGGCAGCAGCAGCGTGTTGCTGCTGCTCGGGCGCTGATTGGGCATCCCGATCTGATTGTTGCCGACGAGCCCACTTCGGCACTCGACTCGGATCTACGAGAGTCGTTCCTCAAGACCCTCTTTGAACAATGCCGCGCGCAGAATTCATCGGTGTTGTTTGTGAGCCATGACCGTTCTCTCATGCCTCTTTTTGACAGAACTGTTGCTCTGGCTGAAATCAACAAGGTGATGAAAGGAGCAGAGGCATGACACTGTTGACCATCCTTTGCAAAAGTCTTTGGAACCGGCGCCTGACCACAGTGCTGACGATTTTTTCAATCGCTCTGAGCGTTCTGCTTTTGCTGGGTATTGAACGCGTGCGGCTGGGTGCACGCGACAGCTTTTCCAACACCATCTCTCAAACCGACCTCATTGTCGGTGCCAAAGGTGGCACCTTGCAGCTCCTGTTGTATTCGGTGTTTCGTTTGGGCAGCGCGACTGCAAATATCTCATATGAATCTTTTGAAAAGCTCCGCAATCACCCTGCGGTCAAGTGGGTCATCCCTTATTCTCTTGGTGATAGCCATCGCGGTTTCCGTGTCGTAGGCACAAACGAAGATTTTTATGTCAACTATCGTTACCGCCAGGATCGCACTGTGACCTTCGCTGAAGGTCAAGCTCCCATGCAGGTTTTTGATGTGGCTCTTGGTTCTGAGGTGGCTGAGGCTCTCAAGTACAAAATGGGCGACAGCGTGGCTGTTGCGCATGGCATCAGCGATGGGCCAGCGATTATCTCCCACGACGACAAGCCCTTCAAAGTAGTGGGTATCCTCAACAAAACCGGAACACCGATAGATCGTTCGCTCTATATTACCCTCGAAGGCCTTGAGGCTATTCACATGGATTGGACCGACGGTGCCCCCCCTCGCCGCGGCGAGGAAACTCCGGCGCACTCCATTCGTAAAGAGGACATCAAGATTGCCCAAATTACGGCTGCACTGGTGCGCACTAAAAACCGTTTTGAAACCTTGATGCTGCAGCGAGAAATCAACACCTACACAGAGGAACCGTTAATGGCCATTATTCCCGGGGTTGCTCTCGGTGAGCTCTGGTCTGTGGTTTCCTACGCTGAGGACGGCCTGCGGATTGTGTCTTGGGCCGTGTTGGTTGTGGGTTTGTTGGCCATGCTGATTTCTATTTATACATCGTTGCAGGAACGTCGCCGCGAAATGGCGATTCTGAGAAGTGTAGGGGCGGGGCTCAAGACGATCGCAGCACTCCTGATTATTGAGGCAACCCTGCTCACTTTCGTTGGGATAGCTTTGGGGGTTTTGCTGACGTACGTCGTTCTACTTCTCTCGCGGCCGTTGATTGAATCGAGTTTCGGTATGCTTATTCCAATCCAGCCCCTCAGCATCATGGAGTGGATTTTCCTGGGTGTGATTCTCGTTGCCGGATTTCTTTTGGGACTTGCTCCAGCGATCAAAGCCTACCGCAATTCCCTAGCTGATGGTTTGGCTATTCGCTTTCTTATTCCATTTGTCGCGTTCTTTATTCCGCAGGTCTCTGAGGCCAAAACCCTTCAGGTCGCATCGAGCGTCAGCTGGTTGCGTGAGTTGGCTTATGAGATCACGTGTGGTGGCAAAGGTGTCGAACTCTTGCCTGCCATTGTCCCCCCTGGCACCGATCCGCACAGCTATAAGTTAACCCCGCGGAGCCGCATGATTTGGTCCAAAGCAGACGTCCGTCTCATAATCGGCGAGGGCTTTGAAAGCTGGCCCGAGAAAAATGCGGGCTCTGCGAGCAAGCTTTTTACGGCAACCAAGAACATGAATCTGCGTGTATTGGATTCGCATGCTGAAGGTGAAACCGCCGAAACCGAAGGGCATGCGCACTCGCACAGCAAAATTGGAAATTCATTCGATCCCCACATTTGGCATTCACCGCGCCTGACACGCGAAGCAGCCCTGAACCTGTACAACTTCCTTGCTCCAAGGGCTCCTGCCATGCGCAACGAATGGGATACGTGTTTGCGCACCTTCGTGCAGCGCACCAAAGCTGTCGAAAGTGCGGTGCATGCAAAGATCGCAACCATTCCGTCAACGCGCCGTGTTTTGGCGACCAACCACGATTCGATGGGTTACTTCGCAAGCACCTTTGGACTGAAAATCGTGGCCATCTCTGGAGTCTCGACGGAGGCTCAGGTCACTCCCGGGCAGCTTAAACGTGCGATCGATGCCATCAAGAAGACAGGCGCCAAGGCTGTTTTTGTGGAAAGCTCAGCTTCTCCAGAAACAGTTCAAAAAGTAGCTGCAGAAGCAGGCGTCAAGGTGGGTGGTGAGCTTTTCACCGATGGATTGTCGGCGCCAGGAACTCCTGCCGGCAATATCACGGGCCTTTGGGAAACCAATGCTGAAACTCTCGCAACGTCGTTGAGACCTTAAGGAAAGTATCACATGGCGCTGGTCTGGGAGAATCTGGTCGTCGGGTATCAAAATCGGTCGGCGCTCAACCGTCCGTTTTCGGGACAGCTTGAGGACGGCGGCATTTACGCCATCATGGGGCCCAATGGGTGCGGCAAATCGACGCTCCTGAAGACCTGGCTTGGCCTTATTCCAACCTGGTCGGGAAAGGTGCATATCAACGGTGCTCTCCCGCAAGAGGGTACTTTGCCTCTGGCTTATGTCCCCCAGTCACAGCAAATAAACAAATACTTCCACATCAGCGTGCAGGATTTTGTGATGCAAGGCTTCGGCCGGCATCCGCCGCCAAAAGCAGAGGCACTGCAACGCGTCTTAACTGCACTTGTGCAATGGGAACTGAGTGCTGATGCTCAGAAATCGTTCCATCTTTTAAGTGGTGGTCAAAAGACTCGAGCGATGGTTGCTCGCGCCATTCTCTCAAATCCGAAGATGATTTTTCTTGATGAGCCGCTTGCGAATCTTGATGCGTGTTGTCAGGAGCAGCTGATGGATACTCTGCATGTGCTCGCTCACAAGAACAACATTTGTGTGGTCATGGTCGATCACCATTTTGAGGCGTATGAGAAATTTCTTTCAGCGCGATTTCTGTTTGAGCGTTCCCATAATGAAGAAATCTGCACTATTCGCTTTGAACCCAGGGAAGACACATGCTGCAAGAACAATTGATTGACTTCAGCCTGTGGCAAAGCTTCTTCGAAGCTGAATTTGCGCAACTTGCTTTGATTTGCACATTGCTGGTGGGTGCATTGTGCGGCCTGTTGAGTCCAACCATTGTCCTCAAGCAGCGAGCCTATATAGGTGACACACTCTCGCACTTGGTTTTTCCCGGACTCGTTGCCGGCTACTTTGCAGCAGCCGCATTCAACCTTCCCTTGTGGAGCGCCATGATGTTTGGTGCGGTGGTGACTGGGCTTGTGGGCAGCTTTGCCGTGGAGCGGCTCGAGCGGTTGTTGAATTTGCCCCCTGACAGTGCTGCAGTGCTCACACTAACGGGATTTTTTGCGGCGGGTGTGGTTGCAGTGTCGCGTTTGCGCGGAACACGCCTCGATCTCGAGCGTTTCCTATTTGGGGATGTGCTCAACCTCACTGTGCAAGATGCTCTAGTTCTTGCTGTGGTGTTGATTTTGATTGGTGCTCTGCTCTTGATACTGAGGAAAGATTGGGACGCGTGGTTGTCGGATGCTGAGTTCGCCAGGCTGATGGGCTTCAGGGTTAGACTCATCGAAAAGCTCTTCCCCATCGTGGTCACGGCTGCCGTACTCACGGGTCTAGTCGCTGTCGGCGGACTTATGATTTCGGCCCTCCTGACTGTCCCTGCCGCTCTCTTGCCTCCAAAGTCAGCACTTTCTCTTCGTGCACTGGCTTTTAGCACGCTTCTGGCACTTGTCGGTCTGCTGGCGGCATTTGCCTTGGATTGGCCGGTGGGCAGCACCATTGTCCTTGTGGGCTTCGTTCTTGTTTTGACAAAAGCCATCGTGGTAAGCCTCGCCCAGCGCTCTACGGCGGCCAAAGATTAACCACACATTTGTTTCCAGGGAGCAAAGCCCGATGTCAGATTCTGTCTTTGAAATCAAGAAAAGCAAATTTCTTGAGCAACGTGAGCGGGGCAACCTGGCCGACAGTTATTCCAAAACGCACACTGTTGAGAGTGCGCTCGCTCAGCCTGAAGGGACCCGTGAAGTGGCCCTTGCGGGGCGCATCGTTGGTTTGCGCACCATGGGTAAAATTCTCTTCGCGCATATTTTCGACCTCACAGGTCGTATGCAGATTTGCGTGCGCAAGAGCGAGGAAGCTCCTGAAATGTTCGACAGCTTTACGGCCGACGTGGCCGTGGGCGATTTTGTTGGGGTGACAGGAGAAATCTTTCGCACCAAGACCAACGAACTGACCGTGCGGGTCGAGTCGTTCAAGCTTCTCAACAAATGCCTGCGCACTCTTCCAGAAAAATACCACGGTGTTGAAGATATCGAGACACGCTATCGTCAGCGCTACCTTGATATCATTATGAACCAGGAATCACGTGAAGTGTTCCGCAAGCGTGTTGAAATTGTGAAGTCGTTGCGGCGTTCGCTTGAAGATGCAGGATTCCTCGAGGTCGATACCCCTGTTCTCCAGACCCAACCTTCCGGTGCACTGGCGCGTCCATTCCACACGCATCACAACGCGCTCGACATCGCTTGTACGTTGCGCATTGCTCCGGAAACCTATTTGAAGCGTTGTATTGGCGCAGGCTTCGACAAAGTCTACGAATTCGCGCGGTGCTTCCGCAATGAGGGAATTTCTGCAACGCACCTTCAAGACTTCAGCATGCTGGAGTTCTATGCGGCGTATTGGAACGCAGATATCATGCGCGCATTTGTGGCCGACATGATTCACTCGCTTATCAATCGGGTTTTTGGCACGGCGCAGGTCAAGTTGCATGGTCACGATGTTGATTTCGGTGGACAGTGGCCCGTTTACGACTACAGCGAGCTGGTTCTTCAAGATTGCGGAATCGACATCAGAGTTGAATCCACCAAAGAAAAACTCGTTGCAGCACTGAAGAAAAAGAACATCCACCTCGACGATCTCGATACCATGAACTGGGCCAACACAGTGGACTCTCTCTACAAGAAAGTCACACGTCCAAAGCTCGTGCAACCTTGCTTTATCGAAAAGTACCCTGCCGACATGGCACCGCTGGCGCGTCGTAATGCCAAGGATCCACGTTATGTTGATATGTGGCAATTCGTGGTGGCAGGTGTTGAAGTTGTGAAGGCCTATTCCGAATTGGTTGATCCGCTCGATCAACGCGAGCGCTTTGAAGAACAGATGCGTGCTCGTGAAGCGGGTGATGAAGAGACCATGCCTATGGATGAAGACTACTTGACGGCCATGGAGCATGGATTTCCGCCGATTGCAGGTGTTGGCATCGGCATTGATCGTCTGACTATGGTTTTGTGTGGCTGTGACAACATCAAGGACACCGTGCTTTTCCCGCTTATGCGGCCTGTGGTGCAGCGCGTTGCGGAAGAAGAGCCTCAGCCCAAGGGCTAAGCCTCACCGCAATTTCAAGGTAATGAAAAGTCATAGCCATGGAGGCTTACGCACGTGACACACACATCGCATGCTCCCTCGGAACAACCGCGTTTGTTTCTTTTCGACGGGATGGCTCTGCTGTTTCGATCATTCTATGCGATGGGCCGTGCAGGTCTCACAGCGCCTGATGGGACCCCCACGGGCGCTATTTTTGGATTTTTGAAAATTCTTCAGAAGGTTGTGAAGGAGCAGAATCCCACGCACGTTGCAGTGACTTGGGATCGCAAAGAAAAAACCTTCCGCCATGAGAGTTTTCCCGAATACAAAGCCAACCGTTCAGAAACACCTCCTGAACTGCTGAAACAAATTCCCCTTATCAAGGAGCTAATCGAGCGTTCGGGAATCCCCTGTTTCTCGCTTGCAGGATATGAAGGTGATGATGTGATTGGCACAATCGCTCGGCGGTTTTCTGCGCAGGGCGATGTTTTTATTGTGTCGGCCGACAAAGATTTCATGCAACTCATTGATGATCACATTAAGTTGTTTTCTCTTAAAGCCGGCGATGACTACGAGGTCATTGGTCGCGCACATGTGATCGATTATTTTGGTGTTCCACCTGAGCAAGTGTGTGAAGTGTTGGCCATCACCGGGGACAAAGTCGACAACATTCCCGGAGTGAAGGGCATTGGCGACAAAGGTGCAGCTAAGCTCGTACAGGAGTTTGGTTCGGTTCAGAATATTTACGAAAATCTCGATAAGGTGAGCAACGAACGCTTGCGTGGATTGTTGGCAACGAGCAAAGATGCTGCCTTGCTTTCGCGGCGGTTGGTAGAAATTCACACTGCTGTGCCGTTGGATGCCGATGAATCTATGATGCGTTACACGTGGGACGATCTCTCGCACAACCAAAAGCTCAAGTACGAAATTGAAACCTTGGGAATGAATTCTCTGCTGCGAGGTTTTGCTCCAGCGGGGCAAACTTCAGTGGCAGACTCCAGCTCTGCAGCCAAAGAAACAAAGGCACCACGTCGCAAAGCTAAAGCGGCTTCAGAAGCTCCCGCGAGTCTCTTCGATACCGAGGAAGACGCGGCAGAGGCCAGCATTTCTCCCTCTCGTGAGCCAATGCGGGCAGAGTGGGGCGAGCGCAACTACCGTTGTATTCTGACTCGTACAGAGCTGTATCGACTTTTCGAGCGAATCAGTTCCCCCCAAACTCGTAGTTTTGCCTTTGATACGGAAACCACCGGACTTGATTTTATCGAACACAAGCCCATCGGCTGTAGTTTTTGTTTCAAAACGGGCGAGGCTTTTTATTTGCCGTTGCATACGGTGCACTTGTCAGGTGCAGGACTAGCAGCGGGCCACGCGCAGGCTGAATTTTCTCCCGAAGAGGCACTGGAAGGCTTGCGCAGCGCATTCGCGCACCGGGTTGGAACTCTGGTGGCGCACAATTTGAAGTTCGATTTGCACCAGATGTTGAATGTGGGTGTTGAGCTCGGTGCTGCTGCGTTCGCCGACACCATGATTGCTGCTTGGATGCTGAATCCATCTGCGGGTGGCTATGGCCTCGATGCTCAATCGCTCAAAGTTCTCGCACTCGAAAAAATTCCGACCTCAAAGCTTATTGGTAAAGATGCGGGGCGTCAGTCCATGACCGAAGTCCCGCTCGATGCACTCACTGAATATGCTTGCGAAGACGTTGATGCGACTCTCAGGCTTTGGGAGCTTCTTGAGCAGGAGCTTAAGGCCGATCAAAAAGTGGAACATCTGTTCCACTCTCTCGAAATGCCACTGCTGCGCGTGCTTGCTCAAATGGAACGAGCGGGTGTTCACATTGACTCCGAATACCTGGCTGATCTCGCGGCTGAGGTGCAGCAGAAGCTCTCCGACATTGAACGTCAAATCTTCGCCCTGGCCGGGCAAGAGTTCAACATTGGCAGCCCCAAGCAGCTGGGTGTGGTGCTGTTTGAAAACTTGAAAGTCCATGAGGCCATCGGCTTTAAGGGTAAACTTGCCCGCACCACGCTTGGTTATAAAACGGATGCAGCCGTGCTGGAGCAGTTTCAGGGGCATCCTGTGGTTGCTCTGGTGCAGGAATATCGTGAGCTCTCAAAGCTGCTCAATACCTACATTTTGGTCTTGCCTCAGCTTGTTAAAAAATCCACGGGCCGCATACACACGAGTTTTCATCAGATTGGCACTGCGACTGGGCGTCTTTCGAGCAGTGATCCAAACCTTCAGAACATCCCCGTTCGCACTGAGCTGGGTAAAAAAGTGCGACAAGCTTTCAGTGCCTCCGATGCTCACTCAGTGATTCTTTCAATTGACTATTCCCAGGTTGAACTCCGGGTCATGGCCCACTTGGCGCAAGATGAGACCATGATTGCAGCGTTTCGCTCTGGTGCTGACATTCACCGACAAACCGCAGCGCGCATCCTTGGTAAAGCTCCTGAGCAGGTGACTCCCGAGGAGCGTGGAAATGCCAAGACCATCAATTTTGGAATCATTTACGGTATGGGCGCGCAGCGCCTTGCGCGCGAGCAGAAAATTCCGCTTGCCGAAGCCAAATCCTTTATTGAGCGTTACTTCTTGAATTTTGCGGGTGTCTACCGTTACCTCGAGGAGCAGCGACAAACGGCGCGACTCAAAGGGGTGGTTCACACCTTTTTTGGCCGTCCACGGCCCGTGAACCTTTCTGCAGCCTTCAATCCGGGCGAGGTCAAGGCTCTCGAGAACATTGCTATCAATTCTCCCATACAGGGGACCGCTGCAGATATTATGAAGATGGGCATGCTGCGTGTCGCTGAGGCGCTTCGCAAAAGCGGCCTGCGAGCTCGGATGCTTCTTCAGGTGCACGACGAGTTGGTGTTGGAATGCCCACGCGAGGAGGTAGACGCGACGGCAACTCTGCTTAAAAATGCTCTCGAGGGTGCGGTGGAATTTTCAATTCCGCTCGTTGCCGATGTGGGCGTTGGTCGGAATTGGCTGGAGGCGAAATAGCGCATGAAGATTCTCGACACAATTTCGATGGTCTTCAACAAAGGGGTGGCGCGCAAAGCAGCGCGTCAGAAAGCTGTTGAGACCGCTGAGTCAGGGGTTGTGCCACACGTCATTGAGCCAAATCCGGGTGAAATGAGCATCGTGGCTCACATTTCCGACCTGCGTAAGCACATTGTCAGGTCTGTGTATTGGTTTTTGGGAATCGCCGTTTTGGCTTTTTTCAATATGAAGGCATTGATTCGCTTTTTGCAGCTTCCTTACACTTGTTACAATTACCTGATTACTCAAGCGAATCAGGCTGGTGAGAGCCTGCAGATGGCTCTCCAAAAATTTTCGGATTTCGTTTCCTGGCCGACTCAATGCCTGAGTGCGTCGGCGGCCTCCGCGACTGCTGCTCAAACGCTGAAAACCATCGGGCTTATCGAGGTTGTATGGGTGAACATGAAAATGTGTTTGCTCGTTGCGGGAGTTGTTGGTCTTCCCATGATGTTGCGTGAGTTGTGGCTTTTTGTTTCGCCTGCTCTCTTTGATCGTGAGCGCAAGGTTGCCCTTACGTTGATTATTGCCAGTGTCGTGCTTTTCTATTTGGGAATTCTTTTTGGCTTCTTTGTCATTGTACCTGCTTTCCTGGCGCAGACTTTGCAGTGGGCCGCTGAGTATGCCTCCGTTGAAATGACCTATGAGAATTATTTCGGCTCTCTCACGACGCTCGTGATGATTTTTGGTGTTGTCTTCCAGGTGCCGGTGATTATCTCACTTCTGGGGCTTGTGGGAGTTGTGAAGTCGAAACACATTACCGAAAATCGCAAGTTTGTTTTCTTCGGTTCGTTTATCTTGGGTGCGCTCATCAGCCCGCCCGATGTGTTTAGCCAAACGCTCGTGTCAGTGCCGCTTTACTTAATGTGTGAGATTTCGGTGTTCGCGTTGCGCGCAATCGAGAAGTCGCGCGCCAAGGCAGAGGCAGAAGCAGCAGCGCAGAGCGCTGCGCTTACAACAACGGACAATCCGTAACAGCCGTCCCGAGCGATTGGCACTTGCGTTCGTAGGTCGCGAGGTCGAGTTTGTCGGCCTCGTTTAGAAGGTCAACGTCGATCAAATCCCAATCGTAGCCCACCCAAACGACATTCTCGAATGCGTGGGTGTTGGGGTCTTCAGGCGTTGCCTCGCGGGGCACAACGATAGCCACATTCTCTATGCGCACACCACCTTTTCCAGGCAAGTAGACTCCAGGTTCCATGCTGACAACAGCATGTTCGGTGAACGTGTAATTTGAAGCCGGAGAGATTCGAATTCCATTTTCATGCACATGTATGCCAATGCCATGCCCTGTACCATGCGCATAATCGTAGCCTTTTTGCTGCAGTGGGGTGCGTGCAACGGCATCGATTTCGCGGCAACGTGTGTCGAGATTAAACGTGGCGCGCAGTCCAGCGAGGCAGGCCTTGAGAGTCAGGGTGTATACTTCGCGCTGCCAATCTGCGCCCTGTGCTGCGGTGCGTGCAAAAAGTGCGACACGGGTGCAGTCGGTCGCAAAGCCTTCCTTATAATACGCCCCGCTGTCGAGCAGAAGCAGATCACCTTGTTCAGCATTTTTCTGTGGCGAGGGATTTGAATAATGGATGACCGCTCCATTTTCCGCAAATCCAGAAATGGTTTTGAAACTCAGCTCAAGTGCCCCTTGGGCCCCGTACTCTGCCTTGATACGCGCGGACAGCTGTGTTTCCGAGAGCGGAGTGGACGTGCGCGCACATTCCTTGGCCCAGCGCAGCGTCTGCGCAATGGCTCTGCTGCTGCGAAGAAAGCTCTGGCGGATAGAGTTGAGCTCTGCTTCAGTTTTGGCAACACGGAGTTCTTCTATCAGGTGAAGCTCTGAGTCGAGCTCCGCTGTGGGAAGCAATTTTGCGAGCTCAGCTGGAAGCGCGGCGTTCATTGCGCGTCCGCTGAAGCAAATCTTCATGGCCGATCCATTTTCTTTATTAATGATATCGCTCAATGCTTTCAGTGCATTAGTGAGTGCACCGCGTGTCACCACTACCTGCTGAGCATTGCCGGGATTAAAATCGCAGGCCGAGGATTCTTCAGGTAGATGCACAACACAGGCATTGGCTGTGACGAAAGTGTACGCAAGAAGCGAGGAAAGTTGCGGGAGATGATAGCCGCGTGCATTGAGAAGCCATGCGGCATCGTCACTCATGCAAGTGGCATAAATGTATTTTGAGTCAGAATACTTTTGATTAATGAGTCGGCGCAACGCCGCTAGATTTTGCGCGAGGCTGCGACCTGTAAGCTGTGGGTCAAGAAATTCAATTTTACGATTGGTTTTCCAACCCTCGGCCTGCAAAGCCGATGCAATTTCACCCTGTCCAAAACCGGTCAGAGAGAGCTGCTTGGCTTGAGATAAATCTTCCATGGCTTTCCAGCGCGCCCAGCCCACTCTTTGGGTGTCAACCGCCACATGCGATTGTGCGGGAAGGTGTTCCCGCATCCATCCAAACAGAGCTTCGTCGAGGCCAGTGGCCAGTGTGAATTTATGAACACCGACAGACTCGGGTTTCGTCTCCTGGTCGGCTTGCAGATGGTAGCGGCCATCAACAAACAACTGAAAGCGTCCTTCAAGTTTGAGTTTATCGGCAAGTGAGCGGGTCAAGAACAGGCCATCGCCTGTCGAGCCTGTGAAGCCCGAGAGGTTGAAACGCTGATTCGCCGAGAGGGGAGTGTACTCGCTCAGAAAGGCGTCCTGCGCAGTTATCAGAACCGCGTCAAGGTTGTTGCTGCGGCACCAGGTCTCAAGTCTGTCTTGAAAGACAGAGATAGCCGTTGCCGTTGTTTCGGGGAGTTGGTGACTCATGGGGAGTTGATTGAGCATTTGCATGATAAAAACCTCAAGGGAAACGGGCCATCGTGGCTTGACGCTCACACCGAATCATTTTAGTTTGGCCGACGCTTCTTACTCTATTTTTTGCGGAGGCCTTGTGTCCATTTTTTCAGCTCGCAAAATTGCTCTTCTCTCTGCTGTTGTTGCTCAGGCTCCTGCCTTCGCCAACACCGAAAAATCCGACAAAGAACTGCAAAAGGCGGTCATTCCATACGGTCTGATCCAAGCCTACTCTAATCTTGCTGACTCCCAATCTGCTGGTAACCCCGAGTTTCAGCTTGCCAACGTGCGTTTTGGCCTTCGTGTTAGCGAAGGAATCACGCGTGCACAGCTCGAAACCCAAATCCTCGGCAACGTAGGCCCTGAAATTTCTGCCACAAACGGCATCAACGGCGTGAGCATTCGTCGCGCTGATGTTGGTTTGGCCCTGCCCTCCAACACAACCTTCTCCCTCGGAAGAACCCGTCTGGGTGGTGCTGATGCTTGGGGTATGGATGCCACCATCACCGTTGATCAGTTCAGTTGGATGGACGGTCTCTCGGTGGTTCAGAAGCTCTCCCTCGGTGGCAAAAATGAAATGAGCCTGTCTCTCGGTGTGGGCAACTCAATGGGCTTCCCTGGCGGACGCGACTCGCGCGTGTTCGGCAAGACCCTCAAAACCGACCGTGGCGTGATTGCCGGTACCCGTCTCAGCTACAACGGCGTTGTTGCCGCTGCTTTCTTTGGAATGGAAAAGAATCAGGTTCAGCAAGAGCCTGCCGCTGCACAGGCAGTCGTAGGTGAAGATGGTAAGGCTTATACCGATGCTGCTGGTAAGCCTGTGTTCGTCAAAACCGAACGCAAAACAACAGCTCGTGATGTTTCACACTTCGAAGGCTCATTGGGCTACAACCGCGACAACTGGGCTCTCGGTGGCTGGTACCAATCGATTGTTCGCTCTGATCTCAAGGTGGTGACCTCTATTTCCAAGGGCAAGTTTGACACCGCCGCTGTAACAGCCGACGACGCCAAGTTCGGTGTCACCAAAAGTGCAAAAACAACCGACTCAACAATCGGTTTCGGCTTCAACGGTGATTCCCAGTTGTTTGGTGTGGGCGATCTTCTCCAGAAAGGTGACCTTATCACCTACGGATTCTCGACATCGAAAATCAGCAAGCGTGATGCCTCTGTTGCTGACTCCGAAGAAGCCAAACAAGATCAAACTCAGTTTGTCATTGGTGCAGGATATGCTGCGGGTGGTTTCCAGGTTGAGCTCGGCCATGAATACTCAATGGCTGATTCCAAAGCCTTCACCGACAAAGATGGCAAGCCTGTGAACAGTTCTGCGAACCGAACATACATCGTCGGAATTTACTCGTTCTGATATGCGCAGGGAGCTCCATTACAGGGTCTCTCTCGCTGTAGAGGCAGAGTGTGCTTATGCTTGGCATGAGCATATCTCTGCCTTTAATCGTTTGAGTCCTGCGTGGGAATCCACACGTATGCTTTCAAGCGAAGGCATACGCGAAGGGGGGCGAGCTGTCATTGCCATTCCCTCACCACTCGGCCCGTTGCACTGGCATGCAGAGCATTTTGACATTCAAAAGGGGCGAGAATTTTCAGACCGGCAGTTGAAAGGCCCATTTCGTTTTTGGGTGCACAGGCACCTGTTTGAGAGAGCGGCACCTGGAACCTGCACCTTGCACGATATCATTCGCTATGAGCTTCCCCTGAGCCCAATTTCTGATCTTTTTGCAGGATGGTTTGTGCGCCGGAAATTGGCCGCTATGTTTGCTTACCGTCACCGCGTTGTGAGCAACGATTTGGCCTTTTGGAACTTACTTCCGGAGAAAAAAGTGAAAAGAATTCTTCTAACAGGAAGCAGCGGTCTAGTGGGCAGTGCCCTTGCTCAGTTTTTGCAGCAGGGCGGCTACGAAGTCATTGGAGTTTCGCGCCGTTCTGGGGCTGGAATCCCGACAGTCATTTGGGATCTCAACAATCAAAATCCGTCAGACGCTTCGCTGCTTCTTGATGGTCAGCCGCTCGATGCTGTCGTGCATCTTGCGGGTGAAAGCATCGCTGATGGCCGATGGTCTGAGGCCAGAAAGCAGCAACTTGTTCGGTCGCGGGTCGATGCAACTCACAATCTCATCTCAGGGCTTCAAAAGCTTGGTCTCGCTCCGCGTGTTTTCGTATCTGCTTCAGGTGTTGGTCTCTATGGGGACCGCGGCAGCGAAATTCTGACCGAGGAGTCGGCGCCGGGTGGGGGCTTTTTGGGTGAATTGGCTCAGGCTTGGGAAGCAGCGGCGCGTGCATCTGAAACGGCTTTCTC
>JBILKQ010000033.1:0-22643 GCA_044376655.1 Silvanigrellaceae bacterium
ACTCGATGAACTCACTCGAAAAGTCGCAGCAAGATCTCGATTCTTTGCCACAGATATCAGAAGAGTTTCAGGAGGCCGCGCGAGATGCTCAAAAGGGCAACCAACAGGCCCGGCAAGGCGCACAAGCCGACAATGCTGAGCAACTCACCAGCGGTATCGAGAGTGCCCAGGATGGTGTTGTCCGCGCTCTCGCTGCACTGCAGGATGAAGAAGAAGCAGAAAGACAATCTCAACAGGAACAGGATGGCCAGAACTTCCGTAGCACCCAAGAAGCCATTGCGGCTCAAGGGCAGCTCGACATGGGATGGCGCCGCCAGATTTTGGAAGAGATCGCGCGTCTACGCGCCGCAGGTGAGCCTGCCGACTCGCCAGCCATCCGTTACCTCGAATCGCGTCTGCGCTAGGAGACTCGTTTTGTCGATGCGTACTTTCGCCCGCAACCGAATCCGTGGCGTGAGCTTCAGACGCTCCACGTCATCGTTGCCGGGTACTCGTTCACGAGCATCCGACGGCAAGTTCGCAGGACAGGATCCATTTCTTTTCGAGATGAGTCTGCATGAACTGCGCAAAACTGAACCTACTGCATTCAAACCCAAAGACATCCACCGCCTGCTTGCCGACCAAGGACGACAAGAGGTACACGCTCTCGTTTCAGACGCAGTGGACCACTTGGGTCAGTTACGACAGCTCGAAAGGTCGCTGCTGCGATTCACCTCCGACCAAGAAACCAAACGACAACTGCTGGGCAACGACACACACGAAGACCGAGGAACAAGCTCCTTGGACAATCTGCGCGTCGAGGTGATGCGGTTACAGAGGCTCTGGAAAATGCGGCTGGAGATTTTGGAAATGATCGCTATGGCGCAGAATTCACTGCGACACTTTGTCGAAGAACGTCTAGAAATGCGACCGCAGCCGGAGGTAAAGTCCGTTCGGACGAAGAAATAAGGACAAGCTTGCGGGTCATGCTCAAGCCGTCCACATCGAGCGTTCGCACCTGCGCCTCTTGATTCAACGATAGCTTGCTGACAATCGAAAGACCGATATTTTTCTCAACCATGCGCACCATGCTTTGGGTGGAGCGCAAAGTCATCACAACACGGGGATGCACATAAAGACGTTTAAATTCAGAATCGATGATCCCACGCACGGCAGAGCCCTCATCGAAAAGAATCATGTGCTGCTTGTTAAGATGCATGGGCAGTAGTTTCTTGCCAGAACGCTCGAGCGCAGCACCCACTGATACAAGAGGATGATTCGGGCTCGCAATGACCTTCAGCGAATCGATGATCTCACCATGTGTATTCAGCCCATCAAGGTCATCTGACGAATCAAGCACAGCTTCCGGATCGCGGGTCACGACTCCGATATCAATCATTTCGTTGCGCACAGCATCGAGCACACTACGACTGTCCTGCTCGTGCAATGTAAATTGAATATTCGGATACTTTTCACGAAAAAGTGCTATGGCATTGGGGAAAACCCCCATGACAGCAGTCGCGCCCCCGCCCAAATGCAGCCATCCATCCCTGAGTTCGAGATGGTTTTTAACAACCTGTCCAAGATGTCGCATCCGGCTGAGAATATCGACCGCATTCTTGTATACCAACTGCCCCATGGGCGTAGGCCGGACACCGCGACCAGTGCGCTCGAGCAGTTGGCACTCAAAGCTCTCCTCGAGCAACTTCAAGCGTGCGGATAGCGCAGGCTGGGTGATGTGTAGCTTCTTCACCGCCGCGGTAAAACTGCCTTCTTCAACTGCTGTAACAAATGCCTGGAGGCGATGAATATCCTGCAAATCCGACAAATTTTTCTCCTCAGCTGCGCTTAAGCACCGCTCTGGCCACTGTCGCTCGTTTGACCGAAAAAGCGGATCGGATCAAGATCTCGCCCGCAGCACTCAAAAATTCTTGACGAACACTGGAACGCTGTAATTTGCATTTGTCTGTCCGCCGCCCACAGATCCGAACGACTCGACTCCCCAGCATTGCACCTGTTCACTTTTATTCATGGCGCATGTGTGTTTCGACCCTGCACCCAGAGCGATGATTGCCTCTTGCAACTGCGCGACGGGGGTAGGCAAGGCACGATTTTCGAGCGTGCCATCGCCCAACTGCCCATTGCTGTTTCTGCCCCAACAGCTCACTTGACCCTCTTTCAGAAGCGCACAGGAGAAGTCGTCGCCCAAACTCAAAGCAGTCACTTCAGCACTCAAGCCATTAACCAATGTCGGAATGTTTTGATTTTCAGTATTGCCGGTCCCAAGCTGGCCCTGATCATTTAAACCCCAACATTTTACCCTGCCATCGCCCAACAGAGCACAGCTGTGCCCCGCTCCCGAAGCAACTTGTACCACGCCGGTTTCCAGTCCAAAAACACTCGCCGGTATTGCAACCGTGCCAATCTCTGCACCCAGCCCCAACTGCCCGTGCTGGTTGGATCCCCAACATTGAACCCCAAAATTTTCGTTCAACAGGCATTGGTGATCTTGCCCGATACTGATCTGCAAAACTCCACTGATTGCCGCGGGGACATCGACAGGAATATTCGAAAACGTGAAGCCCCAGCATTTGAGATTTTTGTTTTCCAAAATGGCACAGGTTTTGTTGAAACGAGTCGCTGCGCGCAGCACACCACTGCCCAGTCCAGAAGGAACATTCGGTATGTGAGTACTATTGCTGGTACCATCGCCCAGCTGACCAAAAAAATTTGCTCCAAAACATTTAAGCGCTCCGACTTTGGTGACCACACAAACGTTGTAACCACCCACGGAAAAAGCGCGGAGACTCTCCGTAATCAATTCGAGTTTGCGAGGAACGTATGAGTACGCGAGTGTACCCGCATTTCCTGTAGGAGAATAGGCAACCCCCAGTGCACTCTGATAATTCCATCCCCAGCATTTGATTTCATCGTTTGCCTTTCGGCCGCAGCTCGCATCATTTTGCGCACCAACGCGTGCAACCGCATCTTCAGCGAGCAGAGCCTTTTTCGACCACTCCGCCCTCTGCCGCAGCCTCTCTGCACCACGACGTTGCTCCACCAATGGATGATCCTGCTTTGCCCCTTCAATCAGAGGATCTTTGTCGGACGTCCGAGGTGCTGTGCCATCTGGATTTTCCACCGGGGGTGGCTGACCGAATCTGCAGGCTGTCGCCATCACGGCAACGACTGTCGCGAGTGCAAGGCTAAAGCTGGGTAAAATGTTGTTGCGGCTTTCCGATTGTCCAAGCCTTTTTTTCATTTTGAAGCTCCAACCTGACTGAACAGTTGTGGAAGAAACCACGCAGTGCACTAACGCGACTGAATCGCAGCCACGCCAATGCTGATGAAAGTAAACAAGTCTGCGTGTGTATTGGTGTAACCTTCTGTGCGGTTTTCAATCTTGCGATAGCGGGTGCCGATCTCCCACACAAAGATAGACTCGTAGGGAACAATCACAATCCGAGCCGTTGCAGGAAGGCCCACATATCTTTGAAAATCATCAGAGCCTGTTTGCAGATGTAACATGCTGAAACCACCGGCCAGACAGAAACGCACAACCGACATAGAAAATGCACACACATCGAACGCAACTGATGGTTCAAAAACTCTCGCTTTTGCCCGTGGCAGCAGAGGGAAATAAAGATGATCCTTTCCCAGGGTGGTAAAGGTATCGAGATAAAGCGAGAGCTCATGGGCAAAATCAACGGGAATACCCGTGGGAAAGGTCCTGAACGACTGTGAGAGGGTCGTTTGCAAAGCTGGCCGCTGGTACTCTTTGGACAACGCACCGCGTGATTCCACCACACCCAAACGCTGATGCACAAAAAAATCGCCCAGCTCGGCATGGGCAGGCGTGACATGACCAATGCTCAGCATTCCCAGTATGCCTAACGCAACGCGAACGAAAAGATTTTTGAAATTCACAGCCATCCGCCCTGTCATAGCTGGGTATTCAGTTCAAGCGTTTGCTACAGGCCAGCAAACAAATAAGGGGCCACAGATGTGAGTTTAACAGTATGCAAAGGACCAAGTAAATATACCGTCAGGATCTTCAGCTGCACTGTAGGGCGGGAAACTTCGCTTCGATCAAAAAAAAGCGGAGGGGTTCGGTGGGTTGCTCGGCGGCTGAACAGCCGGGCCGCAGGAGAACCTCTCCGACGCCCCAGCTGCCCAGTGGCAAACAGCTCAGCTCATTACTTTGATACCTTCCATCCGGCACCCGCATAGGCCACATTGCCCTGCGCGTCTCGTCCCGCTGCGCAGACTATCTTGTAGACAACTGCAGCTGTCGGCACAGCAATCTGGAAGGTCCGAGACCTCGATTGAGCCAACGTTGTGCTCAAAGTTGCTTGTTTCAACTTGCCCTCGCAGTAGCTCCTGTAGTTGTTGATAGGGCTAACTTCCTCGTATACCTCAAGAGCTGAGACCATAGGCTCGGTGCTGCTTATTGTTATGCTGACCGATTTAGTCGCTGTAAGTTTTTCATCGTTTGGAACTCCACTCAGCGACAAAGCCGGCGCAGTGCTATCGAAAGTCCAAGACAACCGGTAGACAGAGAAGTTTTCAGCTCGGTCGAGACCGTATACACAAAGTGTTTTTATTGTGTTGTTCAGATTCGGAAGCTTGATGCTTGCAACATTGAGTCCGTTCACACCCATGCCAGATGCTGGCAATGCTGCTGGACAATTCGCACCTTCTACGATGATAGATCTTGCATTCACCACGTCGGCGCCACCGATAGCAAGGTTCGTCAATTCTGCCCGACCATCTCTTCCATCCTTGGTGGGAAGTGCTCCTGTTACCGTAGGAACTCCTGGTGCATTGCTGTCGTGTGTCCATTCAACGAGCTGCGCAAACCCGGTGTTGTTCGAACTGTCGCGAGCATACAAACATCGCCGGACCAAGGTATTTTTTTCTGCGTCAGCGAGCGAAACGTCAACACTCCCTTTTCCATTTGCTAAATCCACGAACTGTGCAGGAGCCGGCAGGCATTTCTTTTGCACCGCATCATAATTTACAAGCGCATACTTCAAAGCATCCAAGGCCGCGTTATATTTCTCGCCTGATGGCGCCGCTTCAAACTCAAGCTTCACTGTGCTTGCGTTGTTGAATTCCTTTGGTTCCGCGATTTTCAGTGATGGCTTCACGTTGTCTACGAAAAACACCAGCTCAGTTGGCACAGTTTGACCATCGCCCAGAAGGCAAAGTTTGAAAAACTTACCGGACGCAACACCGAGCGCGTCAGAAATGAGTATTGTAGGCTCCCGGAGTGACCTACTCATTAAATCTTGCACACTACATGCGGTTGCTCCATCCAACAGGGAATATCTGTATTTTTCGTTCACCTGAGCGTTGAGTTTCGTGGTGTTCGTTGAAACTGCTCTGCTCACGGTCGCGCTGACTTTATCAAGCCAAACTGTCTGGGCTCCAGCGTTAAGACGCTTAAGTGAATGTTGCACTTGAGTGCATAAACTGTACTTTCCAGGATTTGCTGGCAGTGCACTCACAGGCAAATTAGCCAGGGGAAAATTAAGTCTATTTCCATCCATCCAGTCAGACCAACCATTTTCGTCGCTGGGACACATGCTTCCTTCAGCCACAAAGCGAGTCCGATACCTCAGATTTTGAGCGCTATTCGGCTGTTCTTCTGGGGTGCTGATATCGAGAAGGAGAGCTGCTGTCTTGGAGGGACACTTGGTTGAGTTGCCGATGACCATCGCGGTTTTCGAAACATCACACTTGTTGGTGATATCTCTCCTGCTGCTGTCCTTCACCCTGACCGTGAGTATCGGATTACTCAAGTCGACATCCCAAACCTTTTCGCCTGTGGCTTTTCGGACTTCTGCTAACCCCTGCTTGCTTGCCTCGAAGCACAAACGACGTTTCTTAATACCGCTGCTACACGTTCCACCTGAGCAATCGTTTTGCTTGAGATCGGCCACAGTCACGTCAAAGGTCACCACCCCGCTGTCCTCAAAAAGACGAGCGGGCACCCCGACAGGCCTTGAGCCACAATTGCTTTGGTCGGTGACCCAAACTGCTACCGATTGAGCGCGGTTCTCAGGTTTAAATGACACCGTGAAGGGGATTGCGCCCGTCAAGTTGGGAAGCTCAAACACGACCCCTGGAGCATTTCTGTCTTGGATCCAAGTATAAGCCGCAGGAACACCTTCCACTCCGCTTGGCGACTTGCCCTTCACACAAATCGTGTGATCGCCATCCTTCGCTGGTGAAGTTCTGAACTCTTCGGAGAGAGAAATGAATTCGGAATACTGCTTGGTTGCGCAATCAGCTGAGGAGAGTTTGCCTTCATTTACAGACCATGCATACGCGACAACGTTCAATCCATTCGCGCCTGACACAACAGTCGGCTCTGTGCTGAAATCTTTAGGTGGATTACTCAGGGTCACCGTTGGCGCCAAGCGGTCGACCTTCCAGAGGAAGGAGGTTGCAACATCCTGAATTCGGCCGATTGAATCGACGCCCTTAACACACAAACTATGCTCGCCATCTTTGCTTATAGCCCCTTTGACGGGAATGCCTATGGCCACGGGCTGGCTAGGAAACGATGCGGTGTCACATTTCCGACCTTCAACAACGTCATGCAGATAGGACACAATGCCTTCACCGCTCACTTTCACTTCATACTCTAGAGCCGCGGTCACTTCTGGTGGTGTGTTGGATAACTGCGCTTTGATCGGGAACTTTAGTACTACTTCGCCTGCGCCTTGCGTGGGAGTTGGCTTTGGCTTCTTGAGGTCGGTCAATGGGCCACCAGGATCCTGCCCCATACAGGCCACAGCCACGGTTCCAAGCCCGAGAACGGGCAATAAAACTTGCAGCCCAGCAAACCACATACGTACCCCCTGGAAAACAAACACGCGCCGGGCAGGTGGCTCCAATGCCCCCCCCCCCCCGTTTACGAACGCAACTGCGTTCGGAAGATACAACCACCGACTTGAGGAACTGCCCACGAGCTCAATAACTAAATCAGATAAATACCCGACATTGCTTTAATTAATAAAACAAACACGACTCCCAAAAACACCAGAACATGCCTCAATGCCTTTGGCCCCTGCCGCGGTTAGGAGGATTCATTTCAAGCGTCTGCTTTCGATCCACACAAAAAGATTTGGAACGACGAATAATGTCAGAATAGTTGAGCTTACTACCCCACCAATGGTGGCAATTCCCAGAGGCATCCGCGCTGCACCACCCGCACCCCAGCCCGTGGCAATGGGCAGCATTCCAACAATCATCGCAACCGATGTCATGAGGATTGGACGCAGGCGCAACGGGCTGGTTTGTAAGACTGCCTCCGCCGGAGTTACGCCCTCGCGAACTTTCTGCATCGCAAAATCGATAAGAAGAATGCTGTTCTTGGCACAAATTCCGGCAAGAAGTATGACACCTATTCCGCCGTAAAGATCCATCGGAAAATCAAAAGCCAACAATGCCAGTACCGCACCTGTCGCAGCCAACGGTATGGCCATCATTACAGTGAACGGCTGTACGAACGATTCAAACAAAGAGGCGAGCACCATGTAAACGAACACCAATCCGAGCAGCAGCGCAAACACCAAATTGTTGAAAAGCTCATCCATCTGCTGGTTCTGACCTTTCACTGCGAGCGACTGGCCGTTACCCAATGGAATAGATTTAAGCCGTTCTTTTAGCTCTGCGACCACCGTGCCCAAAGCAGCGCCCGGGAGAATATTCGCCCCGACACGCAGAATCCGCTCGCGATTTTCACGCACAATGACCGATGGGCCAGCACCGGTTTCGATCTGCATAACATTGCTGAGAGGAACCACCGCATCACCTTGCCCACGAACCGAAGCACGCACCACCACACCATGACGCGCGAGTTGAACAGGGGTCTCTTCACGTGCGTCGCGCAAACGAACACGGATGGGGATTTGCTCATCGCCCAGCGAAAGCGAATTGCTCACATCTCCCTGCACCCAGATGGCCATCTGATTGAGAAGCACATCGTTGCTCAGACCATACTGCGCAGTAAGAAGAGGATCGGGCTTAAACTTTACCTCCGGAAGACCATCCTCCTGAAGAGGCTGTGCATCGGCAATTCCGGGAGTGCTTTGCACAACAGCGCGCACCTTTTTTGCGAGCTCAAGAAGCTCGCTTTGATTCTCGGCTGAAACAACAACAGCCACGGGCTGATAGCGTGCTCCGCCACTGGCCAACGGATCCGCTGGCTCGCTGACACGCACGTTGTATCCGGGAATTCCAGCGAGCACCTTGCGCACATCTTGGCGAACTTGCGCCAGGGACTTCTGTGAACTGGCAAATTTCTTTGCAACTTGAACATTCAAATTCACATCTGCCGAACCAGCGCTGTTTGTGCCAGTTTCAACCGTCCAGAAATCCACCGATGGTAAAGTTTTGAGACGCTCATGAACGCGATCACCCATCGCATAAACTGATTCGGGGCGCACAGAAGGAGGGCCATCAAGAGTGACTCTAAAGGTGTCTCCCAACTGCGTGGGAAGGAAACTTTTTTCAACAAATCGGAAACCCAAAACGGCAACCAAAAGAGAAATGACTGCAATAGAGAAGGCCACCGTGGGCTTCCTTAACAGCAACCTGAGAACACGGGCATAGGCATCAGCGAGTTTCTCAAACTTGTGTTCAAATCTCTCGAGCCATCCATTGATGCGCAGCCCGGCCACGCCAAACCTCTGCCATTCTTTCAGCGGATGAGGGATATTCGCATAGTAGGCAGACAACAATGGCCCCATCGATACGGCATCCCAGAGAGAAATCAACATCGCGAAAACAACCGTAATTGCAAACGGCTTGAAGAATTGGCCGGTCACCCCGCTCATGAATCCAACAGGCAAAAACACGGCCACGACAACCAACGTGGTGGCAACCACAGCCAGCATCACCTCACGAGTTCCCTCATAAGCCGCTGTTTTTGCGTCTATGCCCGGTTTTTGCAGATATCTATAAACATTCTCACGCACCACAATGGCATCATCAACAAGCAAACCAATGGCAAGAGAAAGGGCCAAGAGAGTCATCACGTTCATCGAAAAGCCGGCCCAAGCCATCATGGCAAAGGTCGTCACGACACTGCTGGGAAGAGCAAGTCCGGTTGTGATGGTGCTGCGCGGACTGCGCATAAACAGCAACACAACAATAATCGTGAGCAGGCAGGCAATGATAAGGCTTTCCTGTACATCTGCCACATTGGAGCGGATCAAGGTGGAATTGTCGCGCACCACGTGAACATTTACGTCTTCGGGTAATTCTTCCGAAACCTCACCCAACACAGCACGCACACGGTTCACCACCGCAACCGTGTTCTCGCCAGATTGTTTGAGAATCTCGACAATCACTGTCGGTTCGAAAGAGCCACTGCTGCCCAAGCGAGTCACAGAATCACGCTCAGCATATCCCGCTCTCACTTCGGCAACATCTTTCAATTGCAGCGGCATTCCGTTCGCGGCGCGTCCAATGGGAATGTTGCGAAGATCTTCTACACTGCGTGCCGCTCCGACCGTGCGCAGAACCCAACGCCTCTCCTGTCCGAACAAGCGCCCCACGGGCTCATTGCGATTAGCGCGGGCAATACCTTGAACCACATCGCTGGCATTCAAACGCCAGAGCTCAAGTGCTTCTGGATTGAGTTCTACCTGAATTTCTTCTTTCTGAGCGCCTTTGAGGTTAACCTCACCTACCCCTTCAATTTGTCGGATTTTGCGCGCAACAACATCATCTGCCAACTTGGAAATTTCGGAGGCGGGGCGATTACCGGTCATGGCAATTTCAACAATCGGTGTATCGTCGGGGTCCTGACGAAAAATCACCGGCTCCGAAACATTCTCGGGCAAGCGGCGGCGAATGTTTCCAACCTTGGCACGCACCTGCATCTCTTGAAACTTGATATCTGCGCCCTGGTTAAACTCAAGGATGACAAAAGCAGAACCCTCGCGGGAAACCGAACGAATCGAGTTGACGTCGGCCACTGTACTCAGTGCGTCTTCGAGAGGACGAGAGACAAGTTGCTCCATTTCTTCAGGAGCAGCTCCTTTGAGCTCAGCTCGCACAGCCAGCACGGGATAGGTGAGGCTGGGATACAAATCCAAAGGTAGCTTGCTGAATCCGAGCAAACCCATCACCAGCAAAAAAACGGTGATCATGGTTACAAAAATAGGTCTGTCGATCGCCAGGCGTGGGATATTCATTTACTCCCTCCCTCACCCCGCGAACGCTTCTGTGAACGGGCAGCATCATCCGCAGGTGAGTTTTCAGTGCGTCCACCAACAGGATCCGATATTTTGACTTCGGCACCATCGAAAAGCTGATGTGCACCTACACTCACCACGGTGTCGTTCTCGGTGAGCCCAGAGAGAATTTCAACAATGTCGTTATTGAACAGCTCGTAATTGACTTTGATGCGCTTAGCCTTGTTTTCTTCGACCTTGAAGACAGCAGCTCCTTGGTCAGAGATACGCAGTGCCGAGGCCGGAAGGAGCAGGCGATCGCGGGTGTCGAGCTCCAGTGAGGCCAAGGCCACTACACCTGATTTGAACGCATGGTCGGAATTGTTGAGCTCAACCGTCAATGCACCACGACCACTGCCGGACTCCGCTGCTCGTGCGATAGTCAAAATGCGCGCCGGACGCTCCACCTCTTGAACCCGAATTGACACCTTCGAATTAAGTTTGACCTGCACCCACTCCTGAACAGGAAGAAAAATATTGGCAATCAAAGTTTGGTCGTCGACCACGAGCACCACGGCATCTTGCGTGGACACTTGCGTTCCCTCGGTCACGTTCCAACGCCCAACCCAACCTGAGATTGGACTTGTCACAGGCACCGAAAGATACGATTCACCTGGTTCACTCCGGTCAACTTGAAAGAGGGTTTGCCCAGCCTTCACCGCCTGACCCTCGGGAACGAGAATGCGCGAAACGCGCCCAGCCACCTTAGAAAATACATTTGTCTGTTTGCGCCCCACCAAAGGAACCGAGGCAATTGCGGTTTGTGCCGCACGCTGCTTTTTCGCAACCACGGTCTGCACAACAGCAGGGCCACGCTGACGCCCACGTCCACCTTTGCCGCCACTACCTTCAGCAGCGCCACGACCATCGGCTCTTTTGTCAGCTGTCGCTGCAGGAGGCTCTGAACCCTTTGTGCACGCAGGAACTATCACCAGTGCAGCAATGCTAAGCAACATTTTTCCAGCACAAAGGCTTGAGCCTAAATTAGAATGCCCCTTAATTTGAAAAGTTCTCTTAGAAGAGTTCTTCAAAATACTTTCCTCCCAGAGCATCGGCAGCGTCGAGGGCTATCAGATACAGAGTCGACTGTAGCCGAGCCAATTCAAGCCTCTGCGCAAGCAAATCGTCTTCAGTTGTGGTGAGTTCGAGCAATGAGGCACGTCCCGCGAAATAACGCGTACGCACGAGCTTCTGATATTCGAGCAGTGTTTCAATTTGATTGCGTTGTAACTCGAGTGTGCGCAACACACCCTGAGCCCGCACTTTGCTCTGGAAGATTTTATCCTGTCGATTCTTCTTTTCTTCGCTTTGGTTCAGCTGCACTTCCTTTACGCGAGCGAGCAGCGCAGAGCGCCGATAATCGCGTTGTGAGGTGAGCGGAATATTGTACTGCAGATTCAACTGCGCAAGCACATCGGGCTTGATAGGCGCAAGAGTGCCGTTGGCCTGCATTGCGGCTGAACTGCCAATGGTCGGATATTTTTCTGCATTCAGAGCACTGAGCTCTGAACGCAACACACGTTCATTGGCAGCAAGTTTCAACAGCGTGGCTGCTTCTAGAGTGCGTTTTTCCAATGCTAAAAAAAACGCGTTCCACTGCGACGAGTTGCGTTCAGGCAAGGGCTTCAAGCTTACACTGTCGAGATTCTCGACTTTGGTTGTGTCGTCCACAGTTGCCAACAGTAACTGGGCCGCAAGAGCAGCGCGCTCATCCTGGGCTCGAGAGAGGAAAAGCTGAGCACGGCCTTCCTCGACCTTGAGTTTAATGACGTCTGTTTGGGGGCGCTCGCCACGCCGGTATGCCGCTGTCACGGTTTGCAATTTACTTTGGGTGTTCCGTAGCTGCTCTTCTGCAAGCGAATAAATAGTTTCAGCAGCCTGCAGAGCGACGTAGAAACGAGCTGTTTTGGCACGCAAACTCTCTTCAAACTCAGCGAGCTGAGCCTCGCTGACCTCAACTTGAGCCTGCGCGCGTAACTCCTGCGCCTGCTGCCGTCCGAAATCCCATAGAGTGGCGGACAAGGCCAAGGCATGTTGCTGGCGAAACTTTCCGAGAGAATGCTGCAAGGCCAAGCCATTGGAGAGCTGCAGCGTGGGAGAATCCTGAAGTTCTGTAGCTGAACGTGTTGCCCAGGCAGCATCCAAAAGCTGCTTGCCGCGCTGAAGGGAAAGCGAAACTGTTTTCACCCTTTGCAAAAAAGCTTGATAGTCCATTTGTGCTTGCTGCGAAGGTTGCGCAGTGCCCAGATGTGGCAGCAATCCTTGGCAGCAAATCAAAAATGAAAATATACGGACTTTCTGTGGCCAATCCATCGACCCCAAACCCCCGTTGTATCGCACTGCGTGAAAGTGCTGCAAAGCTACATGGAAGCATCCAAGCAGTCAAAGCAAGAACCGCATTTGGTTTGATTTTTCCTGAGCAACGGCTTATCTCTAGCGGGTTGTCAGGACTTGCGCCCTTGCCACGACAACCAGCATTTCAGAACAGAACTGCTCCCTGCACAACTGCCCAGACGCCTGCGCAACACACAAAGGTTCGCACATGCAGCAGATGACAACCCCGCGTTTCTTCCAGGAGCTTGCGCCACAGTGGGCGCGCCTCGGCCTGTGGCAGAAGAAATTCACCCCTGTATTTGAACGTCTGCGCAATGCCACCGTTCAAAAAATATCAGCCTCTGACGACGGCTTTCTAGTTCTGAACATTTACAAACCAGGCGCACCTCGCGACCCTGTGCTCATCAGTATACAGCGCTCTGGATCGGGCATTTCTCTCGGAACAGCACGCCCACAGGCCCAGCCCAAGCCGAATTCTGTTGTGCAAATGGCACGAAAATATCTTCAGGGCCGAAAGGTTCAGCAGGTTTTATTAAGCATCGATCCGGTTGCTGTTATCATTGAATTTGCACCGTCGGGTGAAAATTTTGAGGAAAGCGCCGAATGGCCTGCAGACGCACCCGATTGCCTGGTGCTTGACCTCGACCATCGCCCGGCCCGTGTTTGTGTGGCTCACAAACACCGCGGCGTTCCGGAACGCTATCAATCGCAGTGCACCGGATTCCTGGGTAGCGAAGACTTTTTCGAAAGTCATTGCGAATGGTCGCTGGAGAACACCAAAACAAAGCGTCGGGCCACTTTCACTCTGCCCCTGAATCTCTCCTGTCTGCGCGCAACGACCTCCGACACTGGTGAAAGCGTATCTGCAGAGACCTCTGCACCACAGGCACAAGTGAAGCCACAAACACCGCACTCGCCTGTGCAAAATATCGAAGCGCAATTGAACCTTTCCGCAAACAGCACATCACATGCCGAGGGCTTCTCTCCAGAGGTTCCCGCTGTTGCTACTGTTCCAGCCGAACCTGAAATCACTCTGCAGGGTGCGCTCAATCTGCTTCCCACCCATGTCCGACGCGCTGCCCGTACCCGCATTCAATTCCTCGAACGCCGCCTGCAGCGGCAAAAAGCCGATCTTCCAGGAGCACATGAACTCAGCTCGCTGCGTAGCCGTGCTGAAGCCCTTAGAGCTCATATATACATGTGGCCAAAGGGTTTTTCGCAGTGGCATGTTCCGCCAGAACTTATTTCGAGTGCAGGTCTACCTCCCATAATAACTCTCAAGCCAGGCCAGTCTCCCGGTGACCTGGTCAACGCCTCCTTCGATGAACTTGAGAAACTGAAACGCCGCCGAGAAGAACTCGAGAGGCGTGTTGAGGATAGTCGAATTGCCCTCGAACGCTTTGAAGATACGGTGATCCGCGCGGGCTCAGACATTCGCGCGTTGCCCGAGGAAACACGCAACGCCCAGCTTGCTCTTGCGCGTGAAGTTCCTCATCTTGTTTCGGTGCAACGTCTGCTCACTGTTCTCGAGGTCACCTGGACTGCAGGACAGCAAAAGTCAGCCGCCTTGGAAGCGGAGCGGGAGCGGCGTTTACCCTACCGTTCCTATCGTGCCAGCACCGGTGAATTTCTACGTGTCTCGAAGTCCGCTGCCGACGCCGATGCCATGCTCAAACTGATGCCCTCGCACCACACCTGGGTGCACGTTGTTACCGGAGAAGGAAGCCACGTGTGGCTTGAGAAGCCCAAAGGAGCAAAGCCTTCCGATACTGCCCTCCGCGAAGCCGCCATGCTGGCGATCCATCACTCCAAGCAGACCCGTGCTCAGGAGGCTGATGTTTACGTTGCCCTGCGCGGTGATCTCGACAAACGCAAAGACCTCTCGCCCGGAAAAGTGATCGTGCGCCGTAGCGAACACCGCTTTGTCAGGTATTCTCAGATGGAACTGCAGATGTTTATGGAGAAGCAAGAATGAGTTCGGTGACTCAGCTCATGCAGCGCACGCAGCACATGAGAGTGGCTATTGTGCACGATTGGGTTTTTGTACGTCGCGGTGGGGAACGCGTTCTCGAGCAAATCTTGAATCTATTCCCCCACGCAGAGCTACACTGCTTGCTCGGACGTCCTGAAAGTATTCTGCAGACACGCCACAAGCACCGGGTTGTCACTTCGTTCCTGAATCGTTTGCCCGGGGTCAGCAGGCTATACAAACTGCTTCTACCCTGGTTGCCCATGGCTGCGGAAAGTTTCAACCTGAGCAGCTTTGACCTCATCATCAGCAGCAGCAGTTGTGCGGCGAAGGGAATCATCCCACCCCCACAGGCCAAACACTTGTCCTACATTCATAGCCCCATGCGCTACGCCTGGGATCAGGAGCACAATTACTTTCCCAAGCCGGTTTCACTGACAGCCCCGCTCGAAATGCTGCGCCGAGCGCTGCTGCAAAAGCTGCGAATGTGGGACGTGTGTTCCAGCGCACGAATCGACCTTCTTATTGCCAATAGCCATTTTGTTGCACGGCGCTGTGAACTCTACTACCGCCGCCAGGCTGCGGTTGTTCACCCATCAGTCGATCTGGGCAGGTTTGCGTCTCAGCAAAGCTACCTCACAAGAGAGGATCGGGTTCTGCTCTTTGGAGCCTGGGTGCCCTACAAGAAAATGCTACTAGCACTGGAGATGTGTGTGAACTGGGGCATCCCGGTCACGGCTGCGGGCCAAGGTGCAGAGCTTGAAAAAGCTGCACAAATATACAGCAACAATCCTTTGGTCAGGTTGCAAATCGAGCCTTCGGATGCCGATGTGGCCGCACTTTATGCGACCCACAAGGTTCTCCTCTTTCCGGCATTGGAAGATTTTGGCATTGTCCCGCTCGAAGCTATGGCATCGGGCTGTTGGGTTGTCGCTCCACGACAGGGTGGAACCGGCGAAACGGTCGTTGACGGCCAAACGGGAACTCTCTTCGAGCTCGGAAACACCTCTTCGCTCGAACAGGCTCTGCGCAAGGCGTTGGCGGCTGAAGTCAAGACCGATACCCTGCGGGCTCATGCGGCCTCATTCTCGCACGAACGTTTTGCTGAGAATTTGGCCGATCACATTTTGACTCTGTTGGAAAAAGGCTGAGAATGCGCATTCACAAGCACGCTCAAATCCTCAATGTGTTCCGTGGCGGCATCGATCTTCTGAGTGTTTCGCTCTGTTGGGTATTGGCCTACATCATTCGATTCAAAACCGACCTCATCGAACTCACCAAAGGCACCGACACCTTTACCCGCTATGCCACATTGCTTCCCGCTCTGATTCTCTCCTACGTCCTGGTTTTTGTTGCCTTAGGCGTGTACCGCCGCAGCCTCGAAAGACGCAGAGTGTGGGAGGAAGCATTCGACCTGTCACGCGCCCATCTTATGTCTTTCGTTGTGTTCGTGGCCTCTGTGTACTTCATTTATGACCACCGCTTCAGCCGCGCCACTATGGGAGTATTTTTCGTTCTGGCGCCGGTGGCATTGGCTTTCGGACGCAGTTTTTTGCGCAAGCTGAACCGCTGGTACCTGCGCCATAGCAAAACCCGTGGTCGCGCGGTCGTCGTGGGCAGCGGTGCGGTGGCGGAGCGCATGGTGAAAATGATCCGCGATCGCGGTGATTGGGCCTTGGTTGTTGATTCGCATCTGGATATTTCACATCTACCCGACCTCAGCGCACGCTTGAACGCCGGTGATGTCGACATTGTCTTCCTCGCACCATCGGCAGCTGAAACACCGCACCTCCACACGATCTACGAAGTGCTGGGCAACACGCTGGCCGACGTCATCGTAATTCCCGATTTTGAAGCCCCTGAGTTTCTGGCACCACGCATCATTCAGCTCGACGCTCTTCCAGCCATTGTCCTGAACGGCTCAAGCCTCGACAGCTACGGAAGAATTCTCAAGCGCATCTTTGACGTTGTCTTTTCTGTTTTTGCATTGTTGTTGTTGAGCCCCGTTTTTGCGCTGTGCGCATTGGCCGTTCGTCTCTCCAGCCCTGGCCCCATCTTCTACAAACAAGAGCGCATGGGTCTCGATGGCAAAACCTTCAACTGTTTAAAGTTCCGTGGAATGCGTGTGGATGCCGAGAGTTCATCGGGGCCAGTGTGGGCCAGCAAAAACGATTCACGCGTCACCCGTGTGGGAGCATTTCTGCGCAAAAGCAGTCTCGATGAAATTCCACAGTTCTGGAACGTTTTGTGCGGCGACATGAGTGTCGTCGGACCGCGCCCCGAGCGCCCCTTCTTTGTTGACCAATTTCGCCACAATTTGCCGGGCTATATGCTCCGTCATAAGGTTAAGGCTGGCATCACTGGCTGGGCGCAAATCAACGGCTGGCGCGGCAATACTTCCCTCGAAAAACGCATCGAGTGCGACCTTTGGTACATCCAGAATTGGAGCCTTTGGCTTGATCTCAAGATCTGCGCGCTGACTCCACTGAAAGGCTTTATCCATCCGAATGCGTACTGATTTTTGACCTCGGATGACTTCCAAAACAAAGTGTGTGATATATTTAGGCAGTGCAACAACAGGTTCGGAACTGTGTTGACCCCTTTACGTGGAGTCATTTTTGCTGAAAGAAACTCACACAACAACAGCCAACAGACCCTTGCCAACTTTTGAGCTGGAGCTTCACGACACCGCGACCGATGGACGCGGTGTGGGCCGGCTTGCGAACGGTAAAGTTGTTTTTGTGGAAGGCGCGCTGGGTGGTGAGGTTATCACAGCAACACTGCTGCACGAGACCAGCACCATGGCAGAAGCTCAGGTGGTTGGTATTTCTAAAAAGTCGGACATGCGTCAGAAGCCACCCTGCCGACGTGCACAAAGCTGTGGTGGCTGCCAGCTGCAGCACGTTACACCTACGGCGCAACTCACTTTGAAAAAGCAATGGCTGGTACAAACGCTCCGCCGCATCGGCCAGTGGCCTGCTGATCACATCCAAACTGCCGGTCGTATGTTACGCTGTGAGCAGGGAATCACATCACGCTACAGGCAGAGAGTCCGCTGGCACTTCAACGGCAAAGAGCTCGGCTTCTTTGCGCGCAAATCGCACACAGTGGTAAGTGCCGAGGGCTGCCTGATTGTCGCTCCCCCATTGGAAAAGGCGCGTGCAGAATTGCTTGCACGTCTCACGACCCCAGACATGAGCCATATCTTCGAAAGCTCAGGTCTCATCGACATGCAGATCGAGGCCACGGTTCTCAAAAATGAAGCCGTGACTCTCTGGTTCAAAGATGTGCGCTGCTCCGCAGGCAATGCAACTGAAGCCAAAGTTCGCGAGCTGATGCACAACTTCGTAAAACAATGGAATGGCCCACAGCTCGACAACCGTGGTCTCATCCATATTCAGCACCCTGAAATTGAAAACTTCTCGATTGCACCACAGGGGTTTCTGCAGCCACACCGTGACGCTATGGAGCTCTACAGGACAGAAATCAGCAAGCAACTCAGAGCGCTTCTGCGCCTCCCAGTGCTCACAGCACTCTGCAATAAGCGCAGCTGGACAGCGTGGGACTTGTATTGTGGCGCCGGTGCTTTCTCAGACCTGCCCGCAAAGGCTGGTGGCCCCGCGCGACAGGTGACCACTTGGAGCGTGGAAGGAATTTCACCTGCTATCAATGCTCTCAAGTGGAATCATCCGAACTTGGCAGCACAGGCCACAGTCGATGATGTTCGGGAATTCATTGCGGCCCGTGTGCGAAACGAAGAACTCCCCGACATCCTGTTGTGTGATCCACCTCGCGATGGCATCGGAGCACCCACGGCACGTGCATTGGCCAACGCCCTGACCAAACGAACATCTCCAACGGTTGTCGTGTGGATCGCTTGCGACATGGCCAGCTTTGCGCGCGACACCAAACCCTTCCTTGATGCCGCATTTCAAATGCACTCGCTTGCACTTTTTGATTGTTTTGCCCACACGATGCACGCTGAAGTCATCGCTATTTTCTGGCATCCAGGCCAAACCGCGCGCTGATTTCCTCGGTTCCCAAAGCTTTATTTTGGCTTGCGCAGGATGCCAACTCGCTCGAGGCTCCGCTCAAGCTGAAGCGCGCGTTCCGCACCGTTCGGGTGTGAACCGAAAGCGTCGTACTTGCCCTCACCGAGCTGCTTCGCAAAATCAGCGAAAGCATACGGATTGATGCTCGAAGAGTATTTCTTACGCGCAAGAATACTCACTGCGAAGTTGTCTGCAGAATATTCATACCCACGACTGTTGGAAGCGAAATCACGCGAGCAACTTTCCCTGCGCACCATGCGGGTAATCGAGCCTGGATCGAGACCCTTCAAACGGTTATCGCAGGCTGCAGCAATGCGCTCGCGAGATGCATTTAGATTCGTGAAACCCGCTTTTTTCATATCGACAATATGACCCACCTCATGCCCGAGTGTGAACGCCACAACCGATTTGTCATCGCCCCCACGTGCCCGCACGCCCGCAGCAAGTCCGTCGTAGACAGCCACAACTCCCTTTCCATCGACCACCGTAGCCCAGGCATTCAATGTCTGCGTCGGAACACGGTAAAATTGAATACCACTCATTTCGGAAGCCGTAAGGCCAAGCTCCTGCAAGAGCTGCGGAGTGGCCGTATCAGTGGGTGCATAGTAAAGGCGGTTGCGGTCGCAAAACATGACACGACCGCTCGGGTGAGGCATGGCAAGGCCTTCATCAATCAGCGTTCGTTGCAATTGCCCTTGGTACATGAATTCCATGACACAACCCACTGTCCCGGAGGCTGGTGTCGGAGCCGCAGATTTCACGGTCAATTGCGACGCTTCAGCAGCCATCCAATCGATACGCTTGCTCGCAGAGTCGGGATTAAGGTCGACAATAAAACCTGAATTCAGAATCCATGATTTGCCGTTCAGTTGCATCGGTGCTGAAGAGACAACTGCCTCGCTACCATCACCCTCACTACCCGAGGAAGAATTCCTGCAACCCACAGCAAGGAGGGCCGAGGCAAAAAACAAAAGAGTTATTGTTTTCAACTTGCAACCCTCCAAGGAACATCGCCGGGCTTATCGGGCTTAGCATCTAAAAAATTGAGTTTTTTTTGTTACAGACCCACCCACCAAATGAGCGCAACCCTCAAAAGTAACCATAAAATGCAGCAATCAAGAGGGATTTTGCAGACTCGAACTGCGTCCCAAAAGCGAATCAATGCCTCAGATTTGAATGCACTGGGCCGATAGAAGAAGTGAATAGGGAAATTTATGGAAAGGTTTCTATTATGTTCAATCTTTTCTCGTTCACTTCACTTGCGCTCGTGTTCCTGATCAACACAGCATGCGATAGCAACAGTTCTTTTTCCATGGAGACAGAGAAGAAAGTTTCACAAAAAACCAGTGCCCCTGCGTCCGAAAATGCAACCGTGCCAGTGCCAGCGCGTGAGTCGCCTGCGCCAGAGCCTGCGAAACCTTCTCCCACATCCACTTCCACACCTAAAGTTCCAGCTTATGGGCGCTGTCAGCAACCTTGTTCTGGTTCCGAGAAGGTCTTCCTCAACAGTCGATATAACAAGTGGATAAAAGTCGTATTGTGTTCTTCCTCTCGCTACGACATCTTGATGGGCGAAAGTCAGAGTGGCCCCTTCTACAAAGTAGGCGATACTGGCGGGCATGGTCAGGATCACTGTGAACTTGTGAACAACAATTTCTCTGCACTGGTCTCGGACGATGACGTGAAGAGTGGCAATTGCCCAACTTGTGTTGTCCCAAGTGCGGGCTCGGTTACAGACTTGCCTGACCTCTTCGGCAAGAAAATCTATTACCGTTCAAAAATGGGTGAACCGTTTGTCTTCGACGATGCCGTGCGTGCAGGTATTCATACGTCGTGCTGGTATGAGTGTGGTGTGACCTTTTGAAAAATTGAGGGGAAGTCTTCAGGGACTTCCTGGGTTGAACCCGATAACAGTGTTCTTCTCACACCATGGGTCAGCAGCAGCATCGCTTACCTGCTGCAAAGGGACGCCAAGTTGTGCTGCCGAGCATTTCAACCAACCGCGCATCAAGCGCGCATCCATGAGTATGGTTGATTCGGTCTCACTGCATTTTCTGTTTCGCGGATTCTCGGCATTCTTGAAGCTTGTGGTGCTCGCGGTTCCTACCAGAAAACCGCCACTCACAGCGGGCGCACCTAAATCACCCGCGCAAGCAATGCCATCGCCTTTGTTGAAGCCAACAATGCCATATCCATTTTCAAGGATTGCCCCGGTCCAACCTGCACGACTTGTGGCTGTGCGCGGACGTCCGGTGGTCACGTCATTTTCATCGGAACCGAATCCAGTCACACGCAACGGTTCAGTGAGCTGCTGTTCAGGTTTTGCGATTTTGATGCCATCGGTCTCCATGTTTTCTTCGAGAAGGAGGAGGGCAACATCGCTTGAAACAAAAACTGAAAGACTAAACGGTCCTGTCCATGCGACTTTCTCATGAGGGTGGCGGATGGCACGAACCGCACGAATCATCACGGGCTTTGAGCCAGCAAAAGAAACAACGTCGATTTTCTGTTCTGGGATTCCGTCGAAATATCCAAGACAGTCGGTTGCCGTGATGACATGGCGAGGGCCGATGGCAACACCAGAACAACCTTTGTCTTTGCCCAAAACCAAGACACTGTATTTCAGCTCGGCAGCACCCATAACAAGGGGTTTGCCGTAGGCGACCTGTGGCTTTGTGTCTAATCTCTGGTCACTACAGGAGGTTGCAAACAAAACCACAACTCCAGACGCGGCGGAAACCAGTAGCCTAAACATGTCTCGCCCTCCCTGCTCCCCCTTTGCAAAGAGCATGCCAATGTTGATGCCCCTGCGGGCGTGGGCTATACCGGGACGCAATATTCACTCCAAGGTTGGACACAGAACTCCATGAAGAATTCCAGAAAGACTGTCTACGTTTGTGGACAATGTGGTTCGCAACAACCCAAAATGTGGGGCAAGTGCCCCGACTGCAATGCCTGGAATTCATTCTCGGAAGAGGTCATTTCTGAAAAAAGTGCGACCCTCCGTCCGGAAACGCAATCCACGCGTCCACAGGAGCGTCCGGTGCCGATTACGGCAGTGCAGAACGAAACTGTTCCGCGCATTTACTGTGGTTTGCCCGAGCTTGATCGTGTCCTTGGTGGCGGTTTGGTTCCGGGAAGTCTTGTGCTCATCAGTGGCGATCCTGGGGTTGGCAAATCAACCTTGCTGCTACAGGCTCTCTATGGTTTGGCCTCGCGTGGCTACAATGTTCTCTATGCGAGTGGTGAAGAAAGTCGCGAACAAATCAAATTGCGCGCAGATCGCTTGAAAACCATTCACCCCAACATTCTGCTGTTCAATGAAACCGACCTCGGCACGATCGTTGCACAAGCACTGCAGCTGAAGCCGCATGTGCTGGTGGTGGACTCCATTCAAACCGTGGCGCACGCGGATTACCCCAGCAGCCCGGGAAGTGTCACACAAGTACGTGAGTGCACTGCGCGTCTTATGGATGTCGCCAAACTGCATGGCATCACCACTTGGGTGGTGGGTCACGTGACAAAAGAAGGAGCGATTGCGGGACCCAGGGTTCTTGAACATTTAGTTGATACGGTGATGCATCTCGAGGGTGACTCTGCAACGGGATTTCGAATTCTACGCAGCCTCAAAAACCGCTTCGGCTCAACCGGCGAGGTGGGAGTTTTCTCCATGCAGGCCAATGGTCTCTCCGACGTCGCCAATCCCAGTGCCCTTTTCCTTGAGAGCATGAAGTCGGGCGTTGAAGGATCCGCCGTTTCAGTGAGCATGGAAGGTACGCGACCACTTCTGGTCGAAATTCAATCGTTGGTGGGAAAAACCACTCTGGCCACGCCACGCCGCACAGTCACCGGACTCGACCACAACCGTTTTTCGATTTTGTTGGCTGTGCTCGAGCGCCGCGCTGGAATCGCCATGGGGCTGCTCGACATCTATGCCAACGTTGCCGGTGGACTCAAACTCACTGAACCGGCAAGCGACCTCGCAGTGGCAGCAAGTGTACTCTCAAGCGTTATCGAAACGCCCTGGCAAGGGCGCGTGGCTTTTTTTGGTGAGGT
>JBILKQ010000034.1:0-22488 GCA_044376655.1 Silvanigrellaceae bacterium
CACAAAGAGAGTTGTGAGCAGGAGCAGTGCATAGACGACCATGATGCTGCCCGCGAAGTAGTAAACTCCGAACATGGTTGTGTACCAATGTGGATCGAGTGACATGATCCAGTCGAACGCACAGAAAGATATGCTCAATGCAAAGAGAGCGATGCTCGGATAGCTTAATTTCTGGAGCTTGAAGGTGATGGATTTGTCACCGGTTTCGTCTTGGCGCACCGAGTTGCGGTAATAGTAAACGCCCAGCACGCTCCAGATAATCACATAGATAAAACCGCGAACGATGAAGAAGGGTTCGTTCAGGTATGAGGCTTTCGCAGCGATGAGTGGATCGGCTTTGTACTCTTCGCCTGTCCAGTGGTGAAACAAGCTATGGAAGCCTGTCAGCATGGGCAAAAACAAAAGAGCAAAGAGGGGAAGCGTAGCCGCATAGTTCTCTGCAAAACGGCGCACAACGACCGACCAGCCTGCGCGGGTGGCAAACTGAACGAGCACAAAAAACAATGCTCCAAGCGCCATGCTCAGGAAGTAAAGGTATGACGTATGAAATGACCACTGGAGGAGCTCGACCTTTTCGTGGCTTCCCAAGGAAATTGCGAGCGCAACACCCAAAGCAACGAGACCTACAACGATGGCTAAAGCTGGAGCTTTATTGAGCCAATGGGATTGTGGAAGCATCACTTCCGCGGGGTTGATGGCTTTTGCGTGGTTTGCGCTCATCGCTTCCATCCTTTCGAGGTAGCCAGGTCAGAGGGAACGTTGTCAATAGAACCGCGTTGGCTTAGCTGCAGCGCCTGAACGTAAGCCACGATTGCCCAGCGGTCTTCAAGGGGAATGGCGTAGGCGTAGGAGGGCATGTTGCCACGCACACCATTAATAATAGAATCGTAGATTTGTCCTGCAGGCATGTTAACAAGACGATCTTCGTTGAAGCTGGGTGGCTTGAGCATCCCAACATTACGCTGGATAACGATCCCATTGCCCTGTCCGGTTTTGCCATGACAGACGGCGCAGTAGATGTTGTAGCGCTCTTGACCGCGCTCAACGAAGGCCAAAGAAATATTCATTGGGATCTTAGAGACGAAAGTGTCACCACTCTTTCCAAAATGAAGAGCTGTGTCTTCCTTCAATTGTCCCTTGGCGATTGTGCCAGCAACTGGCACTCGCATCGCGCGACCATCTTCAAAAAATTTGTTTTCTTTCTGAGGGCGGTACTTGGTTTGGAAATCCATGTTGAGATTCGGGTGAATCGGTGGATTTTCCGAGGGCTGGCCTTGGCATCCCGACAGCGCAACGAGAGTCACAGCTGCTGCACACAGACCGAAGCTTGAAATCAATTGTGTAGAGAGTTTCATTTTCATTGCTCCACCAATTCCACGTGAGTTGCGCCAAGTTCAGTCAGCATCTTGGAGGTCGCGGTCGGATCGAATTTCGGATCGCGCGCTTCAATGGAGATGAAAAACTTGTCGTCGGTCACTTTTTCAAAGCGTTGTGAGCGGAACAATGAGTGGTACCACATGGGCAAACGGTTGATGAAAAGCATACCGAATACCGCACCGAAGGCTCCGAGAAGCACTCCGAGCTCGAATGTCACGGGCACGAATGCTTGCCAACTGAAAAGTGGCTTTCCGGAAATCACAAGTGGGTAAGCTTGGGTGCTGATCCACCACTGAAGAAGCATACCGCCGCTCGCGCCTGAGAGACCGAGTACGAGCACGATCCAAGGAACCTTGCTCGGCTTGAGGCCCATGGCTTTCTCAAGGCCATGCACTGGAAAGGGCGTGTGTGCATCCCAGTGCTTGAAGCCTTTGTCGCGAACTTTTTCGCACGCGTGGTAGACCGCTGCTGGTGTTGGAAATTCGGCAAGCACGCCATAGAGATTTTGTTTCTGGCTCATCAGTGTGCTCCTGCTTTGGGGTCATGGCCATGAGGATCTGCTTCAGGCATCACGGTTTTCACTTCCGCAATTGCGACAATTGGCAAGAAGCGCACAAAGAGAAGGAAGAGCATGAAGAACAGGCCAAAAGAGCCAATGAAGGTTGAGATGTCGATAAGGGTTGGCTTGAAGTAGGCCCAAGATGACGGCAGGAACGTGCGGTGCAGCGAGGTCACGATAATAACGAAACGCTCAAACCACATACCGATATTCACAAAGACCGAGATAATGAACAGCGCCCAAAGGTTTGTACGGATTTTGCGGACCCAGAAGAGCTGAGGAATAACCACGTTGCAAGTGATCATTGTCCAATAAGCCCAAGCGTAAGGACCAGTTGCACGGCTAATGAAAATGTAGCGCTCGTATGGGTTACCGCTGTACCATGCAATAAAGAACTCCATCGCGTACGCATAGCCCACCATTGAACCGGTCAAGAGAATAATTTTAGCCATGTTCTCGAAGTGGCGCATTGTCACTAGGTGTTCAAGCTTGAAGACCCAGCGGCAGATGATCATGAGGTTGATCACCATAGCGAAGCCCGAGAAAATAGCTCCCGCAACGAAGTAGGGGGGGAAGATGGTGGCATGCCAGCCTGGCAGCTGCGAGGTTGCGAAGTCGAAACTCACGATGGTGTGCACGGAAAGCACGAGGGGTGTAGAGAGAGCCGCAAGAATCAAGTAGGCGCGCTCGTAGTTCAGCCAGTGACGGTGTGAACCGCGCCAGCCCAGAGCAAAGATGCCGTAAACAAACTTGCGAACACCTTTGGAGCGGTCACGGAAGGTTGCAAGATCAGGAATGAGGCCCACGAACCAGAACAGGGTTGAAACGGTGAAGTAGGTTGAAACGGCAAACACGTCCCACAGCAGAGGGCTGCGGAAGTTTGGCCACATTGCCATTTGGTTTGGCAGCGGGAAAAGCCAGTAGGCAACCCAAACACGACCCACATGGATGCCAGGGAAAATCAACGCACAAATGACTGCGAAGATTGTCATGGCCTCTGCGGCGCGGTTGATTGATGTACGCCATTTTTGGCGGAACAAGAACAAAATAGCGGAAATGAGTGTACCGGCGTGACCGATACCGACCCAAAACACGAAGTTGGTAATGTCCCACGCCCAACCGACGCGGTTGTTCAGACCCCAAACACCGACACCTTCCCAGAACAGGTAGGCAATCGAGGCTCCCAGAACGCCCACTCCCGCGAGGGAGATGAGGAACAATATCCACCACGCTTTGGGTGTGGCCATCTCCATGGGGCTGGCAACGATGTTTGTGACCGACGAGAACGTCTCACTGCCCAGAACGAGTGGTGCGCGTTTGTCGACGTTTTCTTCAAGATTCGCAAGCGTAACTGATGTTTCCATGTGCGCTCACCACTTCAGAGTTTGGTTGAAGGTTCAAGTTCAGGATTCGTGTTGCGGACCTTCGCAAGGAAGGTTGTGCGCGGCTCGAGGGCGAGCTCAGAAAGCACAACATAGTTGCGTGGCGAAGCTTTGAGTTGCTTCACGCGGCTGTCCACATCATCTGCGAGGTTTCCGAAGGTGATCGCGTCTGTCGGGCATACCTGCTGGCAGGCTGTGATAACCGAGCCGTCGCGAAGAATTTCTTCACCACGAATCTTGGCTTCGATGCGCGCTGCATTGATGCGTTGAACACAGTACGAACATTTTTCGATCACACCGCGGAATCGCACTGTCACGCGAGGATTCTTCTGCATCGCGTAAAGCGGATTCGATTCATCGTTCTCTTTCGAGAAGTTGAAGTAGTTGAAGCGGCGCACTTTATAGGGGCAGTTGTTCGCGCAGTAGCGCGTACCGATACAGCGGTTGTAAGCGATGTCGTTGGTGCCCTCGATGCCGTGAACCGTTGCAGCAACAGGACACACCTGCTCACATGGAGCTGTTTCGCAGTGTGCGCACGCCATGGGCTGGAACACAGCCTGGATGGAGTCGGGGTTGTCGATGCTGCCTGTGAAGTAGCGGTCGATGCGGATCCAGTGCATTTCGCGCGCCTTCAACACGCGTTTCTTGCCCACAACTGAAATATTATTTTCTGCCTGGCAAGCTACTGTACAGGCGTTACAACCGGTACAGGAGTTGAGGTCAATGGTCATACCCCATTGGTTGCCCCGGGTTTCGTTGGGCTTGTTCCACAGCAAGGTTCTGTGCTTTTTCGGGTCGCCAAGGTTGAACTTCTTGAATGTGTTTTCAAGGGTCGGGTCAGCCTTGTAGACAGCCAAAGTGAGTTCCCGAGTTACACCGCGGGTCTCGATCGCTTCGCGACCGACCATGGTATCGTACTGGTAGTCGGAAACGCCGTGCTCTTGAGTTGTAGCCAGTTCGTAGGTTCCGGCGACCTTCTTGACGTCGACGCCGATAGCATAGACGTCGTCGCGGCCCATGAGGCTGTAACCGTTGAAGCCTGTTCCCGTGGAAACACGACCATTGAAGGAGCGTCCGTAGCCAAGAGGCACAACCACGGTATTTTCGGCGACGCCTGGAACGATGAACGCAGCAATTTTGAGTTTACGTTCACGATCTTGTTTGACCGTGATTTCGACGAAATCACCAGTCTTGATACCCTTTTCTTTAGCTGTCTTGGGGCTCAGCAGAGCTGCGTTGTCCCAAGTCAGTTTAGTGACCGAGTCGGGAACTTCCTGGAGCCACGCGTTGTTTGAGTAGCGGCCGTCGTACACGCTGCGGTCAAGAGTCAAGCGGAGTTCGAGCTGTGAGGAGGTTGGGACGGGTGATTCTCCCAGGCCTGCGATAAGTTGCCCAATCTTGCTGAACTCAGGTTGGTTGGTCAGGGTTTGAGCAGTTGATCCCGCTACAACTCCATCGTGCAGCCAACGGCGCCATGAAACTTCGAAGTTCGCAGGAGTTGACTTCTTCCACTCCGCTTGAACGAGTTCGTAGCCGTTTTTGGTGTTGCCAAGAAGGCCAGCGAGAAACTCGATATCGCTCAGTGAAGGAAAGAGAGGTTCAATAATGGGTTGAACGATAGCTGCGGTACCGTCGACGCTGGTGAGATCGCCCCAGCTCTCCAGCATGTGACTGCGGGGGAAGTGCATGGAGCAAGCAACAGCGGTTTCGTCGGCGTGATAGCCCACGTGAATGCTGGCTTTAACCTTCTTGAGCGCCTCTGCAAATTCGAGATCTGCAGATGAAGTGTACACTGGGTTGGAGTCGAGGATGACAAGCGTTTGAACGGAACCACGATTGATTTCGGTGGTCAGTTCGGCCAGCGTCAGTGCATTTGGGATTGGGCTGGAGCGAACAATTATGCTCTGACCAACGTTGCCTAGTGCGGAGTTGATGGCGAATGCCACAGCGTGCACCCATGCGCGTTGTCCTTGGCCAACCATAACGACACTCTTGCCCTTGTTGAGCATGAGGTCGGAGGCGAGAGCCTTGATCCATTTTTCGTTGGGGCTCTTTACCTGGTTGCCGCGAGCAACGATTTCTGCGGGTAGGCTCAATCCCTTTGCTGCAAGCTCGGAAGCCAAAGCGAGAAGAGCTTCGCCGATTGCAGAAGTGCGCAGGCTCAAACGGTGGTCTGCGACAACGCCTGTGTTGGTGAATGCAGATTCAACAACATAAAGGCGAGACATGTTTCTCGACTCGTCGACGCTTCTGCGTTTGCTGGCAAACATTTTCGAGTTGCGCACGACATCGCCCTCGATGCCGAGAGGATCGGCATCGAACATTGCGAGTACGTCGGCTTCTTCGAGCTTGTGGAACAGCTGAGCGCTCTTTAGGCCGAGAGAGTCGAGTGCGCTTCTTTCATGCCAGTGCATTGCAGGGTCGTGGATAGCGACCAATGTCTTCGGGTATGCCGCTTGGAAATCACGAACAAGGCCAAGAAGAGTGGGTGATGGCACCGCTTCCATCAAGATGGCCGAGCCTTGAGAAGCGCCGGCGCGCACTTCCGCCGCAGCAGCTTCGAGTTTTTCTTTCAGGCTCTTCAGCGTTGGGCGGGTTGAGTCGACAGCTTTGCCGTTTTGAAGAAAACGCTGGCTGCGGTCAGGGTCGTAGACGTCAAGCACAGCAGCTTGGGCGAAGGTGTTGGTACCGCCCAGGCTCATAGGGTGCGAAGGGTTGCCGTCCACTTTGGTGGGGCGGCCTTCGTAGCTTGTCACCAAAAGTCCGAACACGCTTCCACCGAAACGGCCCACAGAAGCGTAGGACTGTGGTTTGCCTTCGATCAGGTCCTCTGGACGTTTGTTGTATGGCAGAATTTTTTCCGCTGGTTTGCGGATACATCCGGTCGTGGTGCTCAGGCCAGCAAATGCGGCAGAAGCACCAATGATTCCCAAGAACGAGCGACGGTCGACGCCGGGAGTCACTTCGAGCTCGGCTGCGCCCGACGGAAATTCGTTTTTCATGCGTGCTAGAAGTTCGGGTGACTCTGCCATCTCCTCGAGGCTTCGCCAGTATTTCTTGCCGCTCTTTTCCTGATTATTTTCAGACTGCATGTGTGCATTCCCCAGGTTCAAGTCTTGTTTTCAGTAATGGCAACCGGAGCAATGTTGCGGTGGATTCACGCCGCGCAAGCGGTGTGGATCTTTCTCCGGAACATATCCCGCTTTGGCAGGGTCGAAGGCGAGGTTGGTGACCTGATCCTTCGGCACGAGATTTGGTGTTGGGTTGCGGTGGCAATCCAAACACCAGCCCATGCTCAATGGCTGCGTCTGACCAACAACCTTCATTTGGTCAATACGACCATGGCAGGAGACGCAGTTTACGCCGGCAGTAACGTGCGCTGAGTGGTTGAAGTGAGCATGCTCTGGGAGCATGTGCACCTTGACCCATTCAATTGGTTTGCCAGTTTGATATGAGTCGCGCACGAGCTGAAGCCGAGGGCTCTTTGCTTGCACCATGCTGTGACAGCCCATGCATGTTTCCGTGGGTGGGATCGACGCGAATTCGGCGCGCTCCACGGTGCTGTGGCAGTAACGGCAGTCCATTCCCATTTGGCCAGCATGAAGCTGATGACTGAACGCAACGGGTTGCTTCGGTGAGTAACCAACGTCAGTCCATTTGGGTGAGAAGAAATACCAAATAACGAGAACAACACTGACAAGGGCAATGGGGGCACCAATCGCAACCAAGGTTGGAATTTGATTGGTCCACTTAGGAAAAATGGGTGTCACTCTATCACCTTCACTCATGAGGGTTTGACACACGAAACTCGCGACTCCGGGATCAAGACTCCGATCCCGTTGCGCAAATTCTGTAGTTCATCCGACGTACGCGAGCAAGTCTCGCACCAAAACAATCTGATGAGAAATTTTATCAGGTAAGTTGATCTGAATCATGTGATTTCGTGAGCGCGATCTACAGTGTCAAAAATGCGGCGAGAGTCAAAAAAAGCGTTCGCCAGAGATTGCTTCAGCACGTGAGAACACTTCGTCGACACCACTTGGAGTAGCATCATAAAAACCGCGGATCTTTCCCTTTGCGTCGACGAGCACGAGCTTTTGGGCGTGGGCGATGTCCATCAGGCCACCCATCATGGTGGGTTCTCCCACGGCCATCATAAATCCTTCCTCGATGATTTTGGTCAGCATCGGTTTATCGGCAGTGAGGAAGACCCAAATATCAGGATTGCTCGGAATTGTTGCAGCGTGAGATTTCAGTTTCTCCGGGGTGTCGTGTTCAGGATCAACCGTGAAGCTCACGATTCGAAGAGGCAGGCCCGACACTTTGACACGTTCTTGCAATGTTTTTAGGTGCTGGAAGATCATCGGACAGGCTGTTTTGCAACGTGTGAAAATAAAACTCGCCACATAGGCCTTTCCGGCCAGCTGGAGAGAGCCAAAAGCCTCACCATTTTGGTTGGTGACTGAAAATTCTGGAACTGCCGCAATCACTGGAGGCGGTTCCGGAACCCGGCGTGTGAAAGGTGTCAGAATTGTGATGACCAGGATGCTAATGACAGCGGACCAAAAGTAAGGACGATTCTTGAAGCTCTCGACAGCCTTTTCAAACATGACGCGCCTTCCTGTTTCGGGTCATGAGGGTTGTGAAATAAACGCAGACGGCCGCATGAACTGCGAGCGGAGCGAGATGAGACCAAAGTTGTGCTGCATTTGGCGGATCGATAAGAGCAAAGCGAAACAGGGCGGCGATGTGTGTCATTGGATTTAAAACCGCAAGCAAGGCCATGAAGCCCTCCTGGGGCAATGGAAACATTGCGCCCGAGACAATCCAAAGAGGGAAGAGAATCAGGCCCATGATCGCATGATACCCTTGCACAGAATTGATGAAAAGTGCGGCGCCGAGGTTGAGGCCAGCCAATGCAGTACTTCCCAACACTGCAGCCAGGAGAAGCAGGCCCCAATTGAGGGCACTGAAGCTCAGCCCTGCCAGTGGCACAAAGAGCAGCAAGATAGCTAGCTGAGCCAGAACCAGAGTCACGAGACCAGCGATTTTTCCTGCGGCGATACCGAGTCGAGGTGCAGGTGATGCGAGAATGGCACGAAGGAAGCCACTTTGCGCATCTTCAATCAGGCTGATTGCGCCAAAAAGCGTGGTGAAAAGCACGCACATGACCAATGAGCCGGCGAAGAAAAATTGCAGATAATCACCGTTTGAATTTGGAAGCGACACGACCCGATTGAGGCCAAAGCCGATGAGAAACCAGAAGAGCAGGGGTTGGGAGACCAAGCCCAACCAGCGCGAGCGTTCCTTCGCAAAACGCAGCATGTCTCGCTGCCACAATGCACCCGCTACCTGAAAAAGCTGCTGTTTGCTCATTTTGCAGCTCCTGTGTTCAAGTTTGCTTCTGCCGGAAGTGCTTTGTGTGGAAACAAGAGTTGACTCAATACCACATCGGCCAGGGTGGTCTTTCGAATGGTTGTGGATTCGATGGATTCGTGAACTTCGCGGTTGAGTTTGAGTTGTGCGACAATAGGTTCAGCAGCATCAACATGAATGAGCAGCTTGTTGTGCATAGCTTCCGTGACCGCGAGGGCAAGTTGGTTGTGAATGAATTCTTTCATTTTATGCAACTGAAACGTTGTTATCTCAAGTGTCTCAGGCGGAAGACGGGTGAGCAAATCCTCGCGTTTGAGGTCGAGTTCCACGCGGCCATTTTCCAGAAACAAAAACCGCTCAAAGAGTCCAAGTTCAGCGGTGTGGTGTGAGGCGCATATGAGCGTGAGCTCAGGATTGAGCGACTTGGTTTTGGCCAGCAGTGACCAAAACTCTCTCTGCGCAACAACATCAAGGCCAGTGGTGGGCTCGTCGAGAAAAAGCATTTGTGGTTCTGAAAGCAAAGCACGCGCGAGATCCGCACGTCGCTGTTGCCCTCCTGATAATGAGCCGACGATCTTGTTGAGAAGATCTTCGAGTTCCAGAAGTTGCGCAAGTTGTGCAATGCCGCGCTGGATTTGTGTTGAATTTAGCCCCCAGACTTTGCCAAAAATCACAAGATTTTCGCGAACGGTGAGTTTTTTGTCGAGGCACGGGGCTTGGAATACGAGCGATACTTTTTCAGGTTCAGCAAGGCTTTTGCGCATTCCTTGAGACGCCTCGAATACGCCCGAAAGGCAATGCAGTAGGGTAGATTTGCCTGAACCATTGCGGCCCACAAGTGCAATAGTCTCTCCCGCGTTGATGCGCAGTGAGGGCACTTCAAGAGCCTTGCTGCCAGGCGTGTATCCGAAAGAAAAGTCAGAAAGTGAAACAATCATTTCAACAGCACATCTATGGCAAGGCTGATGGTCAGCACGGGAAGATAAACAAGAGAGACCAGGAAAAGTTGACGAGCCCAGGAAGCGTATTTTTCAGGATTGAATCCCCGAGCGCTCATCCAGACCATCCACACGCCCAGAGCAAAGGCCGTGATGCCATAAACGTAGCCTGCGATATCTGAACGACAAAGCAAAAGGCTGACTGGCACAAGCACGATGGAATAGGACAGTGCTTGGATTGTTGCAGGACGCAGTCCGCGTTCACCCGGCCAGGTTTTGATGCCGGCTTTTCGGTAATCGCTTTCGTGATTCACGGCTATCGCGATAAAATGCGGAATTTGCCAAATCAGGAGGATGGCGAAAAGAACCATGCCCGGGAACGAGATCTCGTTCATGGCGGCAGTCCAACCCAGCAGGGGAGGCATTGCTCCCGGAACTGCGCCAATAAGCAAAGCGTGCGGGGTAACGCGTTTCAGGGGGGTATAGACAAGAACATACGACAGCAGAGCAAATAGGCTGAGTGCCGCGGTCAGGACGTTGACCCATTGGACAAGTATAATGACCGAAGCAACGGCAAGAACTAAACCAAAAACCAGCGCATTGACTGAGGGAAGTCGACCTGTCGCCAGGGGGCGACGTGCAGTGCGTTTCATCAGTTTATCAGTGTCGCGCTCCCAGTACATGTTGAGCGTGTTGGCCGCACCCACGGAGAGGGCCGTGCCCACCAAAGTGGCCAGCACCGTGAACCAGGGCACAGACTGCGGTGCAAGGGCGAGGCCGCCCAAGGTCATCAGCAGGCAAAAAAGATTGATGCGAGGTTTGGTGAGTTCGTAGTAGTCCCGCCAGAAACGCAATGGCGGCTCGAATGTGACTTCAGATGCTGCGCTCATTTGATGTACTTCTCAATTGAAGCGGGCAGATACCCCAGCCCGCGGCAGTGCAGGTCTAATGTCTTGTAAGAATTTCCGCAAACCTTATTTAAGCTTCTTGTGAGTTGTCTGGCTTCGCATTCTTTGAAGCCGAAATGGGCGCCAGTAGGGCGATCTTTAAGAGCTTCGCACTCGCTGACTCTGCTTTTGCCGCCGAGGCAGCTGTCCATGACCCGGGGCACTGCGCCTTCACACAAGGCCTTCATGCCGTTGCACTTGGGAACCCATTTGATGACCTCATCGATACATTGCTCCGCCGAGGCGTCGGTGCCGAAGGTTTTGAAATAAGTGTACATTTCGACAAGGTGAACGTCGGTTTGGCGGTAGGCGACCGCCGTAATTCCCGACATGAGCACCGAAAACAGAGCTACTGCGCCCAAAACCCACCATCCTTTATGCTTGCGAGGTTGGGATGTTGAAGCGTTTTCGGATTGGTTAGCACTCATGTTCGGCCCCCTCAGGATAAGGTTTCGCCGCACAATAGACTTAGTGGGCCCCGACCTCAAGCCGTGCATCGGCCCAATAGCCCGCGAAGACGCCCTTCTTGTCGGCCATCAATTCTCCGGGTGAGGCACATTCAACGATTCGCCCACTTTGCATGACGACCACCCGGTCGCAGTGCATCACCGTATTCAGGCGATGGGCAATGGTCAGGATTGTGCATCCGGCAAACTCGGTTTGGATAGTGGACTGGATCAGGGCATCCGTGTGGGTGTCTACATTGGCTGTTGCTTCGTCGAGAAGGAGGATTTTTGCATTTCGGAGTAGGGCGCGAGCCAGGCACACTTGCTGGCGTTGGCCAACGCTTAAGTTACTTCCACCCTCCTGCACGCCTGTCTGAAGCCCTTGCGGCAGACTTTCGAGAATGTGCGATAAGTGTGATCTTTGCAGAGCATGCAGAACTTCTGCATCAGAGTATTGATCGAATGGGTCAACGTTCTGCCTGAAGGTGCCCGAGAACAGGATCGGATCTTGTGGGATAATGGCAATCCTGCTGCGGAGAGTTTCAAGAGGCAAAGTGGTGATATCCACGCCATCAATGAAGACGCTACCGGTTGGGGGTTCTACAATTCTAAAGAGCGTTTGCACGAGCGTGCTCTTGCCAGCCCCTGTGCGTCCCACAATGCCAATACGTTCTCCGTTTTTGACCTGCAGCGAGACTCTTTCCAGTACGGGTGGCAGTTCAGGCCTGTAGCGCAAAGTCAGTTGACGAAATTCGACATGTCCACTGCTGGGCCAAGCACTGTTCGGCGTGACTCCTTCCCAACGCTCTCCCTCCGTATCGGAGTAGTGTTTAACGCGCTCAATTGCGTTCATGCTGCTCTCAAGTTCGCTCACCATGCGCACAGCCCAATTGAGTGCACCCGTGACGAGCAGCGCATAGGTCAGTGAAACACCAGCAAATGCCGTCGTGATTTGTCCATGGAGGAGCATGGACGACGCTGCTGCTGCACCCACTACCAGTGCGCCAATGAATTCAAGGCGTGTACCAAGCCAGCGGTTAATCGAGATCATTGTGTAAAAGGCGCGCTGGTTGCCTTCGAAGCGGCGCACACTTTCCTGCAGAAAAACCGATTCACGGTTAAATGCGCGAATAACGCTGACGCCCGCTAACGATTCAGAGAAGTGAGCATAAACAGGCGAACGTGAGATCGATTCAAGTCGCTTGACCTCTCGTGAAGTGACTCGGAACAAGTGTTGAATTTTGAGATACACAAATCCAAGGGGAATAAGTGCAAATAAGGCAAAAGGAGTAGCTGCGGTAATGACGAGCAGCGTAGAACCGATGATAAACAGGCACGCAAGAGCCTCCATCAGTGTGCTCGGAATATGCTGGTCGATTGCTTCTGTGTCTTTGCCGAAGCGATTGAGAATACGGCCCGTTGGTGTTCTTTCGAAGAAGCTCATCGGGGCTCTCAGTACCCCGTGCAGCAGGCGCTCGTGCAAGGTTCCCGCGGCACGCACTCCTCCTCGAGCTGTCATGAGTGTCCTGAGGAATGTCATGAGTGCTGCTGTAGTGCCGAGAAGAGCAAGCACCACAAGGAAAAAGCTCACGCTCTCGGACTTGTGTGTTGTCCACCAAGCGAGCCAGGAGTCGCTGCCTGCATTGAAAATTTCTCGAAGAACAAAGAGTGCTGCCAGAATGAATAACGCTCGACCCGGAGCGAGTTCGCGCAGGTAGCCGGAGTACAATGCGCGCTCCACAGCTCCAACTTGCCGTTCTTCGTCGACCACCAAGCGTCCGGCAGTTGGGTTGTGCGCGCGTGCAGGTAATTGGGCCGGATGCGCTGTCACGGGGACGACCGAGGGTGTGCGGAATTCAAAAGAATTCGTTGTTGGCTGTTTCTCGAGTACCGCTGTGGTCTCATCCGAAATATTCAAGGGGCTCGCAGGTGGGGCACTTTCCAGCGGCGCATGCGCTTTTCGCAGATCAGCTGCTTCCTCAGAAGTCAGTTCGCGAACGATGCCGTTCTGCACCCAAATCACGCGATCAGCCCAGGCGGTGTGTTCACTGTTGTGGGTGACCAAAATTCTGGTTTTCTTTTTCAGAAGCCCGCGCAAACAAGTGGAAAAGATCTGTTTTCCAACTTTGCTATCAACGGCACTGAGAGGGCTATCGAGGAGATAAATATCGGCTTCGGCAAACACAGAACGAGCAAGCGCAATGCGTTGTTTCTGACCACCCGAGAGGTTTACTCCGCGCTCTCCTATTTCTGTTTCGTCGCCAGAGACAAGTTGTGACAGGTCATCCTCGAGGCAACATGAAGCAATTGCATTGCGGTAAACAAGGCTGTTCTCACTTTCGCCAAGCTGAATATTCTCACGCACAGTGCCGTTGAGAATCCAGGGCAGCTGGGGCACATATGCAAACCGACCAGAGCTGCGGATGAGGCTGTTGGAGTTGTCGAGTTCATTCATGATCGCGTGGAGAAGAGTGGTTTTTCCTCCTCCCACGGGCCCCATAACAACCACCAATTCTCCCGGTTGGATGTGGATGTCAGGGATCTGGATTCCGCGTTTTGCCATGTCCCATGCGAGTGAACCAACGCCCATTTTAATCTCACCGGGTTTGAGCTCGCTGGCCTCTGAGCGTTGCGGAAAGATTCCACGGCCGAGGAAATCTTCAATGCGTTTCAATGCAATATTGGCATCGATATAGCCTGAGAAGGTCATCGGTAGCTGTGACATAATCGGTCGCAGGATACCAAAGAAGGCAAGTGCACTGAAGACATCTTCCACGTTGAGTGTGCCATTCAGCATTAGGTGTGCCGAGAAAGTTGCAATTCCCACGAAGATGGGCGTGCTGACAAAAAGAATGTTGACTAGCGCAGACTCGCGCGCAAGGCTGTTCAGCTCGCCCAGCTCCTGCTTGCGAAAATTGCGGATCCGCGACACAAAACTTTTTTCCCACGCATAAAACTTGATCACCCGTATACCGGCCAGAATTTCATTCATGAGGCTGACACGTTGATCGCTGAATTCCATCAGTCGGCGTCGACCGCTCATCATTTTCTTCGCACGGCGTGAAGAAAACCACAGGAGCAGCACCATCACAGCAACTCCTGCGAGTGTCGAAGTGCCAAGGATAGTGAACAACGCCACGAGGATGACAATTGTTTGCAGTGGGAGAACCCATGCTGAATGGAGCATGCTGGCAACATTGTAAACCCGGGCAGCATCATTTGCCATCAGGTTGACAATCTCGCCAGTGCTCGAGCGTGCACGTGCCGCAGGATTCAGCCGCAGCGACTTTTTGTAGATGGAAACCACAAGCCCGGCGCGTATACGCATGCCGAGTTTCAGCGAGGCATGATACACATGGTGGATGCTGAGGTTGGCCAGCAGCGCACTGCACGTCAATCCTGCCGCAAGAAGCCAGCCTGTGTTCGCAATTGGTTCAGGTGACTTGAGGGTTATGAGAATCTCACGAATCAGGAGTGGATTGAGTGTCACGAACACCAGGTTGAGAAACGCAAGACAACTGATGAAGTAGAATGTCTTCTTGTGAATCGACCACATTGTGCGCAGTACAGGCCGTGTTTTACCCTGTTGGTAGTGTTCGAGAGTTGTGAAAAATCTCTCACCGCACTCCGCAGAGTCTTCGCTCGAATTGAGTTCAAAGAGATGCTGATCGGAAACATGTTCACGTTTTCCAACTGAGATGAGTGGGCTCACCCAGTGGAAAAGAACACGTTTGTACCAAGGACTGTGTTCTTCTTTTGTGAAGTTCATGTTGCTGAATGACTTTCTGAAAAAGGCTCAAGTGTGCGAGCCCAGGCCACGAGTCCGTTCCACCCTTCAGGTCCAAAACGCTTACCATGTTCAACAGCATTGCGGCGCATCGTTGACAGGACATTGGGTTGGTTGAAAAGAACGAGTGCTTTTTCGAGCGCCGCGGCCAGCTCCTGAGGTTCTTGCGCGTTATAAATCAGAGCGCAGCTCCGAGGAAGGACTTCTGCCAATGCTCCAGCGTTGCTGCTCACTAAAGGGGTTCCTTGTTGCAGGAACTCAACAGCAACCCGGCATATAACTTCGCTGCCCAAACTCGGAATAAGGCCAAAGCTTGATTGTCTCATCCAAACAGCAACATCGCGCACCCGCTCGTCGATGATGAGCAAACGAAGGCGTTTTTCAGGATTTTCAACAAGCCAGCGGCTTTGGGAAAGTTGTTTGGCAGAGGTTTTGAAAGTGTTTTGTGCCTGTTCAACCAGCAATGCAGCGGAAACATTTTGTGATTCGCCGATGAACACCATCTGCAGCCATTGTGTGTCTCTTAAATAGAGGCTGAAGTTGGCTCGAGACAATGCATCAATGGTTTCTTTGTGGCCTTTGACCGGGTCGTAGCGTGCCACAACGGTAAAGGTGGGATGAGAGAAATCAATTGAGAAATCGCGCGATACGGCAATCTGACTCGGGGCCGATTCGAGCGAAAGAACCGGTTCTGCCAGCTTTGCGGTGCAATAGAGATGAACTCTGCGCTGCTTCTCAGGAACATCAAAGGCTGTGCGCTGTTTGACAACTTCAGCAGCGAAGGCAACGCCTGAAATGCCGCGCGTATAGACCCATTTGTTGAGCAGTGATGAGTGCACCGGCGCAGCTTGTCCGCGCACGCGGATAATACGTGTTTTACCCCAAAGGTTGCGGTGCATGAGGCGGTGTATGGCGCACAGCGTATGCTCGCGCCCTTCAAAAACCCAAACGACTGCCGGTTTGTTGCTGCGAACGAGCTCTCCGAGGGTGTGCCAGGCAGCGAAGAAGCGCGTGAGTGTGAACGGAAAGAGGGGGATTGGGTTTGTTGGTAGCGATGATTGGTCGGCTTTTCGCAATGCAACGCTTCCGGCGGGCGCGCAGTAAATGACACGCGCCGTTTGTCGTGAGGAAACGAACTTCGCCAACTGGAGGCTGTAATCCGTGACTGCCGAGAACCACGGATTCGAATTGAGAACGATGTGGAATTCCATCAGGCCGTGCCGACTTTCTTGAAGACAAGAACTATGTTGGTCGAGATATTGCCATGTTCTTCTTCGTCGACAAGTGTTTGTAAGGAAATTTGAGGATGTGAGTGAGAGCTCAGCCATCCCAAATCATAGCTCTTGGCCTTGTAGGATACGAGCTTAAGCCCGCATTGCGCAGCCCAGTTGAGGGTGTCGCGTAAGCTCAGGGCGTGATCTGAAGGGTGCAGGAAGGCGTCTGCCAGGCGGGCTCTCGAGAGCCCAATGTAGCGGAAACGTCTCGATTTTGCTGAAGACCCCAGCAGGGGTAAGAACAGCCGCCAAAGCAAAAGTTTGAACGTCAGCCACTTTAAACTGATGCGAGCGCCCAGTCCAACAGCAGTGGAGTCTTCACTTTGCCCCACATTCAAACTGTGCCAGAAGTTTTGAAAGCGGCGCTGTAAGCCTCGTTCGAGCAATCTGCCTTTGGCAGAATAAATCATCAGGCGCAGAGTGCCGTTGTGCGTGAGGGCATCCGACATCGCTCGCAGGAGTTTCTGTGGATCGGGTTGATGGTGGAGCACACCAAAACATTGAATGTGGTCGAAAATACCTTCCTGCTTGAGAACAGTTTCTGCATCACCATGCACCAGTGTCATGGGCTTGAAGCGGTGCCAACGCAGTTTTTTCTCTGCGCGCAACAGCGAGCGGTGGCTCAAGTCGATTGAAACAATAGGATTATGTGGATGTAGTGCCCTGAAGAGCAGAGGTTCATCGGTACCGCAGCCCACCAGCGCAATTCGTTTGCTCACAGGAAAGGCATGGCGCACGTCGCGCAATTGCAGGTCATCAATGTTGCCTGGAAACGGGCTGTCGTCTTGTGCGGCAATGATGTGTGCGTAGCCGGCGTGTGCTTCAATTGAGCCTTTTGGATTTGGGCGCAGAAAAACAGGCCTGTTCGGGTAAGGAAACAGCTCATAAAAGAACTGCATTCTTTCCAGAAACACGCCGGTTGAATGAACGTTTTTGTTGTTCAGTGAATTTTGGTCAGCACGCATGATGAGATCCCACCAATCCCCATGCTCAGTTTGCCGCAGATGAGGCCGTCTGGCGCTTCAACCGTCATCGGCTTGTCTGTTGCAAGTGTGCGGCCCAATTCGCGGATACTCGGATGCACCTGGCTTGTTTCAATACCCGAGCCCATGAGCGTGTATTTTGTGCCCTGCTTGTGGGTTGTGAAGAGCTGAGCTGTGAGCTCCCAACCACCGCAGGTCGACATGCCGTGTCCAAAAATTCCCTTGCGGGCTGTGATGATTGTTGAGGGTGGCAGGTTGTCAATCAGCTTGAACTCAGACCAATCCCCAGGTGTTCCAGTGGCGTGCATGTCCCAAGCGTGAACGTCGCTTGGCTTGATGCTGGCAAACTCGAATGCATCACGGATGCAGAGTTTTGGACCCTCGAGCGAAGGTGTGATGATGTGTTCGGCGTCGGAGCTCAAGCCCACGCCCATAATCTCGATGCCTAGAGATTTTTGGCCGAGTTTTTCCATCACATCGTCGGCCGCCAGAATCCAAGTACAGGCTCCTCCGGCAACGTGTGTGCCGCGCAGGTTGCACAACGGAACACCAACATCGCAGCCCGCAGCCAGAACTTTTGCCGCGTTGAAGCCTGCAACCATTTCTGGCGGAGGGTTGAGGTCGGTGGTGCCGATGATGGCGGCGTCGTATTGGCCACTACGAATGCCATCGAAGGCTTGGCGCAGCAGAAGTCCGAAGGTGGCGCACGCACCAATCGCAGCATAGGAAACACCGTGGATTCCGTGCAACATCGACACCTGCGCTGCAGGCGCATTGGGCAGGTTCCAGAGCAGGTTGGCATTCACAGCCTCCCACGGAGGTGTGGGGTTTTTCCACTTGTCTGCGAGTGCTTTTTTGGCCTTATTCTTGGCGCGAATGACGTTGAGTTTGTCGTTGGCAACATCCGCACCAATGGTGATCGACTCCATTTCATTGAACTCGCGCAGATAGCTCTGCAGGCCATCAGATTTCTCGGTCCAGTAGCGGTTCCATTCATCCCAGGCGGCCGCTCTTTCGGGAGTGTCGATTTCGAATGTCGAAGGTGAGGTCGGCACGTTGTCGAAGTGCTGCTTGCCTGAAATATGCTGGGCCAGTGCTGTGTTGCGCTCGGGGTGTGCCCAGAACTTGTTCCACGCGCGCTCGGCTGCTTTGTATTCGTCGTGAGCTTTGAAACTCGAATCGATGTCACCGAAACCGCTGCCGTAGCAAACGAAAACCCGTGGATCGATTTTTTTGAGAGCCTGTTCGAGGCCAGGGTTGCTTTCAAGGGCGTCAATCGAGGTTCCGATCGCCATACGCACATGCGCGTAGCCCTTGTCGGAAAGCTGCGAGAATTTGTTGGGGGCATGTCGTTCGGAAATCCAGCCGCGGTAGACTTCAAAGTCGAATTTAGGCTTGCCAACCAGGAACGCGCCGTAGAATTCGTCCATGGGGCTGAGGGCGGGTCTGCCTTCCTGGATAAGTGCAAGGAACTCGCGGAGGTTGGCCGCTCCGGGAGAGACCACACCGACTCCGTACAGCGAAATCCTTCGGGATTTTCCAGCTGTCGGGCTATTCCCTGCTGAAGAGCCAAGATGCGCAGAAGAAACCATCACTCAAACCCTCCGGTTGCACACGCCGCGGGCAGGACACCCCCGATTCGGCGTGGCGAGACACTAAACTCTGCCTATGTCCTGACAAATGGGTTGGAGATTAATGCCTGAATTCAGGGGGACCGGCAAGCAGACAGGTCTTGACTAATGGTGTCCAACTGGTTAATGCCTCGGCAACCGTCGTGGTGGCTGTAGTCAAGCGGTTAAGACAATGGATTGTGATTCCATCATGCGCGGGTTCAAATCCCGTCAGCCACCCCATCTCTGCTCCGCTACTTTTATTCCCCTGCAAGAAACCTTTTCATCCGCCAGACGTCGGTGAAGCCCAGTCCCGATGATGCCCATTTTATTTTGCCCTGTGGTGCGATGAGAAAGAGTGTGGGTGTCATGTTGACATCAAGTGCACCTGCAAGAAGGCCATCTGGGTCAACCACGGCCGGAAAAGTGAAGCCATGCTTTTTCATGTGAGCGTCAACCGTCTCGGGTGTTCCTCCCACGTGCACCGCAAAAACCTGCTCGGGCGCTAGTTCGTTTTTCATTACAGCTTTTTGAATGCGTTCCATTTCGAGTTTGCAGGGGCCACAATGGATTGCCCAAAAGAGTGCGACCGTGGGTTTGTCCGGATGCGGGGGGAAATCGATTGTGGAACCTGTGCTTGTGAGCATGAGGGTGCTTGGAAAAACTGACCCCTCAAGCGCGAAATTCTTCGAAACCTGTGGTGCCCGCTGTGAAATAACGAAAGCCAAAAGCAGAAGGGTGAAGACCCAGCTCCAGGGAATTTTTTTCAACTTTTCTTTCACAAATTTTCCCTCTGTATGATGTTCTTCAAATTTAACTTCGCGTTCTCAGAAGTTCTGAAGGGGTCGGAAAAATTTACTCGAAAAGTTTTTCCAAATCCGCCTGTGCCACATAGAATGCATCGTAGTTGGCGCAGGCTGCTTCTTTAATCAGAGCTGAAGGTTTGCTGATCACGATTTCCAGCATTTTTTGACCACCCAGGGTTGCTGCAGTGTTTGAAACAGCCTGCACATGGTATCCAGCTGCCAATGCACCACATTCTGAATTTCCGGGAGCCCCACGCTTGAGTCCGCGGATTACAGGTTTGGCGCCTGTTTTGATGCGCCAAATTTTGTCACGCGGTGGCATTGCCATGATAAACGCCCGCACAGTTTCGAGGGCCTCCGTTGCTGCCTGCACACTTGGATAGGGTTTATCGATGGGAGGCATAGCGCTTTTGCCAGGTGGATCCATTTTCGTGAAAAGCGTGCTGGCTTTAACATCACCGGGCACAGCCCAATTTCCCATAGCAAGGATATAGCGCATGTAATGCAGCCCGTCGGCCGTGGAGTCGCCCATGTTGGTGTAGTTATCGTGGCATCCTTCGCATTGTGGCGAACGAATCACTTTGCTCACCATGGTGTCGTAAGCTTTCTTGAAAGCAGGAAGCTCGGCTGAAAGTTGCGTGTAAGCCAGCGCCAAATTCGGTCGTGGCGCACGGGGAAGAGGTTTCATTTCGCGATCGGGTACTGCAAGACGCAGGATGGCATTGGCTTTGTCGTCGGCAATCCAGATGCTGCCATCGCTGGCCTGAGTGATAGCCACAGGTGCCCCGCGTGGCCTGTAGCCCGGTGCATCGGACCAGCCTGAAATTACCTCTTCTGAAAACGCGGCCGGAGGCTGCTCCGGATAAAAACGCTCAAAAGCTGTGGTGGCACCCGACATGTCATCGTCCCAGAAGGAACCCTTGCCGCCCCGGAGGGGAAGTTCTGTGTTGGGATCGGTTTTGAAGGCAATGATGCGATGGCCTGCGCTGCGGTAACCATGCAGAGGAACTATGAGCTTGTTTTTGAGGTTGGGAAACATGTTGCCGGTGTAGCGCATAATCCCCAATGGGGCGCTGTGTGGGGGAAGAAAAATATGTGGTGCACGATAATTTGGGTTAGACTGTGGTTCGCATGAAAATGAATAGCTTTTCCATTCATCACTTTTTTCGTTGTAGTTGTAGCAGTAAGGCCAACCAAAATGCGGTGGTTCAGATTTGGGTGCGCGCAAGTCTGCAGCTGCTATGACGTTAAGTTCTTCGAATGGGCGAGAGGATTCTGGAAAATCGCGTCCGTTTTCAACCTGAATCAGATCACCCTTGGATGTGAACAAGAGTCCCATCGAGTTGCGGAGTCCCTGTGCGACCACTGTGTAATTGGGATCCCATCCCGCCTTCAGGGAGCCTTTGTAGGTATACTTGCGCAGCACAGCACCGTGATTCTTGATTTCAGGTGAACCGGCAGTGCCGAACGCAATATCCGCCTCGAGGCAGGCCTTTCCCAGAAAGTCGCTGCAGTGATCTGTGTAAGCACCAATGTTGATGTACAAATTAAACTGTGCATCAAAAGCGAAATGTTTGAGCGGATGCATGCTGTTCTTTTGATCGCCATTAAACATACCAGGAAGCCCGACAACAACATCTTTGATTGCCGATGCAGGAATCTCAGCAGTTCCCTGGATGGCTGAAATAGGAAAAGCACGGATGCGGTGATCCTCTGCAAAGTAGATATAGTTCTCGGGCCCAATGGCAATCTGATGCGGAACCGAAAGACCCTTCACAATCGCAGTGAGCGTGACATCAGCGGCTGTTTTTTTCGATTGTAGCAACCATATTTTTCCAGCTTTTGGATCCCAACCGGCAAAATCGGTGATCAGAAACTGACCTGGTTTGCCCGGAATTTCTGTAGGAACACGGGGCTGAAATTTCGAGTCTTCGAGGTGCTTCACCATGCCCACACATGTGCCGGGCATCGATTCCACCCAAAGCATTGGGTAGCCGCCACAGGAGGTGTCCGATGGGTTGATGAGATATCCACCTTTTCTGACTTTTCCTGGCTTGTCTTTGTAAGGAACTTCACGGGTGCTGCTGGATGTTGTTTTTTTACTTTTGCAAGAAACAGGGATGAACAGGAGTGTTGGAAGCGCAACGAGAGCAAGGCGAGTGAGTGTGTTTTGAGACAGGAGATTCGGCTTGCCATGTTTCATTCCGGGATCCCTTTTCAGTTGTTTAGCTGAAAAGGGATCTCACCAGAAGTCACTCGAACGTGCAACCGCCGACGACAGTTTCACGAGCGTCGCTTTCGATTAGGAATGAAACTTTCTTTTCTTTCAAGTTGACCCTCAGCTCTGTCAGTTTTTTCTCAGGTGCAAAGTCGTCGTCGAAAAATACATTCAGCTGGCCGTCTTCAAGTTTGAGAGAGACCACGTTGTCCTGAGTTTCCGAGGATATAATTCGCCCGGTCAGGTGCTGGAATCCCGTGTCGTTGATACTCGAACGCTCGCCTGTGGCAAAATGGTATGTCCCGGAAATGTTGTCGGAGTTGATTTTCAGAAGGAGTGTCTCGCGCACAGTGATCTTTTCAACTTCGCCCATTTGAGTGCAGCGGGCTGATGTTGGCAAAGCTTTGCTGGAGTCTTTTGCGAAATCAACCTGCGACGACTGAGTGCCTCCCTGTTTGTTGCATGCTGCGGTTGCAAAAGCGCACGAGAGGACGACAATCAAACGTCTCACCATGATGATACCTCCAAGACACAGGACCGACAGCTGTCGAATCATCTGGGCGAGCGGAAGCAGGAAATATGCCACGTGAGGGTTCAGAAAAGTCCCCGTTTTTTGCATTCTTGTGCGAGGGTCGGACTTTACACAGCTGACAAAAGCGTAGTCGCTCTTTGGGGTTTATGTAGAAACTTTGAACGATGTGCTTTTCAGTCTGAAGTATTTCCTCTCCCATCCGATATACCCGGGTGTCCGTTTGAAGGGAGAACACAACATGGTTTTGAGAGCT
>JBILKQ010000131.1:0-7943 GCA_044376655.1 Silvanigrellaceae bacterium
TGCTCTTGAAATAATAGCAGAAAACAAGATCCGTGAGGCGGTGGAGAACGGCGAGCTAGACAACTTGATCCTCAGTGGTCAGCCTCTTGATCTCGATGACGGCCAGTTTGTTCCACTCCATCTGAGATTGTCGCAAAAAATTTTAAAGAATGCGGGTTTTCTTCCTCCTGTCCTCCAACTTAAGAAAGAAATCCTTCAACTGTCTGAACGTCTTGCCGAAGCAACTGACGACGCAGTGCGGGAGAGCATTAAGCGCCGATTGTTCGAGAAAACGTTGCGGCACGATATTTTGATGGACCAGGAACGTTCTGCTTCATAAGTGCAGCCGGTCCTCTCAAGTAACCGAATCTAAATAAAAATTTCAGCACACGTTAAGAAATAGCCCAAGCGATCCGAAACGCCCACTATTAAGTTTGCCTTGAACTCTTTGTAGGGAGTGAAGCAACGATGATTCGTGGGCTAGGTTCGATTGTATTTGCGTTTCTCATGATGGGCTGCCGAAACAGTGGAGACTCGTCGCTCGCCAGTTTGTCGGGATCCCTGAAGCCAGAGGGTTTTCTTGTCATAAAAGAAGTCGTTGCTGATCCTGCAAAATCAGGTTCTTTCCTGGTTACGTGTGCCTCGAGCTCGGGTGAAAAAAAATCCTCTGTGAGCCAGGCGGACATCGAAGCAAATAAGGTGTGCTTGCCGACCACGGCGATGGCATCGACCGGGGGCTCCTCGACGGGCGGTTCGTCTGCAGGTAGCCAGCCAGCCGCTAATTCAACGCGAGCGGGATCCGGCTTTGAGGCCAAAAATCTCCAGTCAACGTATTTGAAGGCGCGGGCTGGTCTCGATGTCACGGGCAATCTTTCAAGTTTGAAACTGGGTGTCGATTATTGCGTTGTGATGGAGCCGATTTCGGCGACCAACATTTGCACCGCGTCGGAGAAAGAGTTGAAAGCTACAGGAGTCAAGCTGGCGGGCTGCGATCTGACCTCGGGTTATATTTTTGTTCAGCATTTTTCGGTGTCCCCAGCTGTCTCAGCGTGTCGGTGAGGTGGGAAGTATGATGCGTTGTTTTCAGCAAAAAAAATCCAAGGTGAAGAATATGAATTCCTCGGTCCTCAGCATGATTGTTCTGGGTGGTTTTTTTGCTGCCTGTACACCTGAGCCAAGCAGGCGGTCGGCCGTAGATTCGGCCTCGCTGTGTTCGAACAATCCGGATAGGCCGGTCTACCAAGGCAATTGCCTCCGCACAAAGGCGGTCCAACAAACGGAAGACACAAATCGCAGAGAGCCGCTCGAGGAACTTCCACCGCCCGACGCGAGACTCCCTGGTGCTGGCGCTCCAGGCGCTCCAGGCGCGCCCGAAGCGGCATCACCAGCATCACCAGCATCACCAGCAGCACCGGCAGCACCTCCTGTTGCGGCGCCTGCTAAGCCCGACCCCGATGCGCAGAAGGCTGACGCCATCAAGGTGATCACGGATGCAATCGACAAACATGGAGCGGATGCAGTTGCGGGTATTGAGAAAACACTCGGCGGTGGAGGAAGTAAGCCCTCTAGCGATCGGCCGACAGCAGACAAAATTTACGTGGTGACCTTCAGCAAAGATTCGTTCATCGGAATCGCCGATTCCTCTGTCGTTAAAAATTGCTTTGTTGGCGCTGGCTCTGTGATCGAGGTCAAAGGCCAGCCTCAAAAAGTGACTGAGTTCAGCAGCATGGGTGTGAATCAATATGTGACCGGCGAGGCTCTTGAGGTCAACCTCATGGGAGGCTCGTCAGAATCTTGCGGCCTTAAAGGTCGGGATTTTGTCTATATCGGCGGACATGCGAGCGTAAGCGCAAAGCCTTGAACGGCGTACTCAAAAAAAATCAAAAGTTCCAAAAATTCGTACCGATACCCCTCGTAGCTCAGGCCGTCGAGGGGTTCGATGTTTAGTATCTTTCGCAAAACAAACGTGTGTTTAGGTCTTTTTTCTTTTTTCGCCTTTCCATGCGTTGCATCGGCATTTTCTCTGGGTATCCGTGCCGGTGGTGGCATGGAGATGAACACTGTGAGCGCATGGCGTTTATTTACCGTTGAAGGCGAACCATTGAACAAGGGCGGCGAAACCAGTCGAAATTTCATTTCCTTTGGGGCCGATTTGGTCGTCACGCCTGTCACGTTTGGTAGCATGTCCGTGAGTGCGCTGCTGGGAGCTCGTCTGACATCTTCTAAAGCCACAGGCGACTTTAATGATGAACTCAGCCTTATGTACCTTCCGATTGGTGCATCGTTCGACTACCTCCTTGGTCGTTTGCGAATGTCCGGGTACGCGACCTTCGATTTGGGTTTGTCTGCGAAGTTGAAAATCAGTGTCCCTGCTACGGGAGATTCTCTCGAACCCAAATTGGCTTCGCTGTCGCGCATTCGTTTCGGCGCGCTGGGAGAGTTTTTCATCATTCCCGCATTGAGCGTTTATGGCCAGGCTGACTACGGTATGGGTGGATATAAAAATGATACCGGGGGGAAGGAGTTCCGTGTGAACCTTCCCAGCAGTCCTGACACCCCAGCCCAGTTGGCCACGAACGACAACAAACTTAAAGGATTGACCTTTGGCGGTGGCGTAGCCTACTACTTCCCACCTCCCAAGAGCGGTTCTGTTTCCTCGGGTAGCAAAGCCGTTCCCGGGAAGAAGCCGGCGAAGGGTACGGGTAAAAGGCCACCTGCCAAGCCGAGGCCCAAACCCAAAGCGCCGCCCGCGGGCACGGGCCTCTGAGGTGAGCGCACAAGAAATTCAGTGAGGTGTTGGATTTGAGCTCTGAAAAAATCCCGACCGAATCATTCGACTACGACTTCATTGTGATTGGTTCGGGATTTGGGGGCAGCGTTTCTGCATTGCGCCTGAGTGAAAAAGGCTATCGGGTGTGTGTGATCGAGCAGGGTAAACGTTTTGCAGCAAAGGATTACGCTAAATCCAATTGGGATTTGCCGCGTTACCTTTGGGCACCGTTTGCCAAGTGTTTTGGGATTCAGCGCCTAACTTTTTTCAAAGATGTATTGATTCTTAGCGGTGCCGGAGTGGGGGGTGGAAGTCTTGTTTACGCCAACACCTTGATGGTTCCCTCTGAAAAGGCTTTTCAAAGTGATGCGTGGCGGCCCATTGGCAATGCGCGCGAGACACTTGCCCCGTTTTACGCTCTCGCAAAAAAGATGCTGGGGGCAGCAACCAATCCGAAAATGACCTTCATCGACAACACCATCGAGGAGTATGCAAAACGCGTTGGGGTTCACGACACGTTCGCTCCGACCGAGGTTGCTGTTTTCTTTGGAGAGCCGGGAAAGAAGGTGCCCGATCCATATTTCGGGGGTGAAGGCCCTGCACGTGCTGGGTGTAATTTCTGCGGTGGTTGCATGGTCGGGTGTCGATTCGATGCCAAGAACACTCTCGATAAAAACTATCTTTATCTGGCGGAAAAGCGCGGCACGGAAATCCTTCCCCTGACTCGCGTGGCGCGCATTGCTCCACTCAACGAAGACGGCAGTGCAGGTTGGAGAGTGGATGTTGAGGCCGTCGATCAAATTCTGTTCCGCAAAAAAAGAACCTTGCGTGCGCGCAATGTGATTCTCTCAGGTGGTGTTCTGGGTACACTGCGGCTTTTACTGGAGAGTCGCGATCGGCACCGAACTCTGACTCGACTTTCATCTTTGTTGGGACATCAGGTGCGCACCAACAGCGAAGTTTTTACAGGTTCGAGTCAACCCGGTGCGAAACGTGAGGTGCCTTATTCGCATGGGATAGCCATCTCATCGATTCTCAAAGTGGATGAACGCACAGCGATTGAACCGGTGCGCTATCCAGTTGGTTCCAATTTTATGCGTTTACTCGCAGCTCCGCTTGTGAGTGATCCAAGTGAATTTCGCAGGACGTTGAAGTTTCTATGGCGGATAATCACGCGACCAATTGAGTTTTTGAAATTGACCTTCAACCCGCGTTGGGCTGAAACGAGTGTGATTTTTTTGGTCATGCAGGATCTTGATAACCGCATTCGTGTGAAATTTGGTCGTACCCCATTTACTTTGTTTCGTGGTGGATTGGTCTCTGAGCGCGAAGATGGCAGTGAAAAAGTTCCCTCGGAAATTCCTGCTGCAAACAAGTTTACCGAGTGGTTTGCAAGTCAGGTGGGCGGAACCGCTCAGTGTGCAGTCACGCAGGTCACTGTGAACATACCAACAACGGCCCATATTTTGGGTGGATGTCCTATGGGTGAAACGCCAGACACGGGTGTCATTGATGCTCAGCACAGACTTTTTGGATACACAGGAGTGTGGGTGTGCGACGGCTCTGCTGTTCCTGCCAACCTCGGAGTCAACCCTAGCCTCACCATCACAGCCATGACCGAACGAGCTATGACGTTCATTCCTCACAAGAGTTGATCATCTGAGAAAAAATGAGGGTGTGGCCTATCCCCTCACAACGGCAAAAGCCCACCGCGGGAACGCGGTGAGCACTGTGCCATGACTTGCAAAGGGGGGGCGCTGATTTGAATCAGCGCGGGCCTGGAACAAGAACTGCAGTTTCGCCGGCCTTGATGGTGACCACTTCCTGAATACTTGGGAACAGGATTGCAGCGCCCAGACCACCGGCAGCTGCACCGATGAGAGGAGCCCACCAAGTGATGCCACGATCGCCCGTAAGGCCATCAATCAGGAATGCGATACCCGTACCCGCAGCCGCACCCAGAAGAATGTTGGTTACGCTTGCATCCCTCGTGCTGAGCTTGGTTGACGTGACTTCCGCACTCGCGGCCATGTTGTACACAACTGAGCCGTACTTCACGCCGGTGACGTTGAAGATAGCTCTGGGAGCGCTCATTTTCAGTGTACCGATGAGGCGTGAGCCTGCGGCAAACACAGGAGCTCCTTGAACGTCTTTTACAGCAACAGTGACCTGCGGAAGCTTGTCCTCGGAGACAGCCTCATTGCCGCTGCCAGGAAGGTTGATGTTGTTCTCCGGGTTGGACGTAACGGTTGTAGGGAACTGAATAGCGATCAGGCTGTTGGCCGGAATCAGGTAGCGGTTTGCGCCGTTTGTAGCTTCAAAGAAGCCAGCGGGTGGCTGTTGCACAGGGGTCTGCTGCACGGGCGTTTGCTGCACGGGGTTGGATTTGTTTGCATCCTGATTCTGTTGCGGAGAATCGTTTTTCAGTTGGGCTGCTGGCTCAGGTGAGCCACTCTCAGAGGAGCTATCGTCGGAGCTGCAGGCCACAACAGAGGTCACAGCAAGAATTGCGCTCAGGGGAACGAGAAAGAGATGACGCATGGGAACCTCCCGTTGAATTGAAAAAAGCTGCCCCGCGAACCTCTAGTCAGAGGGGGCTGCTCTGGATGCAATCAAGACTCGTGCCAACAGCCATCTCAAAAAACACGGGTTATTTCGGGTCTGTTTCTCAGACCAATGCTCTACACATGGGCAACAGACTGTTGAACCATTCGACACGGGTGTCAGGAGTTGTACACGCCCTCGCAGTTCTCAGGGTTGTGCAGAGTAGACTTGGACACCTCAGTTTTTTGCTTGTGCAAACCTCCGGGCAGTGTGCCTTTTTTGGACTTGATTGATGGACAATCCGTCGGCGACGAGGATAATTAGGCAGAAATCGAGTGTGAAACTCGATGGGGGGTGCATGGTCAACTCTTCGACCATAAGCAGTGAAACTCAAGGGGCCTGTTTGGCCTCAAATATGAAGTTTCTAAGAAAAGAACTCGCCTTGAGCCAGGAACAGCTCTCGGAACGTTCGGGTGTTCCACGTAGCACCATTGCCAGCCTCGAGCGGGGCGAGGGTAATCCGACTTTGCAGGTGCTCATGGGGGTTTCGCGTGGGCTCGGAGTCACCATTTCTGAGCTGCTCGCGCAGCGCCACCCCCGAGCCACATTTTTTCCATCACAAATGCATGGCCGTACTCAGTATTCTTCACAGGTTACGGGCGTAGAAACCTCGACGCGTGCAGTTGAGGCCTTGCGCCTGACCCCTGCCCAGCTGCGCTACCTCGTCATCGAAGAGGTTGTTCTCGAGGGCCTCGAGACCATTCTTTCCCCCGCCCATCCTGCGGGAACAGAAGAACATTTTTTTGTTGTCGAAGGTTCGTGCGAGGTTGAGGTTGCAGGCGAAACCTTCCGCATTGCTCAGGGCGACCTGCTCAGGTTCGATGGCGATCAAAAACATCTGTACCGTGGTGTGGGCAAAGGCAAGCGGGCGCGGGGCTTCGCAGTTGTTGTGCAGGTGCCCCGCGTTTGAACGTTAGCTGTCGCTGCTCAATACGAGTAGACACCGCGTCCTGTTTTCCGCCCAAGATATCCAGCATCCACATACTTTTTGAGTAGCGGACAAGGGCGATATTTCGAGTCGCCTAGACCTTCATGTAGAACCTTCATGATGGCGAGGCATGTATCGAGTCCAATGAAATCGGCAAGGGTGAGTGGTCCCATGGGTTGGTTGGTTCCCAGTTTCATTCCGGCGTCGATGTCTTCTGGTGTGGCGATGCCTTCCATTAGGGTGAAAAACGCTTCGTTGATCATGGGCATCAAAATTCGGTTGACAATAAATCCCGGATAATCTTGCGAACAGACTGTGGTTTTCTCGGCTTTTTCAGCGAGCGCTTTGGTCACCTGATAGGTGTTTTCGCTGGTCGCATGTCCACGAATAATTTCCACGAGCTGCATGACCGGTACGGGGTTCATGAAGTGCATGCCGATGAACTGGCCAGCACGGCGTGTTGAGCTTGCCAGACGTGTGATGGGCAAGCTGCTCGTATTCGATGCCAGAATTGCGTGTGCAGGAAGAATTTCGTCGAGTTGTTTGAAGATTGATTTCTTCAGGTCTTCATTTTCACTGACGGCTTCAATCGCAAAGTCGCAGTCTTTGAAATCAGCGAGTTGGGTGGTTGTCTTGATGCGTCCGAGGATGACGGGCGGGTGTTCTTGAAGCTTTCCCTTTTCGAAGAGTTTTGTCAGGCTTTTCTCGATGCTGGCGAGGGCCTTTTTTAAAGATGCTTCGGAGACATCCATCAGGCAGACGTGGAAGTCAGATTGAGCCAAAACTTGTGCAATTCCGTTGCCCATCTGCCCGGCACCGACAACACCCACCTTCTTAATTTGATTGATTTGAGTCAATTCCATGGTCATTGAATGTCTGCTCCTTCCAAGAGTTTATTTGCTTGTGCAGAAAGTATCGCAGCGCGTGCGAACAACTCTCCGGTCTTGTTCAAGTCCCCATCAGAAAATAGGGTTTGCCCGCCGATGTCAAACGCGAGCGAAAAGGAATACCCTGAAAATCGGGTTGAATTTTGCAACAACTCCGGATTAGGAGTGGGGACCTGCCCAAAAAGGCGTTGTTTTTTTGGGTATGACGCACTCCCGGGAGAATCGCTCATGATCTACCAACAACCCCTGCCCTCACCGTATCCCACTCTGGATGCTGCGGCGCTGACAGAGCGCGTTTTGGCGGCCAAGGCCAAATTGGGAGAGCAATTGGTTATTCTGACGCACCATTATCAGCGCCCGGAGATTGTTGCGCTCGGAGACATGCGTGGCGATTCCTTGAAATTGGCACAATACGCAGCCTCTCAGAATAAGGCTAAATATATCGTTTATTGTGGCGTGCATTTCATGGCTGAGAGTGCGGATATCTTAAAACGCGGTGAACAGGTTGTGGTTCTTCCTGACCTTGGCGCAGGTTGCGACATGGCCGACATGGCAGATGCCGACGACGTCGAATTGGCGTGGGATGAGCTCGTTGAAGTACTGGGTCATGACAGCATCATGCCTGTCACATACATCAATTCAACTGCGGCATTGAAAGCTTTCGTGGGGCGCAAGGGTGGAATTGTCTGCACCAGTTCCAATGCCGAAAAAATCGTGCGCTGGTCGTTGGAGCAGCGCAAAGCTTTGTTCTTCTTTCCCGATCAGCATCTCGGGC
>JBILKQ010000035.1:0-22444 GCA_044376655.1 Silvanigrellaceae bacterium
GGGCGCTGTGCACCCGACCAGACTCCCGATACATCAGGGCTAGGTGAAAACCCTCCATTGCGCAGGCAACCGGATCGGTATTGAACAGTGTCGCAACACTCTGCTGACGCTGCGCGAGGTCTTCATCGCTACAAGCAAGTTCACCAGCGTCTTCTGGTGGAGCAAACCAAGCGGGGAAAGGATCAGGCTGAGCTGCCCAGAGCATTTCTCCCGCAGTAAGCTCTGCATCGTTCAGCAAACACGCGTCGAGCTTGGCGCGGATTGCGCTTTCGTTCATGTGCTGGCCAATCACAACCAGCTCCTGCGAACGGTCGCCCCATTGTGGGTGCCATTTTTCAAGAACTTCCTTGCGCTCATCAGGTGAGAGCACCCAGTCGCTTTCTGGAGTCATGGCAAGCCATTGACCTGCGGGTTCAAGGCGGCAGCTGGCACCTGCTTGGCCCCATTGCACGACGAAATCATTACGTGTTGCAAGCCACAAAAAACCCTTTGAACGGACAATGGATTCCGACTCGATCTCAACAAATTCCGCGAAACGGGCAGTGTTGAAGGGGCGTTGAGCTCTATATATAAAACTTGAAAATCCGTATTCATCTTTTTCGGACTTTTCTTCACCGCGCAGGGTTTTGAGCCAGCCCGGAGCTTGTTGAGCCTTCTCAAAATTGAACAGACCGGTGTTGATCACCTCTTTGAGGTCCACTTTTGAATGAGCGGTCGGAATGATTTTAGCTTCGGGATTGAGACGTTTCAGTAGACCCAAAACGTCATTGAGTTCTTCTGAGCTCACCAGATCTGATTTGTTGAGGACGATGACATCTGCAAATTCGACCTGGTCGGTGAGAAGGTCTGCAAGATTGCGTTCGTCTTCCTCGTTCAGGGCCTGGCCGGCCTCAGTCAGGAGTTGTCCTTCCTGAAATTGGCTCTTGAAGTTCAGCGCGTCTACAACGGTCACAAGTGTATCAAGCTGAGCAAATTCAGAGAGAGATTGTCCCTGGTCGTCGGTGAAAGTAAAAGTTTCGGCGACCGGTAGAGGCTCTGAGATGCCTGTGCTTTCGATCACAAGATAGTCAAACCGTCCTTCCTCTGCCAGACGTTTCACTTCGACAAGAAGATCTTCGCGCAGGGTGCAGCAAATGCATCCATTGCTCATCTCAACGAGTTTCTCTTCAGCTCTCTTGACGTCAAATGAACCCGACTTTACGAGCTTGGCATCAATGTTCAGCTCGCTCATATCGTTGACAATCACAGCCACCTTCATTCCCTGTTGGTTGTTGAGAATGTGATTGAGCAGTGTTGTTTTGCCGGCACCCAGAAAACCAGAGAGAACTGTGACGGGAAGGCGGTTTTTCATGTGAACTCACTTTCGGATCAGAGACTGACAGTCCCCTTGTCGTTTTTGATTGTGGTACCGTCTTGTTTTTCACCAGACAGAACCTGAATTTTCAGTGTGCGAAGTGACTTGAAATGTTTGCGCGCAGCAAAGCTCAGTTTACTGCCAGCAACGGGTTTGCTGCATTCGAATTTGAAAGTTGCATGAACTTCGCTGTGTGTGCCTTCTTTGTGCTTGTCGGCTTTGGCTTGGCTTTTTGCATCTTTCTGTTCGTTGCTTTCGGTTACGAATGGCTTGATGTCATTCGACGTGATTTTGCATCCCAGGCTCGGGTCGAGAACAAACATTTGTTCAGCGCTGGTTCTCAATTTTTCTATCGCTGTGTCACGTTTCTTAACATCGGCTTCTTTTTTGGCTTCATGCTCAAAGCCATAGATGCTGTCAGACGGTGCCTGGAGCTGAATTGTGACCGTGTTTCCCTCACCGACCACATTTACATTTGCCACGCCGTGCTCATGCGCTTTGTGTCCCTTTCCTGCAAAGGCGGCCGGGCTCAGCGCCAGGGCTAAAGCAGTTGCTGCAAAAACGCTTGTGCGAGGGAAGAGTTTCTGGTTCTTTGTGGCTGAATTCATCATTTGTGGCTCCTTGCCGTTATTGTTGAGACTTTGTTCTCACTAATAACACAAGGTCGGTCTGTCAACCAAAGATTTTTTGCTGATAAAGTTAATGATTTGGGATTATCGGCAGGCCGTATTCACGCCATTTCCAAAGCCACCATTGCTGATCTCCACAGTCGCAGTGGTGTTGCCGCTACCGCGATTTCCCGGACCTGTTTTGCGTCCGGTCCTGGCTACGACTTCTCCCTCTTCAGTGGATTCAGGTAAGGCCAGAATGGCCGATCCGCCGGAAGTTCCCACGCCATCTACCGTGTTGAGAACCATCAAAGGCACGATACCTTTGAGCATGAGAAGCGAGCCACTGTCGGTGGGTTGGAATTTCACCAGCTGATTCTCTTTGGGCGAAGCCATGCGCAGAGTGCCATATCTACTTACACCGTAGATTTCCTGGTTCACTGTTTTGTCGTCAGTGCGAAGGAGGCGAACTTTTTTGGCGTCGCTGAAGATATCGCGTAAGTTCAGCATAGCAAATTGCAGTGCGACTGCACCCGAACTCATCCGCGTCGAGAAATTTGTACCGAGAGAGAGGGCGGGCGAAAGCTCCTCGATGCTTGCGGGCTTTGAATTTGCTTCCAACATGTTTCTCAGCTGTCCAATCGTTATGACAGTCTTGTTTTTCAGGCTGGAGTTGAACTCTGCTCCCAAAACCTCCGCAATCTGCTCGGCCTCTGCGAGGCTTTGAGGCAGAGTTGCCGGCTTCATGCGTTTGCCAGCGAGAAGTTCATTGAGTGGAAGTGCGCCGGTTGGCGATCCGTCCACGTTCTTCGCAGCTGCAATCCAGTCAAAAATGTTGGTTACAACGCCGTTTTCGTTGGGTTCCCTGAAATTCTGCCCCATGATCTCGATAAGTCTTTTTTGAGTTTTGCACAGGTCATCGCGCTTGAATGCCGGAGCACACAGATCAAAGTTGAGGAGGTAGGCCAAGCGTGCAGCTTTCTGGACCCGGAGCAAGGCCATCACATCGTCGATACGTTTTTTGTGCTGTTGATAATCACTCTTGAGAGAAGCATTTTTTGCAAGCATTTCACTGAAGCGTTTTTGCTTCTGCATCAATTCATCGGAAAGTGGCATGAAGACTTTTGAAGTCTGCGCCGTCTTTCGGATGGTCAGGTCAAACGTTCCCAGATCCAGGAAACTCCAACATGATTCGGTCAGTGCTTGTTGGTAATCTGTGAGCGGAGGAAATAATTCGGTGTTGTTGCAGATCAGTGATGAATCGGGAGCCTCGCCCGGCTCCTTGATTGACTCTGCATTGTCTGAAAACACCGCGCTGCCCCAAGGGTCGTATTGGGTTGGGATCCTAAGTGCATAGAGGAAACGCCCAGTGATATCTGGTATGTTCAGTTTGCCAATCTCGCTCATTGCTGTTGTTGCGCGATTCACAAAGCTTTCTTCTGCAGGAATGTCTTTGATGTATCCGGTGCTTCTCTTACTGGAACCGTCAACGAACAAACTGACTTTTACCTGGTCGAGCTGCAAGCCATTTTCAAACCGACAATGTCTCGCTGAGAACGCTTTTAAATTGATTCTTTCAGCCGTGACGTCGATGATTTCAAACATAGCGCTGCAGCTTTTTTCACCGAAATGGATGTACCCACCCTGAACAATCGAAGACTCGGGTGCGAGTTTCACTGGAGTGCTGCTGGTCGACAAGCACTGGGACGAAGTCGTTGCCTTGCAGGCCAAGAGTGTGCTGCATGCCAGAATAGAACCGAACGATATGTGCCGTTTTGTCGTAATCATACGGCACGTATCGGACATTCGGGTCGAAAAATTTAGATTTTATTAAATTCCGGAATTGTTCTTGGCAGCTGTGGTGAGGTTATTGCCAACTCGAGTGCGAATCAGGAGTAATTTCAAAAATTCAAGGAGTATTCTCAGTGAGCCGACTCAACCCTACGCTATCCAAATTTCTCTCGAACTGGATACCTCTTTCCACACCATCGGGATGAGCATCAAGCGGATCTCGACCTGTGGCCGTCTGCACTCTGAAAAACTTCGCGAGCTCTCCAGGCTTCAGAGTTTGAGCATATTTTTTTCGTGCCAACACATCGATGACGAATTGGTCTGCTGCATATTTCCATGGGCGGCTGATTGCGCCTAGGCTTTTTCGGCAACCTTCAAGCCGGCTTGCATACGGTGTGTTGTCTCCTCTGCTGCTCGCCTTGCATGCCGCTTTGAGTCTGTCCTGTGCCGCCTTCAGTTGTGATTGTCGGGTCTTACGAAATTCATTGATTTGGCCCAGCTCGTGGAGCAGCAGCCCGGTCGTCACCGACTCGACATCAAGCGAGTTTTGCCTTGAGCTCTGTGCAACGCCATCGAAAATCACGATTGCACCTTCATTTAGAGAATTGAGACTTGAAAAAGAGTTCGGAACTTCAATGGGCACTCGGTAAAACGCGATTTTTTCAATCTCTTGGGAGGTGGCCCCAGCTTGCAGGGTTTTCTCAAGCAGTTCGCGATCTTGGCCCGCCCACCCGAGCTTTCCACTGCGGCAAAACACAATTCGTCCTGTGGGCAATGGGTAGGCTGAGTTCTCGTTTAAAACGAGAACGAAAGTTTGTCCTTGCTCCTGTAATTCGAGCTGGCATGGCTGCGCCGCACTGCTATCGAGACTTCCCTTTGTCTCTGCGAGGGCGAGTAGATTTTTCGCGAGCCAGTTCTTCCTTTCTGAGTGCGCCTGTTCGTTGAAGTCCATAGCGAGACCAGCGCTCAAAATGGTCTCGAGCGGTGATAGCGCCTTCGTCTTGGCAGTCGCATCGGAATCTTCTTTGAATTCGGTGACCGATGACTCCCTGTTGCAGGCCGTGTTGCCCAGGAGAAGGAGTACCGCGGCGCAAGTCCAAGCCTTCAAAATCTGGTCCCTTTCTCATTCTCAGGGATGGAAAACTCCCAGCACTGTCGAGATTATCGGAAGATTCTGTAGACACTTGAAAGCAGTGCTTGAGCCTCGTTGATCATTGTGCTTAGAGTCGGCCCCGGAATACTGGGGGAGTCCGACTTGATGCTTCGCATAATCAAATCATTGCCGATGGTTTTGGTGTGGTCGGTGCTGGCTGTAGTTTGCAGCCCGAGTTTCGCGGTTGCGACTCCCGCGAGCTACAAGCCAGAAATCATCAAAGATACCAGCGAGCTTGGTGGATTTAATGAGCTTGTCCCTTACGTTTTACCTTCGCCTCACCAGGAAGATGGTGGCACGTGTCTGTACATGTCACTCACTGGCGTGGCTGAATGGTGGTTGGCAAGATTGAATCCCGAGATGTCGCGTGCAGCGAATGGCCCGCTGGATCTTTCTGAACGTTATCTTATCAATGCATCTGAATCAAAAGAGAATCAAAAGCGTATTGGGAACTGGCGCACAGATAGTATTGAAATCTTCAATGCGACGAGAAAATCAATTCTGAATCGAGATTATCCTTTTGCTAAAGGCTGGTATCGCGAAGACGATGAAGGCGACATTTTTCCTGCCATTCCGGGCGCGGCAGGGAGTACTTATGGTGTGATCATTAACTGGTTTGATAATCTCAAGTCCGTTCTCACCGGCTATGTGAACTTGCCCTATTTTGACCGTGATGTGATTTATGCGGATCCCGACGAAAATGAATGGAATGTCGGATTGAATCCACCCGGAATTGTTGAGCGTGTGAAGCGCGCGCTGGTTGAGAAAAAGGCTCCGGTGCAGGTCATCTACAACCACGAGAGTTACTGGCATTCAGTGTTCGTCGTGGGCTTCGATGATACGCGTTCAAACCGTAATTGTGGATTTGTGGAAAGTTCAATTCGCTATTTCGACGAATTGCAGCGCGACTTTACCAAGCAAGCAGAGACCGCCAAGTCTGATTCGGAACGCAAAGAATATTTGCGAAAGGCCAAGATTCAACGTAACAGCCGAGATAAGGCCCGGAAGAGCTATGAAGCTGCTGGCGGTTGTCGTGGACAAGGAGTTTTCTACGTGCGTAACTCTGAGTTCTATGGCTCGGATGGAACATATGACTACGACCCTGGTAAGAAAGGCGAGGAAAAGCCATACTCTCCCAAAATTATGTTTTTTGAATATGAGTGGCTAGAGCACCTCTCGAACCATATTGTCCAAATCAGCGTGCGCTGAATTGAAGGCTCGCTTGGGACGCTGTGGAACTCTCTTGGAAGTCTGAATCTCTCGTGATTTCAGGCTCTTTTTTTTGTTTTCAGATCGATAGATTTTCTCTATCGATGAATAGATATAATCAACTTCTCTTATTACAAAAAATGGCGATGATTCAAGTGTAAGGACGGAAGGCCGCTCCTTGCGAAACTCCACTCGACGAGGTGCCAAATGAATTTGATTAACACTAAGGTTCCAGATTTCAGCGTTCAAGCTTATGTGAACGACTCTTTCAAGACAGTTACGCAGGAAGACCTCAAAGGCAAGTGGTCTATCTTCTTCTTCTACCCAGCAGATTTCACTTTTGTATGCCCGACAGAATTGGGTGATATGGCTGATAACTACGAGAAATTGCGCTCCATGGGCGTTGAGGTCTACTCGGTGAGCACCGACACACACTTTACGCACAAGGCATGGCACGACGCCTCTGAGACAATCAAGAAGATCAAATTCCCCATGCTCGCTGACCCAACTGGCCATCTCAGCCGTGCCTTCGGTGTTCATATTGAAGCAGAAGGGTTGGCCAACCGTGGAACCTTTGTGGTGAACCCCGAAGGTCTCATCAAGATTGTTGAAGTGCATGACAACGGCATTGGACGCAACGCCGAAGAGCTCGTCCGAAAGGTTCAGGCAGCTCAGTTTGTTGCAAACAACAAGGGTGAAGTGTGCCCAGCTAAATGGAAGCCAGGTCAGCAAACACTCAAGCCCGGTTTGAATCTTGTGGGCAAAATCTGATCCGGAGTTTCTCCGGATCTGCGTCATCCAAAAGTCTCAAAGTTCGTCTTGCATAAATGGAAGGTTGCGGAGGTTATTATGTTGGATATTGAAATTAAGAATCAACTCAGTGAGTATTTTGCAAAGATCAGCTCACCACTGACCTTTCGCGTCTACACTTCAAATCATACACAGCAAGACGAACTTCTCGAGATGCTGCGCGACCTGGCTTCATGCTCCGAAAAATTGTCGGTTCAGTTGGATTCTCAGGATTCACCCGTTCCGAAGTTCGAGATTCTGAAAGAAGATTCGTTCACAGGTATTTCGTTCGTCGGAATTCCCGGGGGACACGAATTCACCTCACTCATCTTAGCCGTGCTCAACACTGCTGGGCTCGGGCAAGTTCCGGACGCTGGATTGCAGGCGCGTATGGCTCGCATGAAGCAGTCAGCGCAGGTGCGTACATTTGTTTCTCTGAGTTGTGAAAATTGTCCCGACGTCGTGCAGGCGTTGAACCAGATCGCGCTGTTTGGAAAAAAGGTAAACCACACCATGGTCGAAGGAAGTGTGGTTCAAGAAGAGCTTGAGCGTCTAAACGTGCAAGGTGTACCTGCAGTATTCTTAGGCGACAAATTGATTCATAGCGGCCGCGGTTCACTTATCGAAATTTTAACAAAATTGGAAAAAGAGCTCGGCGTTGCCGAGGCAACTTCTGGAATCGAAGAAAATCTCGGAACCTTTGACGTGGCAGTGCTGGGCGGAGGGCCTGCGGGTGTTTCGGCGGCTATTTACAGTGCACGTAAGGGACTGAGGACCGCTTTGATTGCTGAAAAAATCGGTGGTCAGGTGAATGAGACCAAAGGCATCGAAAATCTCATTTCGGTGCTCTACACCGAGGGGCCACAACTCTCAGCTGGCCTCGCAAGTCACGTGCGCAGTTATCCGGTTGCAATTTTTGAGCACCGTCGCTTCAAAGAAATTCATGACGGTGACCTTAAAACGGTCGCTTTGGAGAGTGGCGAAAAACTTTTGGCGGGGCAAGTGATTGTTGCCACAGGAGCCAAGTGGCGCACTTTGAATGTTCCCGGTGAAAGTGAGTATCTTGGTCGCGGTGTTGCCTACTGTCCGCACTGTGATGGTCCTTTTTTCAAGGATAAAAAGGTTGCGGTTGTGGGAGGCGGAAATTCGGGAGTAGAGGCTGCCATCGATCTTGCAGGGATTTGCAAAGAGGTTGTCTTGATTGAGTTCGCGGATGCACTGAAGGCCGACCAAGTGCTTGTGGATAAACTCTATTCGCTTCCCAACGTGAATGTTCTGGTTTCAACAAAGACTGAGAGAATTCTCGGCGATGGTGCCAAGGTCAATGCTATTGAGGTTGAAAACCGCAAAACTGCGGCTCTGCAGCGCATTGAGCTTGATGGCCTTTTTGTTCAGATTGGTCTTCTGCCAAATAGTGATTGTGTGAAGGGAGTTGTTGAGCTGTCGAAATTCGGTGAGATTGAAGTGGATGAGAAAGGCCGCACAAGTGCTCGAGGTATCTATGCCGCGGGCGATGTGACCACGACTCCCTACAAGCAAATCATCATTGCTATGGGTGAGGGAGCCAAAGTTGCTCTCAGTGCCTTCGAAGATCGGATGCGCGGAGCGTGAAACACGACTCCGCCCCCAATATCGTCTAGCCCTGTTTCTCAGCCAGCTTTATCTAGGTCGGAAGGTTTACGCTCTTGGCCTCCAGTGCGTCGCGACTCTCGATAAGTGCCGAGCGATTCTGCTCCACCACCCGCTGCGATTTTAAGCTTACGGCTGATCAGGATGGAGCCGATCATGGCCGTGATCCCGTGCAGCCAGATGTTGTGACTGTAAAGCGGAAGGAGACCAAAAAAGGTGCGTGCAAAAGGTAGCATTCCCAAAATCGACATCACACCACAAATCGCGGCACACCAGCGTGTGTATGATTTGGCTTGTTCATCACCGGTAAATGCGTAGATACCGATGATTCCCAAGATGGCGTGGAAAATGTTGAGAACTGAATTTACCGGAAAAATGGCAAACAGCTGTCCGAAGGCAGAAGTAACATTCATGTTGGGAGCGGTCGTTGGCGGTTCGCTGACCAAAAAGGGGATGAAGCCTAAGATACCAAGGAGAAGATAAACACCGCCGGCCCACACGGAAAAGTATTTGAACTGCATGAGAGGTTTCCTTTCTTGGTTAAGAACCGCGGAGTCCAGAGAAAGAAAAGGCACTTCCCCTCAGCAATAAATGTTTTCGCTCACATTTTCACCAGACAAAGCTCACAAGAGAGAAAGGGAGTTCTCGCTAATCAAGCCAATTTTGCCTAATTGAAATGCTAATTCTGGGCAGACGGGAAGCGGTATTGAGTTTTTGCTTTATACGGGAGCATAAAAAGCCCTGAAGTGCTTTTTTTTGGGCCTTGTTCGCTGCCCTGTCACCCGGTTTTCTGCTAGTGTTCAATCCCTTGTTGATATTTTCAGCAAGCTGACAATCCCTTCAGGAGTTGAACAACTTGTCGTCCTCCATAGAATCGCCAGCCTCTGAGCTTGCTCATCAACCTAAGTCTAAATTTCATGCTCTTTTGATTGGTGCCATCGGTGTTGTTTTCGGGGATATCGGAACCTCTCCCCTTTATGCGATCCGAGAATCATTCCATGGCGAGAATGGATTTGACGTCAACCCGGTGAACATACTCGGCGCTCTCTCCCTGATCTTCTGGTCTTTGATGCTCATCATAAGCCTGAAGTATGTTCTTCTTATTTTGAGGGCGGATAATAAAGGTGAGGGTGGAATTCTTGCCCTCGAAACCTTGGCGCGCAAGGATGGTCGCATTAAGAGCCCCGGCTTTTCGCAGTTGATCCTGCTTGTGGGTGTTTTTGGGGCAACTTTTCTCTACGGCGATGGAATCATCACTCCTGCCATTTCGGTTTTGTCAGCTCTCGAAGGCCTGAAAGAGGCTACACCCGTTTTTGAGGCCTACGTGCCGCTCATCACAATCGCCGTGCTGACGGGGTTGTTCTCTGTGCAGAAGTACGGCACCGAGAAAATCGGTAAAATTTTTGGCCCAATCACAGCCCTCTGGTTCCTGGCTTTGGGTGCTCTAGGGATTGTCAAGATTCTCGAATATCCGGCTGTGCTTGAGGCCATGAACCCCTATCATGCCCTGCACTTTTTCGCAGAGAATGGTTGGCGCGGTTATGTGATTTTGGGAACCATCTTCCTGACTGTCACAGGAGGAGAAGCGCTGTATGCCGACATGGGCCATTTCGGGAAACTTCCAATCCGTGTGGGCTGGTTTGTGTTGGTTTTGCCATGCTTGCTGCTCAACTATTTTGGCCAGGGTGCCCTGATTCTCCAGGATCCCACCGCGGTCGAGAATCCGTTTTACAGGCTCGTTCCCTCATGGGCGCTCTATCCGATGGTGGCCTTGGCAACGATGGCCACGGTGATTGCATCCCAAGCGCTTATTTCAGGAGTTTTCTCGCTCGCAAAGCAAGCCATTCAGCTTGGTTATTTGCCGCGTATGGGAATCATTCACACCTCCGATAAAGCCATCGGGCAGATCTATGTGCCGTTTGTGAATTGGGCACTGTACATCGGTGCCGTGTGGCTTGTGATTGAATTTCGTGAATCATCCTCGATGGCCGCCGCATATGGAATTGCAGTTTCGGCGACCATGTTGGTCACAACCTTCTTGGCCCTTGTGGTCGCCAAAACGGAGTGGAGGTGGTCTAACCTAACCATCCTTGCTGTGATTGGGCCCTTCATTGTGATTGACGTCGCGTTCTTTGGTTCAAATGCGCTGAAAATTCTCAATGGTGGCTGGATTCCACTGGTGCTCGCCTGCGGCTTGTTCCTCGTGATGCTCACCTGGATTCAAGGTCGACAATTGTTGGCTGCGGGTATCGCGGAATATGCTCTACCCTTCGAAAAACTGATCGAGGAATTCAACGAAAGTCGCTATCCGCGTGTTGCGGGAACGGCCATTTACATGTCGGGCCGGCCCGGAACTTGCCCGCTCGCGTTGAGTCACAACGTTAAGCACAACAAGGTTATCCACGAGCGGGTCGTTCTTATCACGTTTACAACACTCGATGTGCCCCATGTGCCCCACTACAAGCGTTTGCTTATCGATGAACCAGCAAAAGATTTGTATCGCGTGGTTGTGTCGTTGGGCTTCATGGATAGCCCTGATTTTGGCAGCGTGGTTGAATTGATGCGTGAGAAGGGTCTTGATATCGACCCCAACCACACAACCTTCTTCCTCGGCCGCGAAATCGTGCTTGCCACCCGAAAACTGGGTATGTCCATTTGGAGAGAAAAACTCTTTGCCTTCATGGGGCGTAATGCACAGTCACCCGTGAGCTTCTATAAGCTGCCTGCGAAGCAGGTCATGGAAGTGGGCATTCAAGTTGAAATCTAAAGCTTAAGCAACGTGAGGAAGGTTGTAGCAGGTAGGGCAGATGTGTCTTACGGCCCGCCCGAACCCAAACCCCAGCATTTCAATTCACGTCCATTGAGTACAGCACACGTTCCACTGCCGGCACTCACAGCGGTGACGCCGTTCTCCAGAACGAGGGTGGGAGTGTGAATTCCCAGGGGCTGGTCTGGCGACGCACATGTTCCTTTGGAGCTTGCGGGGCCAGCGGCATGAATTTTTCCAGGCGCCACCTGACCAAAATCAGAACGGCCCCAGCACCACAATACACCCGATTTGATGGCACACGTGTGGTGTTCACCGGCTGCCACCGCGGTTACTTCGGAGTCGAAGCCTGGAACGACCTTAGGTGTTTCATTGCTGCAGATGGATACTTCAAGGCCCAGCTGGCCATAAACATTTGAGCCCCAACACAAGAGTTGACCCTTTTGAATCGCGCATGAGTGATCATTGCCGACCGCTATTTGCGTTGCGCTCGTGAGAGCAACAGTGCTGGTGACTCCCGTTGTTGTGGGGGTGAGAGCGTTTGCTGTGTCTGGTGTAACCGCAATGGATGGCGAGCCAGCGACCGTTGATGAATATCCCAGTTGACCGAACGAGTTGGATCCGAAGCAGATAACTTCCCCATCTGAGCTGAGGGCGCAGGTGTGGTCTCTGCGTGTTGCCAGAGCCGAAACTCTGCGTCCCCCCAACGAAATCTCGGTTGGGGTTGCTAACATGACAAGTGAACTTCCGGCTCCATTGGATGGGAGCCCGAGTTGTCCTGAATCATTACTTCCCCAGCAAAATAAGCTCTCACTTGCCAGGGCGCAGGTGTGGGATTCTCCCGCGGCGATTGCTCTCACGCTGGTCAGGCGTGGGGAGAGAGAAATAGGTTGGTTGTTTAGAGTTGTTGTACTGCTCGTGCCTTGACCCAGCTGACCAAAATCGTTCTTGCCCCAGCATTTGACCTCTGCTTCCGTGCCCGAAATTGCGCAGGTGTGCGAACGCCCGGTGGCAACGCCTACAACTCCTGTGTCCATTCCTGAAGGGGTCTGAGGCTGCTGCGCTTCTGAGTTAGTTGCTTCAAAGCCAAGTTGGCCATCAGAATTGGCGCCCCAGCAGAAAAGACGTCCATTTTGGATGGCGCATTGATGAGAATTTTTCTGCAAAATTGTAGCGGCTCCACTCGCATTAGTGCTGGCCCCCGTGGACATACCCAAGGCCACGCTTTGAATTCTAGACTCAAAAAGTCGGGTGCCGGTGAGTGGAACAAAGGCGCGCGGAAGGACATCACCCAGAACGGTGCGGCTTAGGAACCAAGAGTTTTCTTTTGTTTCGACCTTGAATGTTGCGCTCGCTCCGAGCGAGTTGAGTGTTCTTTTTTCCGAATCGTTTAAATTGAAGCGATCAGAATTTTCTTCAACAGTCATTGTTTTGATTCTGGAGTCATTTGTCATGAACAAAAACTGCAGTGATTCGAGTGGGACTGCGAAGACAGGCGCGCGCATGTATAATGCATCGGAGGCGTTGTCACCGCTAAGTGCATGTTCAAGTACACAAATACTCTTATCAAGAACTGTATCGGTTGTTGAGTTTTGCAAAGTCGCTTTCCACTCTTTCGTAACGTTGCTCTGTGAGGAGTCGAATGGAACCCGAAGCATTGCCATTTGCACAATACTTTTGCCATTGGGATTAAAGGTGAGGGCAATTTCCCCCCCTTCACGTACAATCTGCTGTTCGCTTGCTTTCCAAGTGCGCACAAAACCAGGCGCACCTTTGTTGCAAAAGTCATCGGCGTCGGATGCACTCATAAAATCAACTTGCATAAAGCTGAAATCGAGTTGCAGATTATCGTTTATCTTGGCTTCCAACTCGATAGGATCGAGGCTTAAAATATCGCGGTTTTCAATGAGTATTGAGCCACGCTTCACTTCCCTTGATCCATTCAGAATTCTGTAGCTAAACCAACGAAAAACTCTTTTGTGGGCGAATCGCTCCTCCGCTCCAGCGAGAAGTTTACGAGGAGTTTCGAATGCAGCTGGGTTGAGCTGCGATGTGTCGTTTGTCGCGTTGGTCTCACTTGTTGGCGTGGTTGCACTCTCGAGAGTTGGTGTGGCTGTGCTCCCAGCTGTCGCTGCCAAGCGCATCGCGCCATTTTCAGGGAAGGTCAGCAAGACCTTGAGCGGAACGGTAGTTTGCGAGCGCGTTCCATCCTTCGCGCAGCCGGAGAGCAGTGCAAAAAGGAGTCCGCCGAGGAGAGTGAACGATTTCAACATGAGTCGCACCCATATTCGATCCATCTGCATGTAAGATCGGAGAGTAAATCGAAAAACTGACCAAGAAATGTTTGGAAAATCTGGTGTGCATTTTAAGTTACAGAAACTATTAAATTTTATTTGGCAATTAAGCGCGGGTGCTAACACTGTTATAAAATTTATATTACTAAAAAAATAAAGATTTTTGCATACTTAATTCTGCGATTCGAACTTACCGCATTCTTTTGTTTCAAACTTGAATTTAAAAGAGCCGAAACCACACAAGTTCGGGAATTCTTGTGTCTGGTTGTTTGGTGGTTGTGTAACTGAGCTGTGATGAGGTTGTTCATGTTGCGAGTCTTGCGTGACGTCTGTGCTGTGTCCATTGTTGCTCTGTCGTTGTCTATGAATGCCTGCAAACCCAAAGAGGCCGACCTACAAACAACGCGCTCGAGTGCATCGAAAACTGCGGGGGCCTCGCAACTAAAATTTGCTTGGTGCAAGGCTTCACCTACGGCTTGGAGCCGTGTTGTTGATGCGATTGACTCTATGGAAAAGGCTGGCCGTGCCTCTCTCAGCACGGACGCAAGTTCTACTGGGTCGGGTGCATCTCTGCAGACTGCTGCACTCGAGCTCCTCAAGAATCCTCCACAAGGCGAACCACCACGATGTGATGAAGCGGCTGATGCGGCACTGTCGCAAAGTGATCAGCAAGTTGCTGTTGCGCTGGGGCAGTCCTCAAAGAATGTGGCTTTTGCTCTCGGCGGGAGTTGCGAAATTCAAAACTCGACTGGGATTATGAGCATCACCCGTTTGCCTTCAGGATATTACAGAATCGAGATTCTTGGGTGCGGAGGCCATCAGCGCAGTGAGATGATTCTCAATCCAAAACAACTTAAGAGTCTTGGTGGAACTCTGTTGCGTGGAGTTTGAACCTGAATTCATAAAATCATGGACTTATCAAACTTAAGAAAAATTCAGCTGTTGAATTCCCCTGGCAGCGCAAAAATATAAATTTCCGCCTTATCTAATGAGCAACCAGCTCATAATTCACAAAGAATCTTTCCTTGGACGCAACGAACAAGAACTATTTTTAGTTTTTCTCGGTAAATATTGCCCTGCTTGTTCCGATCCTCCCTTTTGCATGACAAGGAGGGAGAAAACATGCGTCGTTTAGTCTTTTGTTCAATAGGAGCGCTGCATTTGGCAGCGTGTGGCAACAGTGATCCGGAGCAGTTGCTGAGGGCAGAGGTGCTCAATGTGGGATTCATCCCCTATGAAACACCACTTGAATATGCAGGTACAGGAACTCTCGTGGGTGGCTCTCCATATGAGATGCAGCTGATTGCCCCACCAGAGTCCTGTTTTCCAAACACAGTGGGAGGAAATCCAACGCAATTGAGGGTGGTCGATAACACCGAGCTTCCTATGAAATCCAACTCGTTCCAGATTTCCGGGACTGCTCGCGTGGGATTGATGGACGCCCTTGGTAAAGGAAACTCGCCACTCTCGGTGGGTGTCTCTTTTGACCGGGCACAGCGTGTTGATTTCAGCTACACACGCCCAAAGCGCGAGTATTTCGATTCGATCAAATTGACGGGATTTTATAGGAACACACTCCCGGACATTTGTAAGGATTACCTCGACAAAGTGGGCTTTATTTCAGAGGCGATCAAGGTCGATGAAATGCGCTTTCGCTTTTACAGCACAAATGGCGCAGCCATTAACCTTACCACTGTGGATCCAAAGACACTGATCGAAATTGGTCTTGGAACAAGCTGGCAGATCTCAAAATCCTACGAGCTCGTGATCACCACTCCAAAATATATTGGATATCGCATGGGGCGGCTCACGCGCAGCGACAATGGTGTTTCATTGTGTAGAGCCAACAAGGTGAGTGCAGAAGGCAAATATCAGTTTCAATGTCTGGATGCTTTCAGCGATTTTGCAAAGCTTGCTTCGCGGACCTTTGTGCCAAAGCTGTTTCGTGTCAGCTTGGATGAGGTACAGGACATCGAGTGATGTCCTGTATCAATTCCTTTCTGTACGAAGCATTCCTTTCAGAGTGAGCCATTCGACCAGTTTGGTTTTGATCTGATCGCGCACGCTCCGAAAGGCCTCAAGCCTTTCGGAGTCGGTGCTTCCTGCACCAGCAGGATCTGAGAAAGGCCAGTGCAGCTTCTGAGCTTGGCCCAGAAAAACAGGACACACTTCTTCTGCACAGAGTGTGATGACGATATCGACTTCGCTGGGATCGATGCTCTCAACAGACTTTGAGCACTGATTTGTGATGTCGATATTCAATTCCTTGAGGGCTTGAATTGCGAAGGGATTCACGTGGGACGGCTTCGAGCCGGCGCTGGCGACTTCAATTTCAAACTTCACAAGCGACCGCGCAAGTCCTTCGGCCATCTGGCTGCGGGCAGAGTTGGCAACACACAAAAACAGTATTTTCATTGTTTTGCTCCGGTAGGATTGAGCTGTCGGCTTTCCCCGAATTTCAGGGCAACTTTGACCAACAACAGGAGAACTGGAACTTCAATCAGCGGACCTACAACAGCAGCAAAAGCCTGGCCGGAGTTCAGTCCGAAGGTTGCCACGGCAACTGCAATAGCCAATTCGAAGTTGTTGGATGCTGCTGTGAGGGAAAGGGTTGTGCTCCGAGAATGATCCGCTCCAGCTTTCCGGCTTGCAAAATAGGAAACAAAGAACATCACAAGGAAATAAATAATGAGAGGGGCAGCAATGCGGGCAAGGTCAAAGGGAATCTCAAGTATGAGTTCGCCTTTAAGGGAAAACATCGCCACAATCGTAAACAAAAGTGCAATTAAAGTGATGGGGGAAATTCGAGGCACAAATTGATTTTGATACCAATTTTTCCCCTTTGCCCTGACCAAAAAGAAACGAGTGGCAGCACCCGCTGCGAATGGGATACCAAGATAAATTCCAACGGCTTTTGCCACTTCTGAAATCGAAATGTCTATCTGCATGCTGTGCAGCCCCAAAACCCCTGGCAACCAGGTCACCAAGAGCCATGCATAGACTGGAAAAAAGAGAATTTGGAAAACCGAGTTGAAAGCCACGAGCCCGGCACAATACTCGGTGTTGCCTCGTGCAAGGTCGTTCCAAACGATGACCATGGCAATGCAGCGCGCCAGTCCAATGATAACGAGCCCAACCATGTAGTCAGGTTTGTCAGGCAGAAAGAGGGCTGCGAGGGCAAACATCAGTAAAGGACCAACGACCCAGTTTTGAAGGAAAGAAAGGCCCAAAACTCTGTAGTCTTTGAATACAAGAGGAAGTTCTTCGTAGCGCACTTTTGCGAGGGGAGGGTACATCATCAGGATAAGGCCGAGAGCAAGGGGCCAGGAAATGGCTCCGCTACTCATGCTGCTGAGTGCTTGAGGAAGCTGTGGCAAGAACTTCCCGCAGGCGATGCCAAGGCCCATCGCGACAAAGATCCATAAGGTGAGATAGCGATCAAGAAAAGAGAGTTTACCCACAGTTCCTCCACTTCACATGCATTTAACATTTGCGCCTAGCATTTTCTCAGGCAATCGCCCCTTTTGTTTGTGAATTCTTTGTTTCAATGCGCTGTCAGAGCTGTGAAAGCAACTGTCTGCCAACCGCTTCACATTGTTGTCACAAGTAGGCACCAAAATGCCGGAAGCCAATTCAGTGTAGTGTAGCCACAAAACTGTTCAGTGTGGGTTTGGTGCAATGATTCTGAAGGCAATTCAGTGGCTCCTCAAGGCAACCAATAAGCGTTGGCTTTTGCCCTACGTGCGGAGCATTGAGTGGATTGGCAAGCCCAGCGGCATGATGGGCTCCTCAGCTTTGATGGATCAAGCTCTTTGGGTGCTGTTTTCAGGGGCCAACAATATGTTGGCCGTACATACGAATCGAAATTGGGTTTGGCCGCTGTGGATCGAAGAACAATGGCAGCCTCGTTCCAGTGCATTTATACCCACAGGTGCTGGCTTGCTTGGAGCGAATCTCTCGCGGCGCAACTGGACGTCCCTTGGTCATTCCGCGTCGTCTCTTGAGTGCATGGTTGACCCTGTAGGAATGGTTACGGTTGAACCACATAGCTGGTCGCTACTGCCTTACCTGAAACACAACGGTGTGCTTGAGGCTCCTCCGTATTTGCAGGAGAGGGTTCGTCAAGCTTTGCGCGACAATGTCTTGCCTGTCATTGAAACCCACTATCCACCTGTCGATGAGTTGAACTGGTCATCAACCTCAGCAGCAACCTATATCGATGGTGCATTACGCATCACGTGTCGGATTGTTGTTGAAAATTTCTCAGGTCAGCCGCGTGATGTGACCGTTGGTTTCGGTGTTCGTCCCTACAATGTGTTGTCGATTGGGCACATTAATCACATTGAAAATCATGGAAATTTTTTACGGATCAACAAAACCTGGGACGTAGAGATCATCTCAGAGCCGACACGGGTTGTGCTGGGTGACCGAGGAACGGGAGATCCCATGAAGGGGGTCTCACCTCAGGCTCATGTGGCTGAGAATAAACTTATCAAGGCACGCTCTGGAATTGCGGCAGCCTCAATTGAGTTTGACCGAAAGATTGAGCCAGGTGAGCGTGTTTCTCTGGGGGTTGTGGTTTGGTGTGATGCACAGAAAAAAAGATCGCGGCAAACTGCACGAAGGACTCAAATAAGAGCTTCGGCTGACGCACTCATTCGAGCTCGTGAGGAAGAGCTGAGAATCGAGGAATTGCGCTCTGTGCGAATTAAGCTTCCAGAAGAGAAGCTTGAACAACAGCTCGATGCTATAAAGCTACGAATACCAGCTTTCGATGACCTAACTCACTTCAGCCCTGGTACATTCCTATACCACACTCATTGGTACCGAGATGCACATTTCATTTCGGAGGCATTCGCAAATCTCGGTTTCGTTGATGAAGTCCGACAAAAAATTGCAGCCTACCCTTCGCGGCAGCAACCCTCAGGCGCATTTGTAGATCATCCGGGCGAGCTCGACTCCCATGCGATTGCTCTTTGCTCAATGCTGACCTTCACGAGAAAGTCCGGAGATCTGAAACTTCAGCACGAGCTCTTTGAGAGTGCGTGGAAAGGGTTGCAGTGGATCGACAAACAACGTGTGCGCCACTCTCGCCGACCATCACTTCACGAGGGGCTTTTGCCTGCAAGCTTTTCAGCTGAACACTTCGGAGGATGCGACCACTATTTCTGGGATAACTTCTGGTCTCTGAAGGCCATAATTTTAGGTAGGAAATCTGCTCGAAAAATTGGACGAATGAAAGAAGCCGCTGTGCTCGATCGCATGTCCGCCAGTCTTGAAGCAAGTTTGCGCAACTCGATAACTGCAACTCTCGAGCGTGTTGGCGGCCAAGTGCTCCCGGTATCTCCCTACCGTTGGCCGGATGCAGCCTGTATCGGCAACTTGGTTGCGGCGGACCCACTCGAACTCTCCAACCTTTGTGAGCCTTGGCTTCGGCCAACTTTGAATTATCTCTTGGAATCCCACTTCTATGGCGGCTTGTTTTTTCAGAGTGTTTTCCACACAGGCTTGAATCCATATCTTACAGCACAGGTGGCGCGGGTCCTTATTCGACTTGAGGACCCTAGAGCTCTCGATCTGATACGCGCTATCTCTCACGCAGCTTCACCAACAGTGACTTGGCCCGAAGCGATCAATCCAAGAACCCAGGGCGGTTGTATGGGCGATGGGGATCATGGCTGGGCTGCCGCTGAATTCTGCAATCTTCTGCGTCAGACCATCGTGCTCGAGGAGGCCGCTGGTCTCGTTCTTTTTCAAGGTGTCTATGAGGATTGGCTCGCACCCGGGGCAGTTACCTCGATTCGTAATGCACCAACTGTTCATGGTCGACTCACGGCCTCGCTTGAATCGGATGCGCGAGGTGTTTGGGCAAGATGGCATTTGGAGCCCTGGGCTGGCGAAGAAACAACTCAAATTACACTCTCTCTGCCTCGTGGTCTAACCGATGCCGATAGTGCAGCGGAGTCCACACTGACTCAACGCCGAGCTAAATTCCGATGTTCACTGCGTGGTGAAAAATTCTTCACGCATTTGAAGGGTGCTGCTGTATGAACACACTGTTTGAGTTTCAGTCGACGTTAAAGCTGGATCTAGACGAGCGTTTGAAGCGCGCAAGCAACGATCTTGGTGATAACCCTTTGCGCATTGACCTTCATTGCCATGACCACAACAGCAATGTTCCAGATGAGGCCTTGGGTCGCATTCTTGGAGTCCCTGAAACATGGCTTCCAACCGAAAGGCTTCTGTCAACGCTGAGTAAAGCGGGCATGTCTGCAACAACAATCACCAACCACAACAATGCACGCAGTTGCTGGGACCTGCTCGACAAGGGAGTTGATGTTCTGCCGGGCGCAGAATTTTCATGCCACATCCCCGATCTTGACGTCGGTGTGCACGTCTTGACCTATGGATTTAATCCTCATCAGGAAGAGAAGCTTAAATTACTCCGGAGAAATATTTACGAATTTCTGGAATATACGTCTGAGAACGATATCCCCACTGTACTTGCGCATCCCCTCGACTTTTATGCACCTCATGGAAATCCTGATCTCGAAAAATACGAGAAGATTTTTCTTCTTTTTAGCCACTTTGAAGTTATGAATGGCCAACGTGATACGTGGTCTTCTTTGTTAACCTGGGAGTGGATGAACTCATTTGATCAGGATTCTATTGAAAGACTCGAAAAGCGTTTTAATTTCTCTGCCTCCACTTTCTGCAAAAATCCCTGGAGAAAATTTGGAGTCGGGGGTTCCGATGATCATTTCGGTGTTTTTGCAGGTCGTACTGGTACATTATTTGGAACTGCTCACCTTTCAGAATCACAGAGAGCCTCATTGAAGCCTAGTGAGTTGGCTTTATCGGCCCTTAGAGCAGGTAATGTTGCACCTTTTGGTGAGTGGAATGATGGGCGGAAGTTGAATCTTGCTCTGCTTGATTACTTTTCAGGATTGGTGCTTCACCTCAAGGATCCAGGTCTTGGACGTATTCTTTTGCACAAAGGCACACCTTGGCAGAAGGTTTGGGCGCTTTTAATCAACAACGCGATTCACGAAGCTCGTAGGCATCGCTACACAATGCGCTTTGTGAAAACGTTTCACAATGCTGTGCGAGGAATTCCGCCGAGCATGGTGACTCGATTTCTTTTGCGGAGATACCAGCCAGAATTACTAAAAGTCGTTGAAAAACTTGTAAAAGCTTCCGAGGAAGGGGTTGGTCATCTTGAAACCCCAATCGCCCAGGAGCTCTTCACGCAATTCGCGGAGAAACTGAGTCGGCGCATCGAAAGCAAGATCTCCAATCTTGATCGCTCATCACTCGCTGAGTTTAAGAGCTTCAACGAAATCGTGGAAAGACTTGAACTGCCCAGCGTGGTGAGAACTCTTGTCAATCCTTCGGAAAGGTCGAGCTCGCGCATGGGCCGGAGAATGTCGCTACCCTCAATAGGTGAGTTCTTCGATGGTCTTTCATTTCCATTCCTTGCCTCTACGCTGGTTGCAGGATCGATGTTCGCAACAGGTCGGGTTCTGCATGGCAAGAGAGAATTCAGTGAAAAGATAGCACAGCGCTTTGAACACATGAGACCCCCAAAGCGTATTCTTTGGATTAGTGATACATTTGCAGATAAAAACGGTGTTTCAAGTGTGCTTCAGCTCACACGTAAGTATGCCGTTGATAATAATGTACCTATCGACTTTTTGGTGTGTCATGAGTCGCTCGATTCAGACAGAAACCTGAAAGTGGTTCGGCCATTGTCTTCATTCACTCTCTCGTTTTATCCGCAGCAGCCATTTCGCATTCCGAATCTTGCTGAATTGCAAAATATTGTTGAGAGCGGTGGATACAATGCAGTCATTTGCTCAACAGAGGGGCCAATGGCAGCAGCTGCGCTCTATTTCAAGCACGCACTCAGGCTTCCTGTATACTTTTACGTGCATACCGATTGGCTTGCGTTTGCGCAGCAAAATGATGTTTTGCGCGATGTGAATCAAGATCGAGTGCGTCGCTTGATGAGAGCTTTGTATAGTCAATTCGATGGGCTCTTTGTTTTGAATACGGAACAGCAGCGACTCTTCACGGGCGAGAGTTTTCAGCTCGAGAACGTTCACCTCACGGCTCACTGGGCGTCAGAAAATTTCAAGAGGTATCCGCAAATGCGAAGGTCTGCTCTTGCGGGTCTGCGCAAAGACGACGTTGTTCTTCTTTACGCAGGTCGTCTCAGCGAGGAAAAAGGAGTTTTCCAGCTTCCTTCGGTTTTTGAGGCAGCACGAAAAGCAAATCCAAAGGTCAGAATGGTCTTTGCGGGCACGGGGCCAGCGGAGGAGAAGCTTCGTGCGGCGCTGCCTGAGGCAATATTTTTGGGTTGGCAACCACAAGAGCGTCTTTGTGAGCTTTACAACCGAGCCGATCTTCTCTTGCTTCCATCGACCTTCGATACATTTGGCTGCGTTGTTCTTGAGGCAATGAGTTGTGGCCTACCGGTTTGTGCGTACTCGGTTAAAGGACCTGCTGACATTATCGATCATGGAGTCAATGGATTTTTGGCGCGTGATCAGAAAGACTTCACAGATGCAGTTGCTCTCTTCGCAGCCGAGCCTGCTGAATATGAGCTCCTCCGTGAGCAGGCCTACCTGCGCTCATTGGACTACCGGGCTGAGAAGATCATGGCCAAGATGTTGGATGACCTGGGCCTTTCAGCCGAGGCCAATTCTCTCAGAAGTTTGGGTTCGAGCAGCCCGAAGGGCATTGAAGATACCCAAGAGTTTCGCGCTCTAGGTGAGCCTCTCCTTCCCGATTTTGGTGAAGCTGCTTTTGTTCCGGCGGGGCGCGGCGGGTTGGATGCTGGCTGGCGTG
>JBILKQ010000036.1:0-22427 GCA_044376655.1 Silvanigrellaceae bacterium
TTTATTTGGGCTGTCTGCCTGTGGTGCGTTGTCCTCGAAAGAGCGCGATGAAACTCCCTCGGTTCTCATGCTCAAGGCGCAAGAGGCTTATGACAGCGGCAAATACGATGAGGCTATTACTCATCTTAACAAGGTCGTAGAGAAGGATCCGAGTAATCAGGAAGCCCGTGTTCGTCTCGCTTTCGCGCTCAATGCTTCTGTGGGTGTTACACCCATAAAACTGCTGAAATCACTCACAGCGAGTACACCTGGCGGCACGGGCGCAAATAGCGACTTATCAAAACTAACGAGTGGCGCTGGCTTGTCGAAGACAAGAACAGAGCAAATCAAGCAGAATAAGGCAGTACTCACGGACATCAATAGCTTGAGAGAGCTTGTCCCTGAATTTAAGACTTTCCAAAATGCCTTCTTAACACTCTGCCCGCTGCTCTCGAGGCAGACTTTGGCTGACTTGAGGACAAGGTCGCCTAGCGCCGTGACTTTAATGGAGATCGATAAGTGCAAGGAGGGTGTGGAGGAGAGTAACGATAATGTAAACATCGCTGCTCTGATTCTTGCTGTGGATCAATTTGCAACTCTTTATAACTCGGTGCTCGATACCAACGGCGACGGTGTTATCGATGTTCAGAAAGATGCTCAGGATGCATCATCTAAATTGTCGACACTAAATACGGGCGGTGGTGCAGCAGCTTTGTCGACTCTCAACAATGCAACCCAGACCTTGACGCTCGTTGCAGCAACTCTGAAGGGTGACGTTTTCAAATTGGCCACAGCCCAGTTCAGCATTATTTCCTCGGTGATCAGAGGATCGGATCTTCCCTCAAGCATTGCGACACCACTCGACAAAGCTGTGACGGCACTGGAAAAATCATTGAACGAGATTAATGGCTATCTGGACGCTGGAAAAACAACGGGGTCATCAACAACGAGCGGACAATCTGCCGTGACTGCTGCGAAGGATGCGAACACTAAGGCCGATCAAATTCTCCAAGGGCAACCCGCTTCCGAGAAGCCGGAAACGTGTAAAAATGTCTACTGCTTGCGTGAAGCTTATGGCTTACCCAGGGGTGACACCGAGATGCCCAGTCAGTGCACTGGTGTCAATTATTCAAAAACTTGTACACAGTGAACAACACTCACCCCACCGACCATTTTGCAACGCTTGATGCAGACCTGATTCTGTCGGCCGCAGAGTCCACTGGACTCCGGTCGACAGGTCGTTTTCAGCAGCTCAACAGCATGGAAAATCGTGTCTATGCGGTTGAAGTTGAGGATGAGTCCAGTGCCCGTGGAGTGGCACAGATTATCTTGAAATTTTACCGTCCCGGACGATGGACGCCCGCTATGCTTGTGAGTGAGCACGCCCTGTTGCGGCTTCTCTCTGAAGAGAACATTGAAACTCCTCAACTCATTCCTATCCACGATCCTTCGTTTGTTCACCCAGAGGCAAATACACTGAAGAGTAAGTTGTGCGGTGAACTCTCTCCGCATTTTCCTCAAACACCTACGCTGGGGCGCTTGGGGCCGTTTTCGTTTGCTGTCTGGAAAAAGATTGTTGGACGTGTTCCGCTCGAGCTGGAAGAAAAGGATTTACTCTCAATCGGACGCACAGTTGCTCGTATGCACAATTTGTTTGAGCGGCATGTGAATGTCGAATCTTTCGTGCGCCCGCGTTTTGGCCTCGACATGTATGTACACACGCCTCTTCAACATTTGAGGTCTTGGGGACGCATTCCGCGCCAATTCCAGACACCACTTCTCGATTTAATTGAAAACATCGGTAAGCGGCTAGAGTGGCTTCCGGAAGCCGATAAGTTTATTCCCGTGCACGGAGACCTGCACCGTTTGAATCTTGTGCAGATGAATGAAGGTGGGCAGTTTTGGTTTGTCGACTTTGATGATTGTCAGATGGGATTGGCCATGCAGGATCTTTGGCCGCTTGCATCAACCTGCGGGATTAACGTTCCTCAACACATCGCGCTTGTAGAAGACATTTCACCCACGGATTATGCCCTCCGGACTTTATGTGAAGGATATTCAGAGTTCCGAGGGTTGCCATCGGATTGGGATATTTTCGTGGAGCCATTGAGAACCTTGAAAATGATTCATTATCTGGGCTGGATTGCCGGGCGTTGGACGGATCCGTTTTTTCGCCAGACGTTTTCTTTTTTTGAGGATGTTGATTACTGGGAGAAGACCCTCTGCGACATCTCTGATCAGCACCAGATTTTGTCGGAGAAAGGCCTTCTCGAGTAAGAAAAGTCCATTTCAGGGTGTGCACTTGAACAGACGACGTTTGCTCTGTGCTGCATCGGTGAAAAACGATGAGACGCACCTGCTCTCTTCACCAAAGCAACGCGAGCCTGCGATGTTTTCAGTCAAAGCGCACTGTGGAATTCCGGTGAGCTCAGCTATGCTCTTGTCGCCCATCCAGCGGTAAAATAATTGTCCCTCCACGCCCGAGGTGAGGCACTTGAACACCCTCCGTCCGCAGTCGGATCCGCTCCCACTGGTGCAGAAGCTTGACAGGCAGCGGTCGTTTACCACCGAGCAATTACTTCCTGCGATATTCATACCCAGGCTGCAGATCGGAAGGCCCGTTGCTGAAACTGTTGCCCCGTCGCTCATGGGAAACCACACGAGAGAGTTGGTTTGTCCGGTTGTGCATTTGAACAATCGACGGCAATTCGCTGAAGAGCAGGTTGTGGAGAAGGTCGAACGGCAGCGCGAGTTCTCTGACGAGCAAGTTGATCGCTGCTGGGTGCCAGGAGCGCAGTCGGGCACTGCGGCGAGTGATTCGAGTCCGAAATCTCCCATCACGATCCAACGCATGCTCGGAGTTGCGGGCATTCCTCCCGCAGCTCCATCTCCCGCAGCTCCACCACCCGCAGCTCCACCACCCGCAGCGGGCATTCCGGCGTCAGGGGCTTTTGGTTCAATGGGCGGAGGGGGATCTCCTGCCACAGGAGCACCAACGCCAACAGCATTTGCATCAGTTTCAGTCTTGGATGAATCGAACTTTTCAGAATTTTTTCCGGCGCTTTCTGCCGCCACCCGACCCAGCCCGGTTACGGCTGCCCCAGGCAGAGTGGCTCCACATGCGGACAACACTGAATACAACAAAACCCAAACTGTACTCTTGAAGAGCAATCTTTGTTTCACGAAACCTCCGAAATACTTCTCGAAATGCTTGTCGACCTAATCTTGAGTCTTGTTGAGTGCTTGCTCGATCTGTCTAAAATGTTTGGGGAAAGCGTGCTGTGATTTTGATTCGCTCGCGTCACTATGGGGTCGTCGCGCAATTAAAAATCCGCCTCAGCCTAGAGAGAAATGCAGGCTAGAGGCGGATTGGTAGGCTCCCGAACAGGGCCAGTTGATTAGTTGTAAAAGGGGCGGAAGTCGAAGCGGTAGCTTACGCCATTCATACTATAGTTGACCGCAATTGCTTCTGCATAGCAGCCAGCTGTATTGCTTGAGTAGTTTGCAGCTGGGAAGTTTGCGCCGAAACTGCTCACATCGAGGCTCATGACAGAGCCACTCGTGGCGAGTTGATTGTAGACCGAGCGCGAGCTGCAGCCACCGCTGTAGTCTGCGATTTCAGCACCGGCATCAGATACAGTACGTTTGAAGGTGTCCATGGAAGTAACTTTTTCGTAGGTCTGTGAAGCAGAACTCCACAGATACCATTCGACTTCAATACGGCTCACCCTATTGGATCCATCAAGAACGGCCTTCACGCTTGGAACGTAAACAGTGGCCTTGCCCGAAGCATTGAGAGGATTCGCTGCAGCGAGGTCGTAGCGTCCGACCTCGGCGTCGTTGAGTTTCAGAGTCCAAACTCCCTGTGCAAGCTGTCCGTCGTAACCACCACCACCCCAGTTGAAATTCAGGGGACGAGGCATGCCATCGGAACTGGGTTCCTTTGCCACGTAGAAATTTCCATCATCTGCGGCGATAGCTTGACCATTCATGTCGCTGCTGCAGGAAGTGCGCCCACCGCCCTCAGTTTCTGCAGATTTGGTGTTCTGGTTGGTCACCTGGTTGTAGGAGCGGCATTGTGTGGAATCGTTCTCTTTGCAGAGTTTCAATTGTGTTCCGGTGGGTGGCAGCAGTGACAACTTGTTTGTTGCGCTTCCACCACCGCAGAGTGACTCCATAGTTAGCCCCGTCCACTTTGAAATGAAATAAAGGCCGTAACCATTGTAGGTGAGGTCTGTTGCTGCCGACGCACTGTTCTTGATTTTTTGAATATTGCTCTTGAAGGTCATGTAGGGCTTGGCGAAAATGAAGTCGCCATTATCTTTGATGTTGGCAACCACATTGATAAGGCCACGTGCCGAGTCATCGGTCTTGGCAAGTTCCTTCATCTTTGAAACATCTAATGAGAAGGAGCTTGCAACATCATCCGTCTTTTTGTTCGATGTATATTCCTTGCCGCTGGCATCAGCATTAAGTGTGCCCATATCAAGAGAACCTGAGCCTTCAGCCGCTGGAATTTTAATGAGCGAACCACTGTCGTCCTTGAGGGAGAGGACTCCGCGGATGCCATCGAGTCGATTGGGAGCACTGGAATCAACAGCTACAAGAAGTGTGTCGCCGTTCGAGGTTTTAACATTTGCCGAGAATTTGCCATCGGCTCCAATTGGAAAAGTTGCCAGCATCGCTTTGTCGAAGCTGTAGATATTCTCAATCACCTTGGCTGGCAGTGCGTAAACAACGTTTGGTTTTGAGGCTGCAAATTCTAGATTGTCTAGATTGGACTGAATGGCAAGCTGCCCAGAAACGGCAAAAGTGGGACCCGAGTCACCTCCTCCGCCAGACGATTTTTTCTTTCCACAAGCAGAGTAACTACCAACAACAATTGCGAGCAGTGCGAAGGCAACAACCTGAGAATTGCGTGTCAACATCAACTTCATCCTCCATTGAAAGCGGTCGGGAAGTATATCGGGCTTGTCTGCTTTTTAATGCCAGGACTAAGATATTATTTCATGTAGAACCATCATGCTGCGCACTTTGACAAAGTGATGACAGGGCAAAGAGGCTTGTCGCTCTATAACATTCTTAGATGTTGCAGTTGAGATTGGGAATGGCAGGCGCCTCGGCCGCCATACAATTTTTGAGCCAGTGACTCACTCTTGAATTGACAGGAAGGCATTCTGCGGTGGCTTGATAGGGTGTTCCACGCAAGGAGCTACCCAGAGAAAGTGAGACAGAAACTGTATTGCCGGTGCTGTTGCGTGGCAGATATACGGTGGCGGCTGCGGCAAACTTTCCGGGATTGAGGCCAGGCACACGGGAGTGTACGGATATGCTTTTCTTGATCTGCTCATCGCGGAATTCGATGCTCGGAAAATAGTAGGTCCCCTGCGCAGGCATCTGTCCTGAGTAGAAGGCAGGTGCAGGTTCAAGCTGAATTGAGCTGAAGTAGAATGCGTTTCCAGTGCGGTTGTCTTTAAGTTCGCCTGCAAATCCGGTGATGAATGCCTTTCCTTGCTCTAGGTTATCGCCACGTGCGTTTTTCAAGCGCCAGATAGCATCGATCGCGCCGTTCTTTCCGCATTCATAGATGCGCACGTGTTTGAATTGGGAGTCATAGTCTGACGGGCGAGCAACTGGGCGGAAATCACGCACAGGCTCCGCAGGAACGGCAGGTATAGGAGTGGCAGTGGGTACGAGCATGGGAGCGGCGCTTGCTGCCAACTTTGCCGTTGGTGTGGAGTTGGCTGCAACCGCGGGTGCGGCGGTTGGTGCGGGCGCTGGAGCAAAAACAACGAGGTCTGTGCGAGAGCCTCGGCTGGATTCGAACGCGGCTGAGCCGTCTTTGCGCATGAAGGTGCTCAATCGTGCGCGGACTTTGTCGCTCATGGCTTGGCAGCTGAATTCATGGAACTGTTTTCCCTCCAGCCGGAGATAATAACGCGTGCTGTATTCGCCCCCAATCACAAATTTTGGCAGCAGCAGCTGTGCCCCGGTTACATCAGAGGGAGTTATTTTTTGTGAATTCAATTTCACAAAGGCCCAGCCGGCATCTTGTTCATCGTAGGGAAACAAAAGCGAATATGCAGCATAACTTCCGATCGGAAATTTCTGTGGATTGTTTACGGGCGGTAAACCGAAGTTGGAGTCTTCCACTGAGGTCAGGGTTTGAAAATGAAAGAGATTTCCCTGCAGAGAGCGGAGAGTGCCGCTGAATCCGACAATAAATGGAGAAATGCTTTGGCCTTGGGTGTTTTTGACACGCCAAATGAAATTGAGTGAACCTGTGTTGCGTCCGTCAGAGTCAATACACTTTGAAAATTCTGTGGCTTCGAATTGCTCAAAGATTTCCTTTTGTCTGAGGGACTGGGAGTGACTGGGTTGCTCTCCTGGTTCAGGCGGAGTGGTTGATTGACATGCCAAAATTTGTGTCAAGAGTAGTGCTAATATGGATTTCTTTGAGAGAAATTCAACCATTCAAAAGTCTCTCCGCATATTGGATATGTATTGATTCAAAAAACAACAGCAACACGAATATCGGCAACAGGCACCGAGCCAAGTTTCTGCTTTGTCTTGCTTCCAGAGAAAAGGTTTTCGACCGAGGTGTTACCTGCAAAGAATCCGAACGATGGGTCAATCCGCAAAAAGCCAGTCGCAATTCCTATGGGCATTCCCAACGACCAGCCAAGAATCATCTGAGCTCCCAGCAGCGTGATATCGGCGTCGTTGTTCCCAAGAAAATTCTTTGCGTAGCCTGACTCTCCGCTGAGTTCGAGGCGCAGGAACAACGATTGCGCTGGGGCGTATTTCCAACGGGTGTGAACATGGGAGGGAAGCCAGCCGTCGACTCTGAGTTCGGGCGACGGTTGCCAAGAGCCGCCTAGGAGCGGCACGAAAGTCGATTTCCTTGTGTTGTGGTTACCTGCCAGACCAATTCCAAGGCCTACATCGTCATTAAGCGACCACACGCTGTATGTGGTCAGGAGCATGCGGCTCTCGCTTGTGGATTTCCCTTTGGACTCAAGTTCTTTGAAACCCATACCGGAGGAAATAAAGAGCGAATGTTCGTTGGAGAATGCATATTGCCCTGCGAGCTCCACACTCAGCTGAGAATTTTGGAATGAGCGGAGCCCTGATTCAGTTTGAATGTCCTGCACCGAGGCAGCTCCTGCGCCAACGATCACACCCGCAACAAGATTATCGAGCAACGGATAAAGACCAACCAGGTTGCCACTGGTTTTGGTGAGTCTGAGTGCCGAGTTTTTTGGTTTGCGCAGGTAGGATTTGTATCCTGTTTGGATAATTTCAGTGGAAGGTGCTTGGTCGAAAACTTTTGGCTTCTTCCATTTTTCGAGATCTACCCAGGCCTGGGCTTCACCGCTTGCTAGGGTTACGAATAAACTGACCAAGCATAAAAGCGGGTAGGATATTTCTCTGCGCATGACAAACCACAACTTTCCCGGCGTCTTTACTTTATTTAAACAGTCGACAGCCGCTCTTATGAATTTGCCATGTTGCTGTGCACGAGCAAGCCGTGCAACGTCAGCCGCTCAACAGCTGTGTGTCTTGGGCTGCTCTCGTTTGGCAGTAATGCTAGGTTGTTGTTGATTCTCAATTAGAACAGGGGTGGCAAAACCGATTCATCCCACTGTTTTTTACGCGCCGCGCGCCGCGGCGCTGAGGCGCTCTCTTGGGTGGGCAATGAGGTTTGGAGCACGGGTGTCGCAAGAGCGGAAGGCCCTTCGGAATCAACCGTGGTTGAGTTGTGCGCAGTGTTGTGTTGCCGGTCCTGTGCTGAGAGGGTGCTAAGGATTTCTGCAGCTCTGGCAATGATATTTTCAGGTACGCCAGCGAGCCGGGCGACATGAATACCATAGCTCTTTCCGGCCGCACCGGGCAGAAACCTATAGGTGAAGACGATTTGCTCACCCGCAGCAGTTTGTTCCTCCACGACTTCCATGCGCATGGGCAGAATGTCGGGGCGCTGGCCCGTTGCATCGACCAGCTCGTGATAGTGCGTTGAGAACAGCGATCGCGCACGAACGCGATCTGCGAGATCTTCGAGGATGGCCCAAGCGAGACTCAAGCCATCGAACGTGGAAGTGCCACGGCCAATTTCGTCCATCAGGAGCAAGCTTGCGGGTGTGGCGAAGCGCAGCATGTGCGCTGTTTCAAGCATTTCAACCATGAAGGTCGACTGGTTTCGGAGGGCAAAGTCGCCCGAACCTATGCGGGTAAAGATTTTGTCGCAGAGTCCCAATGTGGCACTTCGGGCCGGAACGTAACAACCCATTTGAGCGAGAACGTGCGCCAAAGCCACTTGTCGCATGACGGTGCTCTTACCAGCCATGTTGGGTCCGGTAACGAGGAGCACTCGGCCTGCAGGAGCGCTGTTTCCGAAGCGTCCTGGCGAAATACTGGCAGTGTCACCAAGGACAATATCGTTCGGGACAAATTTGGATTGCGTTGTGCGCAGGCCAGCAAGAATCGGATGAACGCACTGCTCGAGCGCAGTCACTTGGCCATCGACCAACTCGGGTTTGCACCAACGGTTTTCCTGAGCGAGATATGCAAAGCATCGCCAAACGTCGAATTGCCCCACAATGCGCGAGAGCGCAGTAAGCGAGTCGGCGTAGTTCATCACATCAATGCGCAAATTTTCTAGGAGTTGGCGTTCTATGGCTGTGCGCTTCTCAGAGGCCGAGAGGGCTTTTTCTTCGAGTTCTTTCAATTCTGGTGTGATGAAGCGCTCACCGTTCACGAGAGTCTGCTTGCGTTCAAAATGCGCCGGCGCCTGCGCGAGCTTACCCTTGGAAATTTCAAAGTAGTAGCCAAACGCGCGCGTATAGCCGATTTTCAGGGTGGGAATTCCGGAGCGGCTGCGTTCGTGAGTTTCCAGTTCGGAAATTTTATTTTCAAAATTGTTTTCGAGATCGCACAGCTCGTCGAGCTCCGGATGATAGCCGTTGCGGAAAATTCGGCCGCCCTTGCCAACGATCTGAGCAGGCTCATTCTCAAGAGCTCTGTTGAGGTGCTCAGTGAGCGGGTTCAGATTCAAAAGCAGCTTAGCACACTCTGAATTGCTGTTTTTCCAGCCTGAGCTTGCGTCCTGAAGCAGCGCCACCATCTCATGAACGTGTGGCATTTTAGCGAGTGTTTGCCCGAGCCATGCAAGACCCTTGGGGTCGATACTGTTTTGTGCTGCGCGCCCGAGGGTGCGTTCGAGGTCAGCGAAGGTGCGCAAGATGTTGAAAAGCTCTCGCTCAAAAACAGGATTCCTGAGCACTGTCTCAACGCACTGAAGCGATGTTTCGACTTTCTCGCGAGCCTTTTCTGGGTAGTTCAGCTTTTGCGCAAGAAGACGTGCGCCACATGCTGTGGCGCAGTGGTTCAGGTAATGGAACAGGGTGCCTTTACGTTCACCGGTGGAGGTGATGAAGAAATCGAGGTGACGTTTTGTCGCCTCATCGAGCAGAAGATGTTTTGAAACATCATAGTACTCGATGTGGGTCAGGTTCTTCACAACACCACGCTGGGTTTCTTTTATGTAGTTCAACACACCTGCAACGGCTTGAATTGAGCCATCGATGGCCGGCAAACCGAAAGCGTTGAATTTTGAAAGCGGGAAGAAATCTTCGAAGAGTCGCAGGGCATCCGACGATGACCGAAGAATCCAGCCGGGTGTGGACGAAATCCTCGGAATCAAAGTGAAATGAGTGCGTGCGAAGTCACCAAAGCGCTCGAGGTGCGCACCTGGAACAATGACCTCCCGAGGAATCAGAGTCACCAGTTCCTGTTCCAAGTCAGCCAGCGTCAGGCGTCCAGTGAAACGGAAAACACCTGTGGAGACATCGACAAACGCCAGTGCCCACTCGCCACTCTGAGCGGGTGCGGCGCAGGCCAGCCATGTGCCTGAGGGAGATGAGGAGTCGTCGTCTTCGCCGAGATCGCCGGGAACCGCAGGAGTTGCGATACGGACGATGTCTCGTTTGACGAGGCCCTTGGCGAGTTTCGGATCTTCGAGCTGGTCACACACCGCAACTTTGAATCCTGCTGCGAGAGCTTTTTTGAGAGTCACGCGGTGATTGACAACTGGGACGCCAGCCATGGGAACGGGGTTGTCGGAGTTGCGGTCGCGAGAGGTTAGGGTGAGCTGACAGACCTCTGCCGCTATGACAGCGTCGGCACCGAAAAGCTCATAGAAGTCGCCCATGCGGAAGAATAGCAGTGCATCAGGGACAGCATCCTTTGCCTCTTTGAACTGACGCATCATGGGGGTTTCCATTTGCGCAAGTGCAATGCCAGAGGCGTGCTCGTCGGAGAGTTTCTCAAAGGCTGTTTTGAGGTGCGGGGAGAGATCGCTCCCCTGCGCCTGCAGGGTTTCCAGAAGAGCCAGAGTCAGAGGATGATGTGCCATCACAAAACGCTCCCAGCATAACAAGTCGTTTTCAACTCAAACGCGGCAGAGTCCTTTCTGCTTGTTCCTCGTGACCCCTGAGCCCCTTATTTGCGCGAGATGCTGCGCATATTCGCCTGCAGAATACGCTTGCGGATGCGGATATTCTTAGGAGTGATCTCAATCCACTCATCTTCATCGAGCCAGTCGATGGCACTCTCAAGCGACATCTTGGTGATGGGCGTGAGTTTGGTGCTGTCGTCTGTACCCGCAGAACGCATGTTGGTGAGCTTCTTTTCACGAATGACGTTGACGTCGAGGTTGTTGTCGCGGTTGTTTTCCCCCACAACCATACCTTCGTAAACTTCTTCGCCTTCACGCACGAACAGACGACCGCGATCTTCCAGACCATGGAGCGCGTATTCGGTGGTTTTTCCGGAGCGGTCGGCAATCAACGCGCCATTTTGACGAACCAGGAATCCGGTTTTGACGGGTTCCCAGCCTTCAAAGTAGCTCGACATAATACCTTCACCTTTGGTGTCGGTGAGGAATGTACTGCGGTAGCCGAGCAGGCCGCGTGTCGGAACAGAGAATTCAATACGTACACGGTTGGTGCCGATCGTCTGCATGTTTACCATGCGACCTTTCCGCAGTGAGAGCTTCTCGGTGACAACGCCGACCGAGAAATCCGGAACGTCGACAACCACGCGTTCAATCGGGTCGTGTTCAACGCCGTCAATCATTTTGGTGATGACCTTCGGACGCGCGAGCATGCACTCGCCACCATCACGGCGGAGGTTTTCCATCACGATGGAAATTTGCAGCTCACCGCGCGCCTTCAGAAAAAACACTTCAGGCGTTTCGGTTTCTTCGATGCGCAGAGCCACGTTGTGCATCGCTTCCTTGGTCAGGAATTCGAAGAGTTTGCGGCTTGTCAGGGGTTTACCTTCGCGGCCCGCCATGGGCGAGGTATTTACCGACACTTCAACGCTCACGGTTGGGGGGTCGACCTGAATGCGCTCGAGAGCTTCGGGTTTGTTTGCGCAGGCAATGGTATCGCCGATAGCCAGATCGGTCAGACCTGTTGCCACAATGGCAATATCTCCGGCATCGATGCGTTCTACGTCAACTTGCTCAAGGCCACGGTAGGCGCGCAATTTTACAACTTTGCAGTTTTGCGCTTTGCCATTTTCGCCGAGCACGGAAATGTTTTGGTTGGTGGTCAAGCTGCCGCGTTCAACGCGACCAATGACCAGACGTCCGAGATAAGGGTTATACGAAAGGTTGTTCACCAGCATCTGAACAGGACCGTCGTCTTTGATGCGTGGGGGCTGAACATGTTCGAGAATGGTGTCGAACAGGTCGCCCAGATTTTCGGTTTTCACATCAAGTTTTTTACTTGCCCATCCCTGACGGCCGGAGGCGTAGAGTACCGGAAATTCGAGATGGTGATCTTCGAAAGAGAGCTCGAGGAAGAGGTCGTGGATGGCTTCAACGACTTCCTCAACGCGAGCGTCCGGGCGGTCAACCTTGTTGACCACAACAATCATGGAGAGGTGACGCTGGAGCGCCTTTTGCAACACAAAGCGGGTTTGTGGGAGGCAGCCTTCGGCGGCGTCAACGAGGAGAATGGCACCGTCAACCATCATCAAGGTGCGCTCAACTTCAGCTCCGAAGTCCGCGTGTCCGGGAGTGTCAACGATATTGATCCGAGTATCCTTGTAGACCATCGAAGCGTTTTTGGCCGCAATCGTGATACCACGCTCACGTTCGAGATCCATGCTGTCCATGACGCGTTCGGCGACCGTCTGGTGAGCCTGGAATGTACCGGCCTGTTGAAGCAGACCATCAACCAAAGTGGTTTTGCCGTGGTCAACGTGTGCGATGATAGCGATATTACGAATATTTTGATTGCTGCTCATAGGGCCCTCGAAAAGTCTGGGCAACCCATACCCCGCGACAGGACGGAAAACAAGCAAACAATTGTGGAGGAATTGTGTCGGGAAATCAGGAGTCTTGAGCAAGGATCTCAGAGTAGATGCTCAGCATGTGCTCCCCGACCTGTTGCCAACTGAACCTCTGTACCTGGTTGTAGCCATTCTCGACCATACGCGCGGCGACCTCGGGCTTCAAAGCCAGTTCAATTTTTTCGGCAATATCCTGGGGTGAAAACGGATCCACGAGCAACGCGGCGTCGCCCACCACCTCGGGCAGGCTCGAGGTTTGGCTGGTGACCACCGGCGTGCCGGCCGCCATAGCCTCGAGTGGGGGAAAACCAAAGCCCTCGTAAAATGAGGGATATACCAGTGCTTTGGAGCTACCGAACAGCCCGGCTAGTTCCCGGTCGGAAATATAGCCCAGAAACTCCACGTCGTTGCCCACGTCGGCTGTACTTATCCCAGCGTCGGCAAAAAGGGGATTTTCACACCCAACCACGGTCAGACGGGTTTTGCTGTGTGGGTTGCGCTGTTTGAAAATGGAGAAACCTTTGAGCAGGCCTCTCAGGTTTTTGCGTGGCTCAAGCGAACCCACGAAGATGATGCGATCGTCGCGGGTTTCGAAGGGCTTTCTGAATTGCTGAAAGATGGGATCGACCGACCAATAGGTCAGGCGAATCTTTTCGATATTCAGCTTGAGCAGGCTGAGGATATCGTTTTTCGAGTAGTTGGAATTGGTCACAACCAGTGAGCTGTTGCGCGCGACTTGCGGCACAAGCCAACGATAAATGAACCGGAAACTGAAGGAGAACCAGGCCGGCTGGACCAGGAAGCAGAGGTCATGGATGTTGACGATGCTCTTTCCGCGAAAGGCAATTGGGGCAAGGTTGGCCGGACTGTGGAGCAGATCGACTTTGTATTTTTTTGCGAGCCGCGGCAATTCCACCTGCTCCCAGTAGTGGTTGCGGAGCACTTTTCGCTGCGAAAGGGGACTTGTGACGAGTTGAACGTGTGGACGCTGCCACTCGGGGGCGAACATTTCGCTGTCACCGGTGAAGAGAACGAAATTGAACTGGGTGCCCTGATCAATCACGGTCCGGAAGAGCTGATAGGCAGAACGTTGCACACCCGTGCGTTGAGCAACCAAAAATCGCCCGTTTAGACCGATGGTTTTCTTTTTCGAATTGGCGAATTTCAGCTCATCCATTCCCTGGCTCCTGCTGCAGTTTGGCCGGGTGTGATTGTGCTGATTTTCCGGTGGCTTCTTTGAGCAGCACACGCATGTATACAGAGTGGGTCTCTTCCGCAGCCTTCGACCACGAATAGCTTTTGGCTAGTTGGCGACCACGTTGAATGCGTTGTTCCTGCTCAGAATTGCCAATAAGCGCCTGTTCGAGTGTACGAGCGATTTCGTCCGTGTTCGATGGATCTATATATAGGGCGCAATCGCGCATCACCTCAGGAAGGGAGGAGCAGTTGGAGACAACCACCGGAACTCCACATGCGGCTGCTTCGAGGGGAGGAAAGCCAAAACCCTCGTAGATCGACGGATACACAAAAAGCTCTGCACCGGCATATATCACGGGCAGAACGTCGTTGGGGATGAAACGCAAAAAGTGCAAGTTGTGCTTTTTGTGGTGCTGCTCGGCAACTTTGAGAAGGTTTGGGTCAAAGTCTGAGAGCAAAACAAGTGGCAAAGTGACGTTGCTCTTGCACCAAGCCTCGACCAGGCGCGCAATGTTCTTGTGGGGTTTTCTGTTTCCAATCGAGAGGACGTATTTTTCAGGCAGCTCGTACTTTCTGAGAATCTGTCGCACCTCGGGGGAGTTGGGCATCGGAGGATTCTGGAAGTTTTCGCTGATCCCGTTGTGGATCACCCTCACGTGTTCACGCGGCGTGTGAAAAAAATTGATGATTTCGTGTTGCGAGAACTGCGACACGGTGATGACTGCTTTTGCGCGTTTGATTTTTCGAGCCAATAATACGCTGTAGTAAAGCCTGTGAAAAATGGAGTAGTTTTCAGAGAGTACCACATGGTTCAGGTCATGGATGGTGGTCACGAGCGGTACATTGCTCAGAAACGGTACGATGAAGCTCGGCGAGTGGAAGAGATCGGGCTTGATGCGGCGTAAAAACCAAAGCAGTTCGAACTGGCCAAGCCAGCTAATCCAGCTTGTTTTGAGAATCTGAAATTGAATGTGCTCCGGCCAACTTTGGTTCAGGAGTGGAGAATTCTTGGTGACAAGTAGAGTGAATCGGAATGGGGTGCTGATATTGCGCAGGTTTCTGACGAATTCATCGGTGTAGCGAGCAATTCCGTGGCTCTGATTCGCAACCACAACCCGGGCATCAATGACCACATGTTTGGCGTCATTGCTTTTCAAGGATTTTCACCTCGTCGGTTGACTTGAGATTGAGAAAAGTGGGCAAGAGTGCTGCGTCTCATGAAAAACAGAGCCTTAAGGTAAAGCGAATGTTTGTCGGTTGAAAGCACGGTGTGATCGGGGGATTGTCGGCCGCGGCCCAGGTACACCCAATCGTCTGCCACAAGAGCAGAGCTAATGATTTCGTAGAAATCTTCTTCGCCAATGTGTCGGGAACAGCTGCAGGCCACGAGCACGCCATTCTGTGCCACAAGACGCGAGGAAAGCTTTGCGAGTCTTTGATAAGCGCGACGAGCCTCAGGAACATGTTTCGATGATTTTGTAAACGCTGGGGGATCGGCAACAACCACGTCGTAGCTCTTTTCTTCGCGGCTGAGCTTGGAGAGAATTTCGAATAGATCGCCATGCAGAGGCTGGATTTTTGGATCTGAATTTGCGCTGATTAAATTGTTTTTGATGTTTCGTTCGCACAATTCAAGTGCGTCTTTGTCTTGGTCGACAGCAGTGAATTCAACCACTCCAGCTTGTGCCGCTGCACATGACCAGGCACCCGCGTAACTGCATAGGTCTAGCATTGTTCTCGAGTTGGTTGTTGCTAAGATTTTTTTCAGGAGCAAAAGATTTTCACGTTGGTCAAGAAACAATCCGGTTTTCTGAGAGCGTTGTGGCCGGAAAGTCATGCTTAGATCTGCAACAGTGGTTTGGACTTCGTCTTGTTTTTGGCCTTGCTCGGGGGCTCGAACCCAGCGTGTGCGTTCAGGGAGTTTTTCGATTGCGCGAATCTGCCCAGAGCTGCGTTCAAAGATTGGTTTGTCAGTGATTCGGGCAAGCGCGTTGAGCACGCTGGGCAAGAGGAAATCACCCGCATGAGAGTTTGCCTGAACGACCACAATTGCGCCGTAGTCGTCGAGCACGATTCCCGGAAGACCATCGGCATCGCCATGCACCCAGCGGTAAGCTTCATTCACACCGGAGGTCAGCATTTTTTTGCGAGCACGGAGTTGCTCAAGCTCAGTCTCAATCAATTGTTCGAGTGTCTGTTCGGCAAGTTTTTGAGTCTTGAAGTGCTCTGTCCAGGATAGAGGCAGAAAGCGAACAGCAAGAAGATGGTCGCGCGAGTAGACTCCTGGATACCGGCCGGCAACGAGGACAAAAGAACATCGTTGTTGGCTTAAGAGTTCCGCAGGAAGGTGTTCAATTTGATTGCTGTAAAGGCAGTTCTGGCTGGCATGAAAGCGTTGCTCAGTTTTGATTTTAATTGGATGCAGGTCAAGCATGGTGGCCATGTGCCTTCGGATACTCCGTGTCGCAGATGTGTTCTTGTCAGGCCTTTTCCTGGTGCCGAGGCTAAGTTAAGCTGGCTGTTTCCGCAAGGGAAGGGAGATACAGACATGGGTAAAATAATTCAGAGTCCAGAAGAGTTGAATTTCGATGTAAGAACGACGCCAACAATGCCACTTGCACGCCGTATTTTAATGGTCAGGCCAAGTTACTTTCATGTCGACAATCCCATCAACCCGCATATGCGTAAGGCTGATGGTTCGCTCCACGTCCTCGATAAACCGAAGGCCATGCAAGAGTGGGAGACCTTGCGTTCCACCTATCGAAACCTTGGGCTTCAAGTTTTTGAGGCAGAGCCCATCGAGGGATTGCCAGACATGGTGTTCTGCGCCAATCAGACACTCCCTTTTGTGACACGCACAGGTGAGCGTAAGGCAATTCTCAGTAACATGGCCAACGAAATTCGCCACCGCGAAGTTCCGGGTATTGCGACAACCCTTGAGCGCGAGGGCTACAAAACCGTAACCTTGCCTCAACGGAGTGCAACCACCCTGTTTGAAGGCATGGGCGACGCTTTGTGGCTTCCGGGGCACCGCGTACTCCTTGGCGGATACGGTCATCGCACCCACAAGGCCATCTATGAGACCGTGGCGGAACTAGCCGACGTTATTGTGTTGGTCTTTGAGTTGGTCAATCCCCGGTTTTACCATCTAGATACTTGCTTGAGTATTTTAGACAGCCGTTCGGCACTTGCCTGCCAAGATGCCTTCACTGCTGAGGGCTGGGAATTGGTCAAGAAAGTCTTTCCCAATGTCATCGAGGTGCCGTTGGCTGAGGCCGACTCTCCTGCTTTCGCCTGCAATGCGCACTGTCCGGACGGTAAGAACGTGATTCTCCAAGCAGGCTCGAAACAAACAGTGGCACGCCTGCGGGCGGCCGGGTTCGAGCCGGTTGAGCTCTCTACCGAGGAGTTCATCAAGTCGGGCGGATCGGTCTTCTGTATGAAGCTCCAGTTCTTCTAAAACACACTGTTGCAGCCCCTGCGCATTTGGCATAGCGTGACGGTTCCTCGCACCCGGGCGGTCGAGGAATTGACCACAAACATAGGAAAAACGCCGATGCCAGCGCCAACAAACGCACAGCTCGTCGAGTTTTACAAAGACATGCTGCTTGCCCGTCGCTTCGAAGAGCGGTGCGGCCAATTGTACGTACAGCAAAAATTCAGTGGCTTCTGTCACCTTTATATTGGTCAGGAAGCCGTCTCGACGGGCAGCCTCAACGCTATCCGGAAGGGGCAAGACTACGTGATCAGCGGGTACCGCGACCACGTCCAACCCATCACCTTGGGAATGTCACCCAGGGAAGTCATGGCGGAAATGCTGGGTAAGGCTACGGGTTGTGCGGGTGGTCGAGGCGGTTCGATGCACATGTTTTCTTCGAAGCTTCGCTACCTCGGCGGCCACGGCATCGTTGGCGGCCAGGTGCCTCTAGCTGCAGGCGTGGGTTGGAAAATCAAATCCATGAAAGAAGACCTCGTCATTCTTTGTTTCATGGGTGATGCGGCTATCAACCAAGGCCAATTCCACGAAGCGCTTAATATGGCGGCCATCTGGGATCTTCCCTGTATTTTCATCATCGAGAACAATCTCTACGGCATGGGTACTGCGATTTCGCGCACCTGTACGCTGCCCGTCTTGGCCGACCGCGCCAAGGGCTACAACATGCGTCAGGCTATTGTAGATGGCCGTAATGTTCTCAATACATATTCACAAATGTACGACATCGTCGAAGAGACTCGCAAAACCAGCAAGCCCATCCTTGTTGAAATGCAAACATACCGCTTCCGCGGTCACTCGATGTCTGACCCGCAAACCTACCGCACCAAAGAGGAAGTTGAGCGCGAGCGTCAGCAGGACTGCTTGCAGACACTGCGTGATCACATGGTGGCCAACAAGGTTGCGACCGACGAAGATTTCGAAAAATGGGAAGAGGAAATCGGTGAGATTGTCGAGGACTCTGTGTCCTTCGCAGAAGACTCACCCGAGCCTGAACTCAGCACGATTTTCGATCACGTGTTGGCTCCCTAATATATTTCATCGTTGAAAGAGGTTTGCGAAAAATGGCAATCATCAGTTTGAGAGAAGCTCTGCGTCAGGCGATGACGGAAGAAATGGAGCGCGACCCGACTGTCTTTCTCATGGGAGAAGAAGTGGGTGAGTACAACGGCGCATACAAAGTCTCGAAAGGTATGCTCCAGCAGTTTGGCCCCATGCGTGTGGTTGATTCTCCCATTTCCGAGGCTGGATTTTGCGGTTTGGGTGTCGGTGCTGCGATGGTCGGCATGCGCCCCATTATTGAAATGATGACCTGGAACTTTGCGATTCAGGCCTTCGACCAAATCATCAACCATGCCGCCAAAATGCTCTACATGAGCGGTGGCCAATTCCCGATTCCAATGGTTATCCGCGGCCCACATGGTGCTGCACACATGCTTTCTGCACAGCACTCGCAGTGTGTTGACCACATGCTTGTGAACGTGCCTGGCATGATTGTCATCAGTACGGTGATTCCTGCCGACGCCAAAGGACTTATGAAGTCCGCCATCCGCAACAACAATCCCGTTTGCTTCCTTGAAAGCGAAATGATGTACGGCAAGGAAGGCGAAGTCCCCGATGGCGAATATCTCATTCCGATTGGTGTAGGCGATATTAAGCGCAAGGGTGAACATGTGACGTTGGTTGCATGGAACAAAATGGTTTACCTTGCACTTGAAGTTGCTGAAGAGCTTGCTCAAGAAGGCATCGAAGTTGAGATTATCGACCCGCGTACACTGCAACCGCTCGATGAAAATCTCATCTTTGAATCTGTGCGGAAAACCCATCGCCTCGTGGTTCTCGAAGAAGGTTGGGGTATCTCAACGATAGGCAACTACATTGTCGATCGCACCGTGACCGAATGCTTCGATGACCTCGATGCTCCTCCTGTACGCGTGCACAATCACTTCGTTCCAATGCCTTACAACGAAACTTTGGAGCACGAAGTTCTGCCGAACAAAGAGAGAACAATCGAGGCCATTAAAAAGGTTCTCTACCGTTAATTTTTCAGCATCCAGAGAAAGAGGCACATCGCTATGGCAACTGTAATGGAAATGCCCAAGCTCTCAGACACCATGAAAGAAGGTGCTGTCGCCCGTTGGTTGAAAAAAGAAGGTGAAAAGGTCACCGCCGGGATTCCGGTGGTTGAAATTGAAACCGACAAAGCCACGATGGAATTTGAGTCGCCTGCATCAGGAACTCTTCTGAAAATTATCGTCGGCGACAAGCAAACCTGTGAGCTGAACGCCCCCATCGCAGTCATCGGCAAGCCCGATGAAAACTGGCAGGAAGCTGTCGACAAGTATTTGAGCAAGAAGAAGGGAGGCGCGGCCTCTGCCAAGACGGCTGCTCCTGCGGCAGCACCCGCTGCTGCTGCCGCGCCCGTGTCCGCTCCGGCCACTCAGGTGGCTGCAACCACCGATCGCCTCCGTGTGAGTCCGCTCGCCAAGCGTGTGGCAGCCGATAAAGGTATCGACTTGCGTTCGGTGCAGGGCTCGGGTCCGAATGGCCGCATCATTGTTCGTGATGTTGAAAATCTCAGTGGCGGTGTCCAGGCTCCCTCTGCAGCTCTTCCTGCTTTCGCGGGTGCGCCGGCAGCTGAAATGGAGAAAGTCAGCTTGAGCATGATGCGCAAAACCATTGCGCGTCGTTTGGTGGAGAGCACAACCACTGCCCCGCATTTCTTCCTGACCATCAGCTTGAATATGGGGCCGTTGTTGGCGTGGCGTAAGGCAACCCTCGCGAAGTTGCCTGAGTCCGACAAATTCTCGGTCAACGACCTTATCGTGTTTTTGGTCTCGCGTGCTCTGCGCAAACACCCCAACATCAACTCCTCGTGGCAGGGCGACTACATCGCTCAGTACAACTCGGTCCACATGGGTGTTGCGGTGGCTTTGCCCGCAGGTCTGGTCACGCCGGTTGTGCGTCATTCTGACAAACTCTCCCTCGTTCAGATCGCACAGAAGAACCGTGAGCTCATCAAGCTTGCGCGTGATGGCAAGTTGCAGCCCGACGACTACTCCGGCGGCACGTTCACCATCTCCAATCTGGGCATGAGCGGCATTGAAGAGTTCACAGCGATCATCAATCCTCCCCAGGCAGCGATTCTCGCAGTCGGTACGACCATGGCAACTCCAGTGGTGAACGACAGCGGTGATGTGGTTGTTGAGCAGCGCATGAAAGTAACACTGAGCTGCGACCACCGGGTCATCGACGGTGCGCAGGGTGCAGAGTTCCTCAAGACCCTGAAGACCTTTGTCGAAGATCCCATGTCCTGCTTGTTCATGGGTTGAGTTCAAGCCGCGCTCCGTTTGAAGCGGATCCGCCATTTAAATGCTCTGTGGAGCCCTGTGTTCCGCAGGGCATTTTGGTTTATGATGGGCATCGATCGTTTTGTTGAGGGAGAGACACATGAGCAACGACCGCACAAAGAAGCCACAGCCTGAGGCCATTTCGGGGATTCGTCTCAATGTGTTCCTGCAGGAGAATGGTGTGGCCTCGCGCCGCAAGGCCGATGAGTTGATTGCCTCAGGTGCTGTCAAAGTGAATGGCAAGGCCGTCACGCAGTTGGGAACCCGCATTTCCCGTGAAGATAAAGTTCACGTTCATGGTAAATTGGTTGGAAACAAGACACTTCCGAAGGTCGTTTACATTCTCAACAAGCCAGACATGTGCCTGACGACCCGATTCGACGCGAAGATGCGGCGCACGATTTTTGATTTGGCAGCGGTCAAAGCGCTTCCTCCAAACGTTCAGGCCGTCGGGCGTCTCGATTATCGTAGCGAGGGGTTGCTGCTTCTCACCAACGATGGCGATCTGGCTTACGCACTCACTCATCCGCGGTTTTCTGTGGAGAAAAGTTACGCGGTGCTGGTCTCCGATGGTGTGACCATTGAAGATGTTGAGAAACTCAGAGCGGGTGTGATGCTGGACGACGGCCTTGCCAAGGCTGTGAGCGTGCGTATGGGGAGCAAAGAGCGCATGGGTGCAACCCGTGGGCAGTGGATCGAAATCGTTGTTACGGAAGGCCGCAACCGTTTGATTCGTCGTATGGCCGAGGCCATTGGTCTGAAGGTTGTACGCCTCGTACGTGTAGGAATGGGCGAAATTCTACTGCCCGCGACATTGAAGCCTGGCTTTATTATTCCTGTTGATGCAGCCGGCAAAGAACAGCTGGAGCAAATCAAAAACGACATGCTCCGCTCACTGGGCGACAAACCGCCCCGTGCGCGTCTTGACGAAGAAACTCAAGCAAAACGTCGGATGAAGCGCCAGCTCAAACTCAACGACGAAGAGTACGCGCTCGAAGCGTCGCGGCGTTCTGCCGAGGCCGCGGAAAAGCGTAAGCAACGTTCAAGCACTGTGCAGAAGCCAACCGAGGATGACCGCCCTATTCCTCGAGTGCGCAAGTCACGTCCTGATGAGGATAGGCCCTATCCACGTGCTGCCAAAGCTCGTCCGGAAGACGATCGGCCGGTACCGCGTGCGCGCCGTGAGTCATCAGAAAGAAGCGCTGGTGCGCCGCGTGCGCGCCGTGAGTCATCAGAAAGAAGCGCCGACGCACCGCGCCCACGTCGCGAATCATCTGGAAGGTCTGCTCATGCGTCTGATGCACGTGCGCGGGATTCTCGGTCAGCGCAGCGTCCAGCTCGTGCAAGTGATTCTCGTTCAGCGCAGCGTCCAGCTCGTGCAAGTGATTCTCGTACGGAGCGGCGCCCATCCAGCGAGGGCGGACCCCGACCAAAATCCCAAGACAAGCGCAACCCACCTATGCGCAGAAAAGCACGGTCGCCGGCTCGAGGGAAGTGAGAGAGGTATAAGTGAACCAACGGGAGAAGGGCCATAAATATTATGGTCTCGCTGCGAGGATGGGGCCGCCCGGGGATTTAATTTGATTTGAGCGCACAAAAAAAGGCGGCCCGAGAGGGCCGCCTTTTTCGCGAGAGAGCTGTGGCTCTGAAACGACTTCACATGTCGAAGTCGCCCATGCCGCCCATGCCGCCCATACCACCCATGCCGCCCATGCCGCCCATTCCGGCGCCTGCTCCTGCAGATTCCTTCTTGGGTTTCTCGGAGATCATGGCATCGGTTGTGAGCAGGAGGCTCGAAACAGAACTTGCGTTCTGGAGAGCGCAGCGGGTCACTTTAACGGGGTCGATGACGCCTGCTGCGAGAAGGTCTTCATACTTCTCAGTCAGGGCGTTGAAGCCCCAGCTTGCGTTGGTGTTCGAGAGGATTTTATCGACCACAACGCTCGACTCGAAGCCGCCGTTGGTTGAGATGATGCGCACAGGCTCTTCAAGAGCACGACGCACAAGTTCAATTCCGGCATTTTGTTCTGGGTTGTCGCCTTTGAGGT
>JBILKQ010000037.1:0-22392 GCA_044376655.1 Silvanigrellaceae bacterium
TGTCACGCGTGAGCTGGATAGTGCACTTTCGGCCAGCCCGACTCCCGGTGTCATGGTTTCGCCGACCCCTGCTGGTTCGGCTGCACCCGACGCTGCTGTCAGCCCCACTATTGCTCCGCAAGCTTCACCGGCTGCTGATGCAGCTGCTCCAGCTGTCGCTCCAACGCAAGCTCCTGCTGATCCGGCGCCTTCAGCTCTTCCCGCTCAGTAAGAGCAAGAACCATCTGGCTTTGTTCTGATCCTGTTAGCTCGTTGGAACTCTCATTCTTCAAGCGATAATGGGAGCAGAGGAGCGCAGTTTCAATATTCTTTCCACAGAAACGTTTTTCTGCCGATTGCCGTGCTCGAGCAGCACGATGAACTCTGCCTCCGGATCGATGAGTTCAATCAGCTTCTGCAGCGTGCGCAGCTGTGCTTGGCTCAGCGAGATGAGATCCATTTGCTCGCGAGAGATTTTCACAAAACCCGCTTCCGATGCACTGCGGCGGATTTTGGCTTCGTCGCCCCCTTGCATGGCCTCCTGCAAGCTCTCTGTGAAGTGATGCGGGCGGCTTTCTTTGAGATCGTAAAGCGCCGAGACGTGCCACCACTCCTCCGCGGGTTGCCAATGTCCGTCCGGAAGAATCCAGCCACTGAGCTCTTTGAGTTTAATGACCCCATCCATATGTCGCCAATTCACGGGGAACGAGGGCCCAGCCCTTGAGCAGGTCGTCGTGTTCCTGCTGCAGGAATGAAGGCTGGATATCGCACAGGCCGTTGAGCAGTCCCCATGCACTCAAGGCGGCCATGCATGCAGCGAATAGCTCGACGTGCTCACTGAGTTCAATAAAAAGATCTTCCAAGAAGGTCGGGGAGCGCATGGCCACTCTTTGCATCTCCAGCCGTTTGAGAAGTCCTGCGCGGGAAACCCGCCCAGAATCAGGTTGCCGCAATTCAGCGACATGGTTGAGCCGATAGCCCGAGTGCAAGGCCCAACCTGTGGCTGCGAGCCAGGGTTGTGTTTCCACGACAATAGCATTTGGAAAGTTGTGGATGAGTCGACGGGCGAGATGGTGGGCGCGCGCCGAAAGAGGGGCTCGATTGCTGGAAAGTGCATTTTCAAGATCAACAGATCCTGCAAAACTCGAGTTTTCGTAGCGTCTGCGCGCGTAAGTCTCGAAAAATCTCTCCGTATGAGGGAAAGGCATGCGCGGGCGCCTGTCCTCGGATTGTTTGTCCTCGTTCCAAAGCTGCATCATTCCCTGCACAGCGGGTTCGGGGCAATGCGGAACTCCCGGGCAGAGGCGTGAACAGGATGTGCAAGTTGGAAATGTGATCGGTGCGTCGAGGCAAAAAATATCTGCACCACCATGATCAGAAATGGTTTGGAGCAGGTGTGTATCGGCATCTGTATTTGGGACAGGACCGAGTTCGGTCGAAAATGTTTCCCAAAAGAGTGGTGAGTTGGATTTGTGGGAGGCATCGTTCTCAAAGTGAATCCCCGGTGCTGCCGAGGCGATGTCACCTAGGGAGCGTTTGATTCTCTCGCAGAAGCTCTTGTGCAGCAGCGGATCGGAGATTCCCGACTGTATTTCTTTGAGGACACAACGCGCTCGGACGAGGGTGGTTTTGTGAGTTGAGAGACCACCCACATGAATACCCATGATCTGCACCGATGCAGTGGCTCTTTTTCGGGAGGCCTCAATCATGGGTACCCCTAGTTTTGTTTCAGCGCTGGCGCAACACGATCAATTGATTGCGGCCGTTGCGTTCAATAAGAAAGAGCAGGTCGCGTGGGTTGTCTTTGGAGACTTTCAATGCCGATTCAACGTCCTTGATATTCTTTACCGCTTTGCGGTTGATTTCGGTGATCACATCACCTCGTCTGAGGCCTGCAAACGCAGCGTAGCTGTCGTCAGCAACTGTCGATACAAGAACACCTTGCTGCGCGCGCACGCCGAGCTGTTTACGCAGTTCACCCGTCAAATTCTTCAGAGCAAGTCCGAATTCACCCGCGACACCTGCGGTTGAGTCGTTGTCGTCCTGAGAGTCCATGCGAGCGACTTCAGGGCTGAACTGTCCAACCTTCACCCTGACTTCGAGTTTTTTGCCGTCGCGCAAAATTCCAAGTCTGACCTCAGTACCAGGTTTGGTGAAGGCCAGCCGAGTGCGCAACTGCGCAAAGCTTGTGATGGCCGTGCCATTGAGGGTTTGGATGACATCATAGGGTTTGAGTTCGGCTTTCTCAGCTGGACTTCCCTTGACCACACCAACAATCATTGTTCCCTGGCTGTCGCCACTGAGTTTCAACTCTTTGAGCACATCGGGACTCAGCTCGCCAAAGTCACGTCCATCGATCCCAAGAAATCCACGTGTGACACGTCCTTCGTTAATGAGCATTTCAGCAGCGAGACGCGCCATATTCGATGGCACGGCGAAGCCGATCCCCGCCGAACTGCCCGTAGGCGAACTGATGGCTGTGTTGATCCCGATAACCTTGCCATCGATGTTGAGCAGAGGGCCACCTGAGTTTCCGGGGTTGATTGCTGCATCTGTTTGGATGAAGTCTTCAATCGCTCCACCCCCCAAAACTCCCCCGCGGCCGAGGGCGCTCACAACACCGACAGTGAGTGTTTGGGGTAAAGAAAATGGCGCACCAAGCGCAACAACCCATTCACCGACTTCAACAATATCAGAATCGGCGAGGCTCAGTTGCCGGAGCGAGCCGGCGGTGAAATTTTCAAGTTTGAGAACAGCAACGTCGACCGATGGTTCACTGCCAATCAATTTGGCTTTGAACTTGCGGTCATCGAAAGTCTGTACGGTGATGTCGGAGGCATCTTGCACCACGTGATTGTTGGTCATCACGTACCCGGTCTTCAGGTCGACTATGAAACCTGAACCAGCGCCTTCCTGGATTCCGCGCTCGCGTCCGCCACCTCCTGGTGGGAAGAAGGGGAAAAAGAAGTCATCCGGAAAAGGGAAACCACCACGCCCACGCGAAGGCATTTCGCGTTTGGTCTTGATGAAGACAAGTGCCGGACGGCTTTGTCGTGCAAGGTTCACGAAAACTTTTGAGAAGGTTTTCAGTGCGCGGATGTCGGCTTCTGAGCTGTGCGCGACAGGCGGTGTGTCGGGGAATTTATACCCCTTGGAACCGAATGCGACCAGGGAATTCTTGACGTTGTCGAGCTGATCTGGAGCAAACATCAGGACTCCGCCTGACACCACCCCGAAAATCGCACTCAACGCCAGTGCGGCCAGAAAAATACGTTTTGTGCCCGATTTAACAAAACCAATAAAATTGGATTTCATAATTGCACCCGTGTGAACAAGAAGTTTCACTTTCTGCGCGGCACCCTTACCTTGTCTGAGAGTGTCAGAGGCAGTGTAAGGATGCCAAAATCACAATATAAACTGGGATTCGAGCTTGCCAAGTCCCCCAGGTTTGCCTGCCTGAGTGGAAAGAATCAGAGCGATTCGAAGATGCCGGCTGCGCCCATTCCTGTTCCAATGCACATTGTGATCATGCCGTACTTGAGCTTCCGACGCTTTAGTCCGTGTGCCAAGGTTGCCATGCGGATGGCGCCCGTTGCACCCAGAGGATGCCCCAGAGCAATAGCACCTCCGAGAGGATTGACTTTTGCAGGGTCAAGATTCAGGTCGTTCATGACGGCAAGGCTCTGTGCGGCAAACGCTTCGTTGAGCTCGATCCAGTCGAGCTGGTTTTGATTCATTCCCGCCATTTTCAGTGCACGCGGAATCGCCTCTTTCGGGCCGATTCCCATAATGTCTGGTGGAACTCCGGCAATCGCGTACGAGACAAATCGAGCCATCGGTGTCGCGTTGTAGCGTTTCAGCGCCTCTTCGCTCATGAGAAGAACGGCAGCGGCTCCGTCCGACATCTGCGAGCTGTTGCCTGCAGTAACACTGCCTTTAGCGGAAAACACAGGCTTGAGCTTGGCGAGCGATTCCAGAGTGGAATCAGCCCGTGGTCCTTCGTCGCGAGTGAACCTGGTTTGAGTATTTCTGATCTGCATATTGCTTGCATCAAAGGTACTGTCGAGCACGTCGAGCGGTGCAATCTCCTGGTTGAATTCCCCGTTCTGCCAAGCAGTGACTGCGCGGCGATGACTCTCAAGTGCAAAGTTATCTTGTGCCTCGCGCGAGATTTTCCATTGCTGAGCAACACGCTCTGCTGTGATCCCCATGCCGTAGGCAATGCCAAGGTTCTCGTTGTTTTCAAAAACCTTCGGGTTCATCACAACCTTGTGGCCCATCATTGGAATGAGGCTCATACTTTCGGTTCCTGCTGCAATCATCACATCAGCTTCACCAAGGCGGATGCGGTCGGCAGCATAAGCTATCGCCTGCAGGCCCGAGGAGCAAAAACGATTGACAGTGATTCCTGGAACAGTGTTCGGCAATCCTGCGAGCAGTAAGCCAATGCGTGCGATGTTCATGCCCTGTTCAGCTTCGGGCATGGCGCAGCCCACAACCACATCTCCAATGTCCTGGGCATTGAAATTCGGAACACCACTGATTACGGATTTGAGAACATGAGCAAGGAGATCATCCGGACGTGCATTGCGCAGCGTGCCGCGCGGCGCTTTACCAACGGGTGTGCGCACTGCGGAAACAATATAAGCATCGCGTGTTTTGATTGTCATGACATTCATCCTTCCATAGATGCGCGACATCAGTTGCGCAGAGGTTTGCCGTTTTTGAGCATGTAATCGATGCGTGCGAGTGTCTTTTCCGTTTTCAGGAGTTCAACAAACAAACTGCGCTCAAGTTCAAGCAGCCAGTCTTCATTGACTGTTGTTCCACCATCGACGTGGCCGCCGCAAAGAACTATAGCTGTGCGCTCTGCGATGGCAGCATCGTGCTCGCTGATAAAGCCACCCTCAAGCATATTGGCAACAATCATTTTGAGTGTGGCAATTCCGCCCTTACCAACGACCTGGATTTCGCGCGGACGCAGTGGTGGACGGTATCCAGACTCTGACATGGCGCGCACCTGTTGTTTAGCGATGTAGAGCAGCTCGTTGGGATTGAACACCACCATGTCTGTGGGGCGCAGCAATCCAAGCTCACGTGCATGTTCAGCGCTGCGTGACACCTGTGCCATGGCGATGGTCTCGAAAGCCTGCTTGATGAAATGGAAGGTGTTTCCGCCGCGAGCTGCTTGCGCAGCGCGAATAGCGAGCTCTTTGCAGCCTCCACCGGCTGGAATCAGACCCACTCCAGCTTCCACAAGTCCCATGTATGTTTCGAGTGCGACAACTGCCCTTGATGAATGCATCACAAATTCACACCCGCCACCGAGTGCGAGACCACTGACAGCAGCTACGGTGGGAACCATGGAGTATTTCAGTGCTTGGGAGGCATCCTGGAAACGCTTGACCATCGCCTCTGCGGAAGCGAAGTCCTTTCTCGAGAGCATTTCGCTGACCTGAGCGAGATTGGCTCCGGCGCTGAACGGTGCTTCGGTTTGCCATACCACCAGGCCACGCAAATGGTTTTCTGCATAAGCTACGCTCTGAATAACTCCCTCGAGCACTTCGCGGCCAATCGCATGCATCTTGCTCTTAAAGGACAGAATGCCGATATCGTCGCCCGTGCTCCACAGTCGGACGCCGTCATTTTCCCAGAGAGTTTTGCCGTATTCAACGCTCTCTCCCAAGAGTCTTTCTGGGAAAATCTGGCGGGCATGAAGCGCTGTTTTGGGACGTGGTGCGATAGCTTTTTGCGCCGGAGACCACGAACCTTCATTGCTGTGCACAGCTGTGCGTGTAGAGTCAGTGGCCCAAGCGGGCAGAGGTGCTTTTGCGATCGTTAGGCCGGCAGTGATGTCTTCCTGAATCCATTTGACCACCTGCTGCCATCCTGACACTTGCCAGGTTTCGAAGGGTCCTGCAGCCCAGCCAAAGCCCCACCGCACTGCAAAATCAAGATCGCGGAGGTTATGGCAAATGCTTTCTGATTGAACCGCACAATAATGGAAAAGGTCGCGGAAGATTGACCACAGGAATTGCGCTTGAGGATGCTTGCATTCGCGCAATTTTGCCATGCGTTCAGATGGATTTTTTAGCTTGAGTATGCTTTCCACTTCGGTTGCAACGGTTCCTGCAGAGGGACGATAGTCACCCTTCTGAGGGTCAAAGACCATGATGTCTTTTCCGGCTTTCTTGTAAACACCGGCGCCAGTTTTCTGTCCATGCGCACCCTTTTCAATGAGCGTTTTAAGCCAGTCTGGTAGAGCAAAAATGGCGCGCCAGGGATCGTCGGGAAGTGTGTCTGACATCGTTTTAACAACGTGAGCGAAGGTGTCGAGTCCGACAACATCTGCGGTCCGATATGTAGCACTCTTGGCGCGCCCAATGCCGGGACCCGTGAGTGCATCCACCTCATCGCAGCCGAGCTTGAAGCTTTCGGCATGATGAAGCGTTGCCAGCATTGAAAAGACACCAATACGATTGGCGATGAAGTTGGGAGTGTCCTTAGCGCGCACAACGCTTTTTCCGAGTGTTGTGGTGAGGAAAGACTCGAGGTTATCCATGGCTGCAGCTTCGGTTTGCGGGCCAGGGATAATTTCAACGAGAGCCATGTAGCGAGGTGGATTGAAGAAGTGCACTCCACAGAATTTGGCCTTGAGATGTGCGGGAATATTTTCGCTGAGTGCCTTCAGACTCAAGCCCGATGTGTTGGTTGCAAAAATAGCCTGTGCTGAAATATGCGGGCCAACCTTTTTATAAAGGTCAGCTTTCCAGTCCATGCGCTCTGAAATGGCCTCGATGATCAGATCACAATCCTTGAGCTTTGCGAGGTCGGTTTCATAGTTCGCAACCGCAATGTCGGTAGCTTTCGATTTCACCGAAAAAGGAGTGGGCTCGAGCTTCTGCATGCCAGCAATCGCCTTCAAAGCGATGCCATTTTTGTCGCCTTCTTTCGCGGGAAGGTCGAACAAGATTACCTCGACGTTGGCGTTCGCGAGATGTGCGGCGATCTGTGCGCCCATCACGCCCGCACCCAAGACTGCAACTTTTTTGAAAAGAAATGGCTGTTCCATTGAAGCCCTCACATTGTGGTGGTTGGACCACAAGAGTCTATCGGGACTTGCTCAAGGTAACAATGCAGTTAATTTTTGAGAAAATTTACAAGTTCGTCGATTTTGTGGGTTTCTCTTGTGGTTATCCTTCCGCCCGCAACAAAAGCGTGACCGCCACCGCCAAAATGAGTTGCAAAGTAATTGCCGAGGTGCTTCTCGCCAATCTTTGGTTTGTTCCAGGGATTAATTCCACACGAGATGGAGGAAATACCCGACCGATGCGGTTGAATATGAATTGCGTAAAGAATCTCTGGATAAAGGAGATAGGGAATAAATCTTCCCATGCCTGGGAATTTCTCGCTTTCTGACCAGTTCATGAAATTGCTCAGTGCAATTTTGTCGTTCACAGAGGTTTTGCTCTTGTAAACCTGCTTCTGCTTTAAAACGAGGTTCTGCTCATGCTCTATCAGAGCCTGATAGATGGGGTCTGAATTCATCAGGTCTTCGATACGTGGAGAACGAACCAGCTGTTGAACCAGATTGCGGTAGAGTGCTGTGCGATCCACGGATGGATGGGAGCAGCTGAAGAGAGTTTGCAGCTTAACTGCCTTGGTGCTGAAGTCGTGTGCCGAATGCGCATCAGCGAAAAGAGCTGCGTCGATGATCTCAGCTTGATCGATGAGCTCTTCGTATTCTTCGATGAGCTCTTGTGGGATACCGAGTTTTTTGTGGTGTTTGCGCATCAGTCCAGGTGTGCTGGTGGCAGTCACGTCCCACAAACTGCGCACATGCGTCAGGTACTGCTGGCAGTTCTCGGGAGTAAGAAAAGGGACACCAGCGCCCGTAGGGTGATGATCAATCCAATAACATCCGAGGGGGTTTTCCAGCGGTTTTTCTGTTGCACCAGCGAGTGAGAAAAACTTTTCGGTCAGAAGAGAAGGGTGCAGAGAAAAATCAAGGATGGCACAGGGGTATTTGATTTCGGTGAGAGTCCAGTCCTGCTGATCAGGGCCGTGGTTGACCGGAAACACGGTGACATTAAGATTTTGGTTTCCCGAAGCGATCCTTAGGTAACGGGCAAAAATCGCCGAGGCGATGCCACCGTCGGCGTCAGCGTGTGAGTAAATGTTGTAAGTATGAGCGTGCATGTGGACTCCGTTCCGGCGCTCGCCCTTAAACATGCTTTCAGGCAAAGCTCTGCAGGACGAACATGTACAAGCCTAGCGCACCCATAAACAAAGGGCTCAGGATATTCGTCAAAAGAAGGACAAGCATAACGATGCTTATAATATTGGCATTTTGAGTGAGAGCTTGTCCCCACTGATAGCGGATGTTGTTCAGGAGAAGTCTCCAGCCGCTAGATCCGGGGAAAGGCAACATATTGAGGAGTCCGATGACAATGTTCGACTTGGCAATAGCCAGGAGCAAACGCGGCACAGGGTCTTCACCAAACATCATGGTTTCGATGCGATAACCGAGTGCTACTGCAATGAGGCCGCAGAGAATGGCCAGTCCAAAGTTGGTCAGTGGACCCGCGAGTTCTGCAATGTTGATGTCGCGACGAATTTTCTTGAAATACCGAGTATCGATCGTGAGAGGTTTCGCCCAGCCGAGAAGAAAAGGGATGCCTGAAAACAAGAATACGGCCGGCAAAATGATGGTTCCGAAGAGATCAATATGTGGAATTGGGTTGACTGTCGCTCGAGATTGCGTTTCTGAGGAACGGTCACCGAGTTGTTTTGCAGTAATGGCATAGGCGGCCTCGCGCAGGGTGATGGCTACGAGGAAGCCGCAGAAAGTGAGAATGGCATCTTCAATCTTCAGGTTCGGGCTTGACATTGTTTTTTGTTCCGTTTGCGAATGAAGAAAATGATGAGTGCTGCTGTGATAATCACTGCGAGCAGAGACAGTGTGGCCACTTGACCGCGTTTGACCCAGTGCATCAGCCAATCTCTATTTTCAGCACCAAAATATCCAAGGTAGATCCATACTGGGACACTGATAATTGCTGCGAGTCCGTCTAAAGCAATGAATTGCAGGAAGCTCACTCTGCGGGTTGCGCCTGCCGTCAGGAATATGGGGGTTCTCAGTCCTGGCATGAAGCGCCCGGCGAAAATGACCCAGCGCCCGTGTCGAGAAAATTTTTCCTGTACCTTCCGAAAGCGTTCGGGCGTAATTAGCTTTTTGACCATAGGGCGTTCAAACACCTTTTGGCCAAGGAACCAACCCAACATGAAAACGATTGAGTCGCCCGCAAGAACCCCTGCCATACCGACCGCAAACATAATGTGCACGTTTGTGTAGTGAAGGCCGGAAATAATGCCACCGGCCACAAGAGTAATATCTTCTGGGATGGGTAGCCCAAAGCCGCATGCCAGCAGCACACCGAAAACAGCCAGATAGCCGTAATCAATAAAAAAGGGGATCAGCTGGCTCAGCGGTTCCATGGTTCACCTGGCGCGTTGCAGTCGAGTGGACTGCGAGCTTCATCAATATCGTCCGGGTGGTTCTTACTCCCGGCACCCACCCAAGGCAAATCCACAAACGGATGTTGACAGGTTTGGAACCCCGATTATGTTCCTGACCAAGCCCGGCCTTGGAGTATGAAGGTCGAGAAAAGCTAGTGATTTCATGGTTTCTGAGACATCGGAACGACCCGTAGCGGAGGACAAAAGCAATGGGAAAGATCATCGGGATTGACCTTGGTACGACCAACTCGGTTGTCGCAGTGATGGAAAACGGAACACCTAAGGTGATCCCGAATCACGAGGGTGACCGGACAACTCCTTCCGTTGTGGGCTACACCCGTGATGGTGAATTTATTGTTGGCCGTGCTGCACGCAACCAGGCCGTGACCAATCCCAAGAACACAGTTTACTCAGCAAAGCGCTTCATCGGTATGCACTTTAGCGAGCGTAAAGATGAAGCTTCCCGTATGCCCTACACCGTGAAGCAGGGCAGCGGCGATAAAACCCTCATCGAGCTCGGTGGCAAGGACATGGCTCCGCCAGAAATCTCGGCGAAGGTTCTCACCAAGCTGAAGGAGTCTGCAGAAGCTTATCTCGGCCAGCCTGTCACCCAGGCCGTGATCACTGTACCTGCCTACTTCAACGATTCTCAGCGTCAGGCGACCAAAGACGCTGGCCGTATCGCAGGTCTTGAAGTTCTGCGCATTATCAATGAGCCGACAGCTGCAGCGCTGGCTTATGGTATGGACAAAAAGCACAACCAGAAGATTGCTGTTTACGACTTCGGTGGTGGTACCTTCGACGTCTCCATTCTTGAAGTGGGCGACAACGTCGTGGAAGTGCTGGCCACGAACGGCGATACGCACCTCGGCGGTGACAACATCGACGAGTGCTTGATTGAATTCCTGGTGGGCGAGTTCAAGAAACAGACGGGCATCGACGTCTCCAAGGACCCGATGGCTATGCAGCGTCTGCGTGAAGCTGCAGAGAAAGCTAAAATCGAACTCTCTTCAACAACCAAGGCGGACATCAACTTGCCTTACCTCACGGCCGATGCAACCGGTCCAAAGCACCTTGCTTTGTCACTGAGCCGTCCTCAGTTTGAACAGATGGTCGACCGTATCATCGAGAAAACGATCGAGCCGTGTCGTGCAGCTCTGCGTGACGCAGGTTTGTCAGTCGAGCAAATCGATGAAGTGGTGATGGTTGGTGGCTCTACGCGCATTCCTTTGGTTGGTGAGAAGGTGAAGGCGTTCTTCCGTAAGGAGCCAAACCGCTCAGTAAACCCCGATGAAGTGGTTGCCGTTGGTGCAGCTGTTCAAGCAGGCGTTCTTGGCGGTGAAGTGAAGGATGTTCTTCTCCTCGACGTCACACCACTGAGCCTCGGTATCGAGACTTTGGGTGGCGTGTTCACCAAGTTGGTTGAGCGCAACAGCACAATTCCAAAACGTGCTAGCCAGATCTTCTCGACAGCGGCCGACAATCAGACCAGCGTTGAAATCGCCGTATACCAAGGCGAACGCGAAATGGCTCGTGACAACCGACTCCTGGGTCGTTTCAGCCTCAGCGAAATTCCTCCTGCACCACGCGGTGTGCCTCAGGTCGAGGTGACATTCGATATCGACGCCAACGGTATCTTGAATGTCTCCGCGAAAGATCTCGGCACAGGCAAGGAGCAAAAGATCACCGTGACAAGTTCCTCGGGTCTTTCTGAATCTGAAATTAAGCGTATGGTCGATGACGCCCAAGTGCACGCTTCGCAGGATAAAGATCGTCGTGAGACGGTTGATGCACGCAACAAACTCGACGGCTTGTGTTTCCAGGTTGAGAAGACTCTCAAAGATAATGATGCCAAGATTCCAGCGGATATGAAGTCTGGTGTTCAGGCAGAACTCGAGGCTGCACGCAAGGTTCTCGAAACTGAGTCGGAAAACAAAGCTGCGCTTGAATCTGCGGCCCAAGCTCTCGAGCAGAAGGCCTACAAGCTGGCCGAAGAAATGTACAAGTCGACATCTGCTCAGGGTCCTGATGCAGGGGCGGCAGGTGCGCAAGGATCGACTCCCAAGAAAGATGGTGTTGTCGACGCTGAATTTGAGTCAAATTGAAAGGTTCACTCTTGCTTTCGCCACGCCCCGGCGGTTGTCTCGGGACGTGGCGATTCCGGAACTTGTTTTTATAAGTCGCGCAAGAGGCGCGACTTTTTTTTTACGGTTAATTTTGCGGTTGACACCCTCGAGAACCTGCGAGTAATGTTTTGGCCAGCAGCTCAAAAACATCAGTCACAGTGCGCTCAGGGGACGCGATATGCGTAAAGCCAGCGAGAGTCAGCGATTTCCGCAATCTGCGGTTTTGTTTAAGTTTTGCTTGCGTGTGCTCGAAGTACGTAAGCCAGACACCAAAGTCCACGATCAGGATGTGGGCAACATCCTCGACTACAATCCCAGTGATACGAGTCATTGGAAACGTGGAAAGAAGGCCGTGCGCAGCATCTTTGCTCTCGAAGCTCTCTCTCGCGAGCTGGATGTCGATATCGAATTGATTGAAGACATTGCCAGTGGGGCAATCGACTTCGATGAGGCATGGTTTGACTTCACGGAGTCTGAAGAAGAGTCGCGCCAAAGCAAGGTGCAGGGAGGAGTTTCCTTCTCCAGGGCTCGCCGCGACCGTCAGCTCGTCATGGAAGACATTGCAAATAATCTGAGCAAGCGCGCGGGTGTAAATGCTGTGCCTGTGTTTTTGCCTGAGCTCATGACATCGTTGCCCTTTATTCAGCTTGTTCAGGCAGACGTGACCGACCGTCTAGCGCGCTCGAATCGAATTAAGCCCGGGCAATATGTTATTCGTTATCGCAAAGGCGATTTAACATCGCATATCCGCTGTGCAATTTCTCGCGAAGTGGCAAGGATCATTCTGCTTTCTGAAAGAGAGCAGTTTATGCTTCCGCCGCGAAGTGACGACTCACTTCCGACCGAAATCATTGACCTGGCGAACGCACTCTTGGTTCCCTCAGACCTATTGAAAGCGGAGCTCACCAAGGTTCCGGCTCGTGCCAATATGGTTCAGTATTTGGCAAATCTGTTCTGGGTTCCCAAGGTGGTTATCCGCAGCCGACTTGTCACTCTTCTAATGCGCGATGCATCCGAGGGTGTTTTCAACGCACCTGCAGTGGCCCTGCCGCCCAAGCGCCCGACCCCAGGTCTGACCAACTCGGCCCTACTTTCTGAGGACGATTACCCGACCGGGACTCGTGGACACTCCGGGGGCGATGATTCGCTCGCCTGATGGCCCCTGTCATCTTTTGATTCTGAAAAAGTCGACTCCTTGAGTCGGCTTTTTTGTTGCCTTTCTGCCCTAAAAGTGGATAAACACTACTCGAATTCCGCGAAACAGCCTTTTGCAGAACAAGAGAGGAACCGAAGGTGCACATCAGAACATCCTTCAGTGGCATTGACGCACTGCTCAACAATCAACACGCAAGTTGTTCTCCACGTCGTGGATCGGATGATGATGATGATTCTGATTTCGACGATGATGATTTCTCGGATAACGAAGAAGACGAAGATGAAGAGGGTGGAGGCGCTGCGAGCGCTGGCATCCCAATCGATCCTGAGAGTGCCAAGCCCAAGACGCTGACACGTAAGGAAGCGATCGAAATTCTTCAATCGACGAGAGATTTCTCGGGCGTAGATTTGCGTAAGGCGAATCTGACCAAGCTTGACTTCTCGGGCTGCACTTTCTCGGGTGCCAATCTGTCTTATGTAAACTTCAAAGACTCGAACCTTGAGGGCTGCGATTTCTCAGAGTCGAGCCTGTGGAACGCGAATCTTGAGGGTGCCAATCTGACCCGTGCAAATCTTGAAGATGCTGACCTCGACTACACGAAGCTCCGCGGCGCAGTTCTTTATCGTGCGAATATTCGCCGTGCCCAGCTTCCTACCGATCTTATTCCTCGCGACGAGATCATGCGGTCAGTGAACGATGGAACCAAGATCAGCCGTTGATGCGGTTCTTCCTCGAGTTAAAAAAAAGCCCGCCGAAAGGCGGGTTTTTTGTTTTGCAATGAGTTTTGGAGACTCAGGCCAAGAGTGAACCTTCCTTCATTTCCTCATTTACAAAAACAGGAAGAATTTTTCCGTTTTGGCTTTCAGATGAAAGCAACATCCCCTCTGATACGCCGAATTTCATTTTCCGCGGAGAAAGGTTGGATGCGATCAACACTTTGCGGTTAACCAGCTCCTCTGGAGTAATCCACTCGCGGATTCCCGAGAAGATCTGACGCACACCGAGCTCACCGATCGAAACGCGCAGGCGAAGAAGTTTGGTGGAGCCTTCGACCAGTTCTGCGTTGATGACGGTGCCCACACGGATCTGAACCTTGGCAAAATCATCGATTGAGATTTCACTTGAGGTCACGGCTGGAGATACTTGTGCAGGTTGCGCATGGGGTTTCGTGTTCATGGCTGTGTTTGCTTTTGCAGGTAAAGTGGACGAGGCATTGCTGTTGTTTGCCGCTGACGAAGCTGGCGCTGCAGCGATTTCGATTCGTTGGAACAAGCGTGGGATGGATGTAATTTTATAGCCCGTGCGGATGTTATGAAACGAGCGCGCATTTTTGAATGCATGCTGCATTTGAGTTGTGTCTTCTCCAAGGGACTGCAAAAGTTCCTGCATACGCTCTGGGAAAAAGGCGGCCGCGAGGTATCCGACTGTTCTCAAGACACCCGTGCTGTGTGCCAAAACATTCGCCAGTCTTGCACGTGATACGTCGTCAGATTGTTTTCCGAGCTCCCATGGTTTTTGGCTTGCGATGTATTTGTCGGTGCGTGCAATGAGCTCCCAGGTTTGCGCCAGTGCATCGGCAAGCCTGAACTCGTCGAATGCGGTTTCAACCAAGGCGGGTAGCGCAGCTGCTTGTTCAGCCAGCATGCGTTCATCGTCGATTTGTTGTCCGTTGTGGAATGCTGGAATGACACCCTCGAAATATTTTTCGATCATGGTCAGGGTGCGAGACGCCAAATTGCCGATGCCATTCGCCAGGTCGGCATTGAAGCGTTCAGTGATGGTCTTGAGCGTGAGGTCAACGTCTTCACCGGGGTTGGCCAGACGAAATGCTGTGTTCACAAACGCATCTCGACCCAGAGGAAGAAGATCAGCGGGGGCAATGACATTGCCCAGGCTCTTGGACATTTTGTGACCGCCCGAAAGAAGCCAGCCGGTGACACACAGGCGCGGGATCTTTAATCCAAGCGACAAGAGAATTGCTGGCCAGAACAGGCCATGAAATTTGAGGATATCACGTCCAATCACGTGAGTTGCGGAGTCCCAAAGAGGACTCGATTGTGCAGCAGCGATGCCACCGACTCCGGTCACATAATTTGGTAGCGCGTCAAACCACACGTAAGCGACATGATTTTTGTCGAACGGTAGCTCAATGCCCCACTGGGTGCGTGTCTTGGGGCGTGAAATGCTCAAGTCCCCTTCGAAAGATTCTGCCATCGCAGCTAATTCGTTGATGTAGCGGCGCTGAGAGACAATCTCACCACGGCGGACGAGGTCGATAATCTGCGGCAAGTACTTCTGGACGCGGAAGTAATAGTTTCCTTCCCGTCGTAATTCGGTGGGACGTTTGTGCACGAGACAGTGGTTCTTGTCGTCCATTTCTTTGCCGGTGAGAAAAGCTTCGCAGTCGACGCAATAATGGCCTTCGTGCTCACCAAAATAGATGTCACCTTTGTCAAAGCATCTCTGCAAAATATCAGTGACGTTCTTCTTGTGCTCAGCACTGGTTGTGCGCATGAAAATGTCATACGAAAACGCGAATTGTGAGAAAATGTCTTTCCATTTGAGAGCAAGTTCATCGACCAGCTGCTGAGGTGCCTTTCCAGCAGAGCGGGCTTTTTCTTCGATCTTTTCGCCGTGCTCATCCATGCCTGTCAGAGTGCGTGTCTCAAAACCACGGTACTTGTAATGACGCTCAAGGATGTTCATCAGCGCCGTGGAATAGAGATGGCCGGCGTGGGGTTCACCCGAAGCATAATAGATGGGAGTGGTGAAATAACGGTGCGTGTTGTTCATGGATCACCTTAAAGAGGCTTCTGTTTGAGCGTTGCCCAGAAGCCACCTGCGGAAGAAATAGAGTTTTTGACAGCGAGATAATCTTGCGCCTTGGTTGATACATCGAGGTAGCGGCGTGCGGCAGGAATAACCTTCGTACCGAATTCAATGCGCGGCGGCATCCCGGCAAATGCACGGTTGTCAGCGAGGGTGCGGATCTTTTCCCGATAGAAGCCGAACAGGGTCTCTGTTTCTTCACGCAGAGCCCAGTCTGGGAGTGCAACAAGAGTTTTTTCAAGTGCCTGAGCCAAGAGCAGCGCGGTACTCAATTGAACCTGAGCTGGTGCTCCAATTCGGTCATAGTCGCCAGCAAGCCATTCTTCTGAAATTTGCATGGCAGTTTGTACAATCCGCACTCCGCATTTTGAATCGATGTCACGGGCAACTGCACATGCGAATGGACGTTCCGAGGTAATGGAAGGATGATCGTATTGCAATTGTGACCAATTGAGCCGCTCAACCGAAATGGTCGTCTCGGAGGTTTCTTTGAGCCGCCAAGCGACGTCGAGTTCAGGACGCACTGCACGCACGCCCGCATAAATGGAATCATCGATATAGACCCATTCTACATTGGCACTGGCGACGTCTTCGGGCGGAAAGGGCAGTGCACTCGGTGTGGATGGCGCTTGGCAAAGATACAGGCCTGTGCGTTGCTGAGGAAACATCGTGTTGCGCAGATTTTGGCCGGAGTTTGTAGTGACTTCGTTCTTGCTGACAGTCAGTGTTGCAAGACTCAAGCGGTGTGAGCTCAACAGTCCGTCATCGGATTCAATCAAATGAAGGGAATCAGTGCGACTCGACGGAAGAACTGCAACAACTGAGTTGAAACGGGTGCGTTGAAAACTCTTGTGTCGTGAATTCAGACAGACCAATCTTGAAGAGAAGGCACGTTGCTGAAAGCGTTCATCGCGAGATGCACGCCACAACAGGCAGTGGCCAGCTTTCTCATCGCCCAGCAATTCGAGCGCTTGCATGTTGAGGCGGCCCATAGCGATGCAGGATGGAGTTCCGGTGTTCGAGGCCAGAGCGCCAGTGGATGGGGCTGCCGCGGTATTGAGTTTGCGTGGAAGTTGTTTTGGCAGAGCTGCACTTTCCTGGATGAGTGTCTGCAAAGGAGCGCTGCAGCGAAAGTGCGCAGGAGTGGACTGCGCGTCGGAAGGCATTTTTGCCGTTGCCTTTTTGAGGCAGTTCAGCCCTCCGTGTTCAACAAGTGCACTGGCTGAATCAAAAAATTTGGCCCATGTTGCCGAGAAGATGTCATTAGACCAAGGGTTTTGCAGGCCGAGCGCACGCAAGCCTTGCCGTGTTGCGAGCGGTTTGTTGAGCTCTCGGGCTGGAGGAATGGACTGCACACTTTTTAGTTCGAGCCACTCGGCGGTTTCTGTTTCTGCAAGAATCGGCGGGACGCGTGGATTTAGCTCCCCAACCAAAAATGCAATCGGGGCAAAATTCTCAAAAAACAGGTTTGGTGGAACGCTGTGTGGTTTTCTGAACGGAAAGAGTCGACCCAATTGCCTGGGCAAGCCTTCTTCAAGCAGACTTGTGAGGTCACGTTTCGATACGTTTAAATCGGCCGAGCGTTTCTTGAAAACAGTTTGAAGCGCGGCTGCAATTTTTATGGCGTCAGAGTCAGATGTAGGTTTGCCCCAACGAAGTGTGGGCACAAACTCCGAAGAGGCTTTCGCCTTTTCTGATTCGGAAGCCGTGTTCTCGGCGAAGGCGGGGCCAACGAGAAAAACAGGGAGAACGAACAGCTTCAAGGCCAAACTTCGGAGATTCATAGGCAGAGCTTCTCGGAAGAGGTGAAAGTCAGAGAGGTCGTGCGCCTCTCAGTCTTTGTAGCGCTTCGCCTGGCGTTCAATATTTTCCGAGAGTCCGGGGATTTTTTCCATTTCGTGGATACCCACCACACCCGCAGCGATTTCGCGCAATGCAGTTACAGCTTCTTTATTCTTGCATTCCACAAGAGGATCGCTGCCTTTTTGGAGTTGGCGCATGCGGCGTGCTGCGAGCATGACGACTGCGAAACGGTTCGGGATTCTGTCGAGACAGTCCTGGATGGAAATTCTTGCCATGTCTCAAGTACCTCTTAGAAAATTGCACCAAGAAGAGCCTTCTAACCAAGCACGTGGGCCACGTCAACCGGGCTCTGCCAATTTGGAGATGCCTGATAGTCCCGGCTTTTCTCGCAGGGCTTGTGACGCTGTATCCATTCATTCCCACTGCAGGAAACGCTACACTGGTTCAGGTCAGGTTGGGAGGAGAGCATGTTTAATTTCAGTTGGTTGAACGCAGTTTGCGGGTCCAGGAGTGTTCTTCTGAGCCTTGCTGCACAGCTTTTGCTGCATTTTTACGCTCCCGGAGTGCACTCTGCCCAGGCCGGGCAAGGGGCCGAACCTCCACTGTCCGAAACCCTTCGCGTAGGTTTCGATACCCGACCGCGCACGGTTGACCCGCGTTATGTAGCCACCGACGCGAACAGCCAGTACCTCGAGCCTCTGCTCTACCTGCCTCTGGTTGGTTTTTCGGAACGCGGCGAGCCTCAGGAGGTTGTGGCCGAGAAAATTCAGTTCGTTGATCCTCTCACGTTGGTGGTGCGGATTCGCGAGGGAATTCGTTTTGCTCAAGGACGAGCCGTAACGGTTGATGATGTTGTTGCAATGTATCAATTCGTCCGTTTTGGCGCCCCTAGCATGCCACCAAGCCCAAGGCGCGGTGCGTTTGAGCGCATCAAGAGCATTGAAAAGATGTCTCAAAATGAAATGCGGATAACCCTCACCGAGCCAGATGCCTCGCTTATTTCAAACCTGACTGTCGGTATTCTTCCCAAAGAAGCACTGACTCGAAAAGCCGATGATCTGTTGGGTTTGGGTTTTGAATCGGGCCCCTTTCTCCTTCAAAAAGCCGCAGATGACGAATGGGTGATACGTCGCAACAGCAAATACACTGGCGCCCCTTTCGGCGGTACCATGCCGATGCTCGAGCAGGTTGTTTTTAAAATCCTGACCGACAACAACACCAGATATGCATCGCTGCTGAAGGGTGAAATTGACCTGGTGCAGAACAGTCTTGATTCTGACAAAGTTGTTGAGTTTAAAAACCGACGTTCAGGAGATTTCGAAGTTCAATTCAAAACTTCGGACTCGACGGCGTTTCTGGCTTTCAACTTTAGGAACAAGATTTTTCAGGATGTTCGTGTGCGGCGAGCAATTGCTTTAGCCATCAACCGCTCCGAGATTCTTAAGTTTACGCTTCAGGGGTTGGGGCAGGAAGCCAATTCCATGTTTCCGCCTGGCCATGCGTTCCACTTTGAGAACAAAAACTCCTTTGAATATAACCCGCGCGAAGCGGAGTTGCTTCTCGATGTTGCTGGCTTGAAAGATCCAGACGGAACTGCGGGACCGAAACCTCGTGTCAGCTTCAACATAAAAGTACCTCTGAACCGTGAGCGCATTGCAGTTGCAAAGGCCATCGCCGGGCAGCTGAAAAAAGTTGGAATCAAGGTCAAAGTAGAAGTGCTCGAGTTCAATACGTTTATGAAGCATCTAAATAATGGCAATGTTCAGGCTTGGATTGCGCCTTGGACAGGATACAAAGATGGCGATCATCTTCATTTTGTTTTCCATTCAAAACGCACTCCACCGATGGGTGCGAATCGGGGCAACTACAGCAACACTAAGCTCGATGAACTTCTTGATAAAGCAAAGTCGGAGTCAGCTTATGAGCGTCGGTTAGGTCTATATCAAGAAGCTCAATCGCTCGTTGCACAAGACATTCCTTATGTCTTTCTTTGGCATCGTGTTGGTCATGTGGTGCACTCACGTCGGGTCTCAGGATTCAAAATATTTCCCGACGGCCGCTACACTTCATTGACGCAGGTGCAGGTGAGGTAGCGTTATGTCGCGCAGCATTTTGGGTTTTATTGCGCGGCTTGTGTTTGTCTCGTTTGCGGTCGTAACGTTGGTTTTTTTGCTTCAACGCTTGCTACCTGGAAATCCAGCTGATGCAGTTTTAGGTGCAGATGCATCGTGGTCCGACAAGCTGCGTTGGCTTGAGGCGCAAGGGCTTGATCGTCCTCTGCATCATCAGTACCTCGAATATCTTAAAGCGTTGCTGCGCGGTGATTTCGGGCAACGCTGGGTTGATGGAAAACCCGTGGCTCCCCTGATTGCCTCGCGCTTTTTGGAAACAGTCAGGCTTGCGATTTGTGCGCTGATGGTTTCTCTCAGCTGTGCCTTTTTTTTCGGATTTCTGGGTGCTCTCCGGGCAGGAACGCGAACTGATCGCCTTCTCGCCATCATTTCGCTGTTGTTTGTTTCGGCGCCCACCTTTATCACCGGAACAGCGATGCTTTGGATTTTCTCAGTGTGGCTCGATTTGCTTCCTCTGACCGGAAGCAAAGGTTGGTTGTCGCTTGTTTTGCCGGCTTTTGTTTTGGGTATCACCCTCGCTGCGGTCACGGGCCGCATGCTTCGCAGTTCCCTGATTGAGACGTTGTCGCAAGATTTTATCCGGACAGCATATAGTAAAGGATTGCCGCGGTTACGCGTTGTGGGTGTGCATGCCCTGCGCAATGCTCTACTTCCGACAATCACACTTTTTGGGCTTCAGGTGGGTGGCCTGTTGAGTGGTGCGATCATCACGGAACAGGTTTTCACTTGGCCTGGACTAGGAACTTTGATGATGGAAGCTGTTTCGCAAAGAGACTATAATTTGCTTTCCGGATGCGTGGTTGTTCTTGCGATTGTTCAGGTGTGTGCGGGTGCGCTGGTGGATCTTCTACACACGCTTGTCGACCCACGTGTGGTGTCTGAATGAATTTTCTGGCGAGACTCCGGTTCTCAATTATGCGCGATATGGTCACTAGAGTCAGTTCTTTTGTGATTGTTTTATGGTGCTTGATTGCAATTCTGCCATTGTTTTTTCCTTGGCTTGCTGAGAATGAAATCGATCTGCCCAAAACACGACTTCCACCCCAATGGGAATGGCAAGTGCCATCGGGGTGGTTCGGCTACGATTCGGTTGGTGCCAGCGTTTTCTTCCAGGTACTCAGTGGTGCACAGGTGTCGCTGCTCGTGGGAGTTTGCACGGTGGTGTTGAGTCTACTGATCGGGATTTCCTTAGGAGCACTGGCAGGGGGGCGCCGCGGCCTTCTCGATGTAATCATTTCCCGCGCCATGGATATTTTGCTCTCTTTTCCCCCTTTGGTGCTGCCTATCGCCATCACTGCATTTCTTGGGGGTGGCTTTTTCAATCTCGTGCTGGCCTTGACTGTTGGAGGCTGGATTGGCTCCGCAAAGCTTGTGCGTTCGGAGTTTAGGGCTTTGGACGTGCGTGAGTTCATTGAGGCAGCCAGGGCGCTGGGAGCGAGCCCAAGGAGGGTGATGTTTGTTCACATGTTGCCCCACGCCGCCCCGGCCTTGTTGGTGCACTCCTCATTTAGCTTAGCTGGGGTTGTGCTCGCGGAGGCGGGCTTGAGCTTTCTGGGTCTGGGCCTAGGTGATGAGCAGCCTTCATGGGGAGGGATTTTGAGCGAGGCAAGAGCCTACTTGCTTGAAGCTCCGCATCTCGCTATTTTCCCGTCGTTGGCTCTTTTGAGTCTGGTCTTGTCTTTGAACTTCCTGGCTGAGTCGCTTCGGGCAAGCCTCGATCCAAAGGCTGGCTTGGCCTGAAAATTTCCCAAGGCCCTAAAGTAAGAAAAAATGTGAGGTGTGCGGTGAGTGCGAATGAAGTGTTGGTGCCCGTTTCGGTCGGTGAGTTGCTCGACAAAATTACCATCCTTCAAATCAAGAGCGAGCGCATAGAAGATCAAAACAAGCTAGTAAATGTTCGTAAAGAGCTTACCGCATTGATTGAAACGTGCCGGAAGAACTCTATTGACGTTGCTCATCCGTTGGTGCGCGAATTGAAGTCGGTAAACGAGGAATTGTGGGTCATTGAAGATGACATTCGCGAAAAAGAGCGTGCTAAAACCTTTGATCAAAAGTTCATTGAGCTGGCACGTGCTGTGTATGTGACCAATGACAAGCGATTCCAGATTAAATCTCAAATCAACAAGGCAATGGGATCGGCTTACGCCGAGGAGAAAAGCTACAAACCATACTGAGTTGGCTTATTATTTTACTCGACTCAGCTCGGAAAACTGCACGTCACCAGCATTTTTAACGAGCAGCATTCCACGTTCATCGAGCTTAATGAGCACTCTGCCATCATCGATCGATGAACGACACGTCATGCCGTTCGTCTCAATAACATTCTCAATTGGTTTCGGAATCGAAAAGCTATAACTTCCATCGCTTTCCTTCGTGAGTAATACCGTCGCCATTGTCGGAGCAAAACTGTATTTTTTGGTCTTATTCGACACACAAGCAGCAACCACCGAAACACTATCTTTGGTGATACGCCAGTATCCAGTGAGAGTTATGGCACCGTCGCTACTGGTATAACTCTGTTCGATCTTCCAAAGGCCATAGGGCTCATTAGCTGATCCTGTCACGCTGTATTTGCGCAGCAGCTCGCTCATGTAGGGCTTAGAACTGTTCGTGCTGTCGGCGTTCGAAGTGGCTGATGACTTTGTGGTGTTACTTGAACCTCCAGAGGTCGTCGTTTCCGAGCAGCCAAGAACAAGTGTTGCCAGGATGAGGGTAGGAATAGGTTTCAAGATGGCCTCCTCGATATTTCTCTTAGCTCGGCGCTTGGAACGAGCAAATTGAGAAAAAAGATTTTCCATCTATGGAAGAAACTGAAATTCAGGCCGTTTTTTTTCTGGGGTCGACATTT
>JBILKQ010000038.1:0-22207 GCA_044376655.1 Silvanigrellaceae bacterium
GCCTACAAAGGCTCTCTGTCGGGAAACCGCTCGGTCACCGAATTGGGCGACGGCAAAGGCAGTCTTGAAAGTTTGCAACAACAAAAATGAGTGAATCCATGAAATTTTTCTTCTTTGATCTCGATGGCACGCTTGAGGACAGCCGCAAAGACATGGTGGCCGCCGCACAAGCTGTGCGTAGACAGCTCAACCTCTCCGAACGCACTTTTGATGCGCTCGTCCCCCATGTGAACCGCGGCATGCGCGAACTCTATGTGAACTGTTTCGACGACCATGTGATGCTGCCCGCCGGGCAGCTTTCGGAAGAAAAAGTGGCGCAAGTGGAAGCCCTCTACGTCGAACACTACGGCCAAAATATCGCCATCCACACACGTCTGTATGGGGGCATCAAAGACGTACTACAACAGGCGAGTCAAATGGGACGCATAGCGGTTATCACCAACAAGCCCGAATCCCTCTCAAAGAAGCTGCTCGAGGCTCTGGACGTGCTTCATTTGGTTGATCTGGTCGTGGGTGGTGATACCTGCGCCGAGGCCAAACCCAGCCCTGTCCCACTGCGTCACGCGCTCAAACAGTTGGGAGGAACGCCTGAGACAGATGCGGTCTTTATGGTCGGGGACAGCCAAGGTGACGCTCTCGCCGGCTCGGCTTGCGGTGTCTCGACAGTCTGGTGCGCCTGGGGCTACCAAAGCCATGCTCCGACCGCCCCCGCAGCACAAACCATCGCTCTAAAGCCACTAGATTTGTTGGATATATTTAAACGTTCGAGAGCTTGAGTTTCCTCTTGATTGGTCGGACGAATTGGTGCATCCCTGCCGCCCACTGACGTTTAACAGCAAGCGAGTGTCCAGGGAGTGTAATTCGTGGCTCATCTCAACCATACTCAACGCGAAGACGCATGGATCTATGACTTGCGTCTTCTGAACGGCCGGATCCGAGGACTCAAGGGTGTGCCTTCGGTTCGGACGCGGGTTGTCACCAGCGCCGATTGCCGGGGTTGGTCTTACAAAAGCCCGGCCGGTGACCGTGTGTGTGAAGAACTAAGAAAAACCCTGCGCGACTTTTATAGGGTGCTCGACAAAGATCCCGCGGCACCCACTCTCATTCACGCGAGCGCGCGCCTATGGCTGTGTCTCATGACCATTCGCCCCTTTATGGATGGCAACCGACGCACGGCTCGGGCCTTTCTTGCCCGCTGTTTCACCCAACAAGGTCTCACTATCAAAAACTTCGCGCCTCTGAAGAAGTTCCAAAGCACCGGATGTCTTGAAGAAGATCTGCTGCACTGCCAACTCGCGCTCGGCCGTTGTCTCTCGGGCCTCAGCACTTCCCAATCATCACACTGAACCATTTCTCAATTTCAAGGCTCCACAGTGGTGGCTCCCGAGTTCTCACGCCATGGTGACATCGGGTTGCTGCATGCATGCCTTTTGCTTGCGGCAAACATCCTGAATCTTTCGCTAAAAACAGGAAAGGAGCCTGAAATGAAACTCACAAAAGCAAAGTTCCTTGCTTCATCCCTGCTCTTGGGCACTGTCGCCGCGCCTGTGCTCTCAGCAACGGCTCAGCCGATGTATTGGCAACCCTGGACACCACACATTCCTAGCCCTGGTTTCATCAACCCTCCTCCAAGCATCATTATTGGTGGTTGGTGGAACTCTCCCGCCTACGGACGCTCGGATATCCGCATTTGTCGCCTTTCGGATAACCTTGGGCGTTGGAACTATGGCAGTTTTCACCTGGGATCATGTCACTACTACTCATCTTCCTTGGGTCGCGGACACAGCATTGGCATAGGCTTCGATCTTCTGGGCGGAGATCTCCCACCGCGTTGGATTTCGAGCAACCACAGGCATCGCGACGCTGTTCTCCATCCGGAAGGCAATCCAGCGATCATCGCTGGGCAGCAACAAATTACGGCCCAGCAAGGCGAACTTGAATCTCTCTGCCGCATTGTCCAAGCCAATGGTGCATTTGTTGGAACCCTCATGGACGAAAGCTGTTTCGCAGCTTGGCAAGGCCTAGAAATTATTTCAGCCGACTTCGAAGTGATCGACCTGGAACAAGACTGAAAAAATGAAGGATTTGCTCTTCTGTTGAACTTTTGGAGACGGAGGGGACTTTGACACCCCCCGTCTGTCTGTCATTCAGCAGCGGGTGATAACCTATGGGGAGCGTCGGGCTGGTGCACCGTCGAAAGCGGTTCAAAACAGACCTGTACCCCCATGGGAGTTGATTCTGATGGCTGCACCAAAATTATCTGAACGCCGAGTCTCACAAAGGTACGCAATCTCCCATGATATAGCGAGTGGTCATGCGGTTTTTGAAAAATCGATTGTCTTGCCTCTGATGGACATCAGCTACGGCGGTTTTTCTGTTGCGATTGACAAACCTGAGCATGAGTCTCTGTGCGATACCCTCCCCAAAACATCAGATGTTGAGGTTGTAATTCTAGGGGTCAGCACCTCTGGGAGAGCCCTTCGTGTTTTTGAGAGCAAGCAAAGATTGGGATATGCATTCTGCCACGACACCGCGAGCGTCCTGATTTTCCTGCGGCGTTTTATAGAATTCATGCGCATGGGCGAGCATCTCAATACGCTTGATCGCAGTTTGCTCAAACCACCCTACGATTCACCCGAATGGCTCTGTTTCCGTGGCGATGGACCAACCGACGTGGTGATGCACATGAGCAAAACCTCACCCACAACCGTGGATGAAGCTGTTATCACGTACAGAGAAAAAGATTCGTATCGAACGGCTGAACTCCGATCCGGAAAACTGCTGACGTTCGTTTCTTCGGAAGCACGAAACCATGCCTCGGGCGCAGGGTCCCAAGATACAAACGCCAATGAGGACATCGTGCGCAAGGCTGCCTGTGTGCTCATGGGCTATCTGCAGGGTTGCCAAGAAACACATCAACCCGCGGTGTTGAATTTGCTCAATTCATTGAGAAAGAATTTGCTCTCGCCACAACAGCGCAACCGCTAAAGGTTGATCAATAGGTTGGTGCGGACGGTGAGACTCGAACTCACATGCCTCTCGGCGCTGGCTTCTAAGACCAGTGCGTCTACCAATTTCGCCACGTCCGCAAAAGACGATTTTTTTCAAAACCGCTTGCAGGCCCTATAGACGAAGCGCTGGCGGCACGCAAATTATTGCCGATTGGCATCGACACTGACCCTCAAAAAATAGCGTCTGTCGAGCCTCTCCTCGGCGCCTGCAGGCCCTGGAACACGGGCCCCCTGGCTTGCAATCTCAACAACGGCGAAGGCGGTCTCCCAGCTCAGTCCATAGGCCAAACCCAACTTATTGTATCCAAAACGCGCTACAAGTGGGGCGCCGACCACGATATCACCCTCCACTTGGCCTTTGAGGTGAAGCTCACAGCCCACCCCCAAAACCGAGACCAGAGCAAGCCGGCTATCAGTGAGGTTATGCCCAGAAAAAGAACACTGTGAAGCAAAGTTCTTCTCTTGGATGACCCATCCCGCTACACCAGCACTGACTTGACTCCGCTGGATCACATCCCGATGAGCCGCGCTGACACCTCGGTAATAGGTGTTGCCCACATCCTGTATTTTCAGACCAAAAATGGGACGCATCGTGAGGCGAGGCAAACGCACACTCATCCCAAAATCGATAGGGATCCCGCGTGTCTCATTGAATTTGGCGCGCAGATTCTTGACCGTCTCTTCCACGAGAGGCTCCGACAGGCTCACTTCTCCGGAATATTCTGTCCTCCACGTGGGTCGTGCTGTGACTCCAAGATTCACACCCGTATTTTTATAAGGAACAGAAAAGGAGAGGGCCGTGCCGCGCTCCACCAATGCATTAACACTCATCTGTGAAACCGGGCTCGTGAGCGGAAAAACCTCAGTTGAAATGCGTCCTGTGCCCGGCGCCTCGGACACGGACGTGGGCTCCAGATCAGGTTGCCAAACGTACCCCGCGACTTGAGCGCGCGCGAACAGCAACCACTGCACGCTCATGATCGTTAGGCTCGGGGCTATTTCCAGAAAAGCATAGGGGGTCTGCTCGTTTTGGGCCGCTTTGAGAAAATTTTCAATGGACCTCTGAGTCGAGCCATTCCCATCAAAATAAGACCGTGCCAAGGCGCGTGTGGTTCCATTAGCCCCCACAGTCAGACCTGGAAAAAACAAACCGCGTAAAACATCTTTCTGCGATGCCTTGCCGCCAACACCCACCCAGGCGGGGTTGTTGTAGAGAGTTTCAGCTTGTGAGGAACCACCTGCCATGGCCACGGGTGCTATCCCCAAGCCCCAGGCCCGCATACCGCGCAATTCACGCACAGGAGGCAAAAGCTCCGCAGCAAATGCAGCTCCACCGCACGAGAGTCCGGCCAAACATACGCTGCCCAGTAATGACAACCTAAACCAAGACGCTCTCACACGTTTACCTCCCGCAAGGTGATATCGGCCACCAGGCGCAAGAAATGCAGACCAGCCGATCGCCAGAACTCTGGACAAACGCAAAAATTTTTCCCGCCCAGCAAAAGCGGCCTAAAATACACTAAATTTTAAGGGTTATTGGAAACATCCAGAGGGAGTTAAAAAGCAGGTGTCACTGCAACCGCGCGCCATCATATTTGCCGACGACCGCGCCTCAGGATTTGTCCAGATCCTGAGAGAATTTCTCTTCAAGATGGGCTTCCGGCAAACCATCGTTACCACAAATCCACTCGAGGTCTCTAACCTCATTCACACCAGCCATTGGCCCATTGTATTTGTGGATCACACCGATGGTGCGAACGACGGAATGCAGCTCTTCGAGGGAATTTACAAAATCCTCGGCCACCAGTTGCTGCCCTTCGTTTTCACAGCACCGTCGGATAACCAGCTCTTCGACTCCTTCTATCAAAGTATTGGTGCTGTCGGTTTGATCAAAAAACCTATTCAATCCTCCAACGCCGAAAAAATCGTACGTGCCGTCATTCCACAACCCAACGATCCGGCTGTGAAGCTTGCACACCAAGTGTCTAAGGCCATGCTGCAGGGACATTTTGGAACCGTAGATGCACAGTTGAACCGGCTTCGCGACATTCCGCAGTATAGAAGGCACGCAGAAATTGCTTTACTCCGAACTGAAATGGCCCAAGGGTTGATGTCCAAGGCGAATGAACGCTTCCGGCATCTTCTCCGCGACCGCCCACGCGACCTTCGGATTCTCTCGGAGTATGCAGAGTTTCTGAAGAAAAATGCGCTCTACTTTAATACTTTGAAATGCTATCAAAGAATACAGAGCCTTCACCCAGAACTCTCATTCAAATTCTGGGATCAAGTGACACTGCATATTGAACTCGAGCAGCTCGACGAAGCTGCACGTCTGCTCGACAGCATGCAACACGACGCCACACACAAAGACATCGCGGCTGAAGCGCTGGCACGCATGATGTATTTTATGGGACTGCAACACAACATTCCCAACTTCATCAAACTGCACCCGAACGCAACGCGAAACTACAACCTGTTCACGGGAGCGACGCCACCCAAAAAAGTGAGCTCATCATGAAACGATGTGTTCTTCCAACGGTCGCCCTGTTCTCGGCAGCGACGGCGTTGAGCTCATGCGGAACAAGTCTTTATCGGCCTCTTTCCAATAAAGAGAGTGCCGACGCCCTGCGCGAACAAACCATCATGCTCCTCAACAGTGGCGACTATGAAGATGCCGTGTCCTCAGCAGAGAAGCTCTGGGAAAAAGAAGTCACCAATGATTCAGCAAGCCTCTATGCCATCGCCCTCGCCAGCACGGCCGGTATCGGGCTCTTTGACCTGACGGTAAATTCAATAAAAACAGCGTCAGCATCAGCAGGAACAAGTAGCCCGAATAATTCAGCCGGAAATAGTGTGTTCAACTCACTTTCCTCGGCTCTCCCGACTTTTACTGACGAGCAACTCGGACGGATTAAGAAGTCGATTGAAATTCTCGACGCTGCACCCGACAAACGCTCTCCAAAACTCATCTTCCAACGCTGTCTGACGGCCGGCATCTACACCGTGCCAACAATCAAGAATCTCCAGCAAAGTATTTCCTCAGTTCAGACAAGCTTGAGCTCACTGCCCTCAAAACTAGGCAGCGGTAGTGGAAGTACATGCAGTGCATCTACAGCAACAATAAACAGTGCTGCGGAAGAGGTAACCACCTCTATCAACAATCTCAGCACTATATCAGGAAATTTCTCATCGGCCTTAACGATTGTTTCTGAATGTTTTCCGAGCTCTGAGGGCAAGGATTCGCTCAACACCGTCAGCCAGCAAGTGACCAAACTGCGAACCAACGCAGACAAAGGCTGCAGCATTCCTGCAACTCAAAAAATTGGTTCCTACACATTACCGTCGTGCCTGAATGACACCATTACCAAAACAGGTGGCGCAACGGCCGTTGCCGGTGATGGGATTATTGCCGGCTGCGAGTTGTTTCTCAATTGCCCTTCAGGGAGCTGTCTCTGAGAAGAATCAGCGCAGCGCCTCAAGAATTTCCTTCTTGTTGAGCTGAGCACTGCCCTCAACCAACGCTTGGGCAATCGTTCCCTCACCCAATCCTGCATCGAGAACCTGCGTCGCTGTCTTGAGTTTCTCCAGGACAGTCTTGCGGATGTATTCATCCACTGTTCCCTCGGCAATCAGATGAACCACCAAGCAACGCACCGCCTGCTGGCCAATACGGTGGAAACGAGCCTGCGACTGCACGTATGAAGCACTGTCGAAGCTCAAATCAAGATAAACCATGGTGTCCGCAACCATTCTACCATCACGCGGCAGAAGGGTCAGACCTTCCTTCGCTGATTGTGGTGTGGCAATGAACAGTCGGCACGCAGGAGAATCCTGAAAAGCCTTTACGCTTGTTTCCCGCTCCTCGACAGTCATTTCACCCGTATGTGCCACGGCTCCATATTTCTCAGAATAGAGGCTCTGAAGATGGCGAACGTTGTCGACATAGTGCGACCATAAAATGACCTTCTTGGTGTCATCAGAGAAAATATCTTCGAGCAAATCTTCAAGCTCCGAAAGCTTGGCGTTGGCTCCTTTGTATTCCGGATCAAGCAGCAACGGGTTGGAAGAGATCTGTGACAACCTTAGTAGCTTCACAACAATGTTTGAAGCATTTGCTGAAATCTCTTTGTCAGACATGTTGCCAATCTCAACCTTGAGATGGTCGCGCATTTGCGCATACATGTGCTTCTGCTCCGCCTTGAGATCGACAATAAAATCTTTGAAGAGAATATCTGGAAGGTCGAGAACCTCTTTCTTCAAGCGGCGCAAACTTGTGCGCAAAATGCTTGCTTGCAGTTCATCTGGATTACGCGTTCCAACAAAACGCTCAACCCGAATTGTTTTGCGGCCCACATTGAGTTTCTGCACCTCCATTTCACAGAAGGTATTTTTGAATGCCGGGAAGCTCTTCCCAAATGTCTCGCCCTTGTCCATGACCTGATACTGCGAAAAAAGGTCAAGTGGGCGGTTGGCGATCGGAGTACCGGTAGCAATAATGCAGCGCTGTGCAACCGGGCGCAGGCGCAAGGCCGCCTGAGTTGTTTGTGCTTGAAGATTTTTGATGCGTTGGCTTTCGTCAAACACCATTGCACAGCGACCATTTTCCATCCATTCACGGAAGCGCTCTTCCTCGAGTCGAAGGCCCTCATAGTGAACAAGAAAAATGCGTGCGGGGTTGTTGAAAGCTTTGGCGCGTTGCGCTGGAGTTCCGCCCACCACGGTGAAGGGCATATCCAATGAAATCTTCAACTCTTCTTGCCAGGTTTTTAAAAGCGACATTGGCACAACAATGAGTGCACGATCGATCTCATTTTCCTGGAAAAGCAGGCCCAGAGCTGACGCAATCTGGAATGTTTTTCCGCAGCCCATTTCATCCAATAGCGCTGCGGCTGGATTGGCCAAAAGGAATTCAATGCCGGTGCGTTGATGCTGATAAGGCTTGCGACCAAAAGGATATTGTTCGAGGGCCTTTCGCCAACGCTCAACAGAGTGTTGAATCTCAGAATCAAAATGATCGAGTTGCATTTTTTCGAGTTGCGCGAATGAGCTTCCAAACTTAACCCTTTGACCGGAAAGATGTTCGAGCTCCTCGAACCACTTCTCACGCAAAGTTAGTTTGCCCAAGAACCCCATTTTGAAATGCGCATAATAACTTGAGCCGACGAATTCATTTATGGCCCGATAAGCAGGCTCGGTCAGTTTAAAACCCCGTCCTAAAATATCGAAGACATCATCAAATGCTCCAACGAAAACTCGCCATAACTTTTGATCGGGATCCCACGCCCGTTCGTTCCTGTCGAGGCCCTTCATGCGCTCAACCGCAGCCTGCTCATATGGAAATACGACCCTCAACTCACCGTCGACATAGTCGACTACCGAGCGGCCGGAGCTGGTTATTCCAGCCATATAGATCTTTTTCAGGTTCTTGCGGATACGCTCCACAAATTCGGCGGAAAGTGGCTGACTGTTTTGGTACGGTACTCGCTTCAAATCGAGTGTTCCAACAATCTCCTGACGCGCAAAAACAGGCTCCTCAGGCTTACGCACCGGGACTGGCGGGGTTGCCTCAACAGGCTGGGCAGATGGAAGCAAGCCGAAAGACAACTTGACTGGCCCACGCGGTGGCTTGGGACGATAATTTGAACCACGATTGTTTCGATATTGCATGAGAGGTCATCCCGTTTGATAAGCGAGACTAAGGTGGTCGCATTTCCGCAGAAAACTTTCAACGCCAAAGACCGGAGATGTCAGACTTGGAGGCTGGACAAGACCCAGACTCCCTCCTACAGTGCCGCAGCAAACGCAATGTTCTGGAGGCTCCCCATGGATAAAATTATCTGCGTTGGGAAAAACTATGCCGACCACTCAGCCGAGCTGGGTGACGTCCATCCCGAAAAGCCGGTGCTGTTCATCAAGCCACCGAGCGTACTCAGAAGAGTCTTCAACAACAACGAAACCATTGAACTCTCTATCCCTTCGCACTCAAAACAAGTTCACCACGAAGTTGAACTCGTCTTCCGCATCGATCACGGCGGTTTCAGAATGACCACAGAGCAAGCACAACGTGCTCTCGGCGCGGTCACTGTTGGGCTCGACATGACGCTCCGCGACCTACAGATGGAAGCTAAAAACAAAGGCACACCCTGGACAACTGGCAAGGTTTTTCCTGATGCTGCCGTTGTAGGACCGTGGATTGAAATCAACAGGCTGCCGCATCTGGCAGACGAAGAGTTTTCGCTCACTATCGACGGCGTAATCAAACAGCACGGCTTTGCAAAACAAATGAGTCATTCGCCAGCAGAATGCCTGGCGTATGCCTCACAGTTCATCCCGATCTGCGCTGGTGATATTTTCTTCACTGGCACGCCGGTTGGTGTCGGACCGGTCGGCGTTGGTCAGACTGCGCAATTGCGGTTTAACCAGGTCATCTACAACGTCAAGTGGACTGAGATAGTTTGAGATCTCGCAGGCCGCCTGATTTTTTCCAGGTGGTTTCAGGCGCACCTACATTGAACTGAATCCAACGAGATGCGACGAAAAAGAAATCCGAGAGCCGGTTCAAAAAGGGCACGGCCTGTGGGTTGATCTCAGCCTGCTCCTGAAGTTGAACAGCAATCCGCTCCGCACGCCTACAGACCGTGCGCGCCTGGTGAAGCTCAGCATTCATGCGGGTTCCTCCGGGCAAGACAAACTCACGCAGAGGCGGCAAATCACGCTGCATCAGATCAATCATTTGCTCTAGATGCGTAGTCTCAGGCTCACCAATCACAACCATAGATTCCCAACGCGACGCAATGGGCGTAGCCAAATCTCCTCCGAGATTGAAGAGATCATTTTGGATGCGCTCCAACCACTCATCAAGCGTTGTGCGCGTTGAACCAGGCAGCTTACCCATCTCTTCAAGCGAAGCACGACATAGACCAACAAGAGCATTCAACTCATCGACCGTTCCATAAGTTTCCAAACGCAGGTCGGTCTTGGAGACGCGCGAGCCATCTGCAAGGCTCGTAGTCCCCTTGTCTCCAGTTTTTGTATAAACTCGTGTAATACGCATTTTTAATCCTCAATCCACGGAGTCTAGATACGGACTCCACACGGGCATCACAACATCATGCAAGGGAATATTAAGCTGCTTAACGTTCCCCCCATCACGGGTCATGATGTAGAGCTTGTAGTTATTTGCTTTACCGCGCCCCTTAGCAAGACGATTAGACTGAAACACGATGTAACGTCCATCAGGTGACCAGGACGGTTTTTCGTTGTCGCCTTGGTCGAGAGTCAAGCGCTCCATCTGACGGCCGTCAGGATTGACCGTGAAAATGTCATACCGATCGATGTCACGATCGTACCCTGCAAAAGCGAGTTTACGCCCATCGCGCCGCCAAGAAGGCGAGGAGTTATACCAACCAGCATAAGTAATCCGTGTGTCGGCGCTGGTTCTCAGGTCACGGATAAACAGATGTGGATTGCCGAAACGGCCGCTCACAAAAGCAACCTTTTGACCATCTGGAGAGTAAGCAGGCTCAACTTCGAGTCCACTGCCAGCAATGAAACTCTTCCGCTCACTGCCATCGAAAGAATTCACTGTGAAGATACTTGTCAATCCAGAATGGCTTCCGGAGAAGGCAATCTTCCGACCATCTGGATGCCAATTTGCCCCAGAGTTATTACCGAAACCACTGGTCAACTTAGCGGTTTTTTGAGTCAGCAGGTTGTAAACATAGATGTCGGCCTTACCCTCACGAAAGGACGTGTAGGTTATTTTTGTGCCATCTGGCGACCACGATGGGCTCATGTTAATGGAACCGTTGTTGGTGATCTGGCGCAGCCCCGAACCATCGAAATTAGAGATATAAATTTGCCTCAGCTCGCCTGCTTTGCGCGCTCCTGCGAAGGCCAATTTTGTCGAGAAGATTCCCTTTTCTTTGGTGAGCTTCTCAATACATTTGTCAGCGAATCTGCGCAGCACACGCTCGAGATCTCCAACTTCAAAATCGGAGTAGCGCACCCCGTGCAGCTGCTGCCTGCGCTTAATATCGTAGAAGCGCAGATCGATTGTGTACTTTCCAGCACTCGAGCTGGGGATGAATTTTCCGAAAATCACCGCTTCAGTTTGAATGGGTGTCCACTCGTCGTATTGAATTGGCTTCGATGCGATGCTGCCTTTGGCGATAAAACTTGAGGCCGGAACAAATTCGAATGAATTGGTGAAAGCAAAAATATCCGTAAGCCTGTCGGCTGCAAATTCCTTGTCTGATTCTGACACAGCCGCACCTGGCTCGGCTCCAAATATCGGAATGGCCATTTTCAGTTTGCGCACTCCAGCCCGGCCAACATCAATAAAAAGCTCGGTGTCTGTGGACACTGCATTGGTTGCGGGGGGTTGGCTGCTGAACACGGGAAATGAAATGGCCATGACAGCCAAACCAACGGCAACCCAAATGGTTTTCAATTTGAACAAAGACAGTCTCTTCATGCGACTTCCCTAAAAGTTGATGCTCTGTGGAGAAAATTTCATCCGCAAGGAGAGCTTCGTTCCCATCTCCTTGGGGAGATCCGGAAATGGACCTGCAGCCTCCAAGGCCCTCATGGCTTCCTCATCGAAGCGAGCATTGCCGCTTCCACGCACGACCCTGACTCTACCCAAAATCTGCCCTGAGGTGTTGATGTCGAAGCCAAGAACAACCTCGAGACGCGACTCAAACGACAGGACATCGGGCAAACTCCAGTGTTTCTTCATATGCAATGCCGCAGCCTGTGCATATTCATTCTTCACCTGAGCACTGACTTTACCCGTCAATGTTCCAGCCTGTCCCAAAACACTAGGCGCATTGGGAATGCCGTTACCCAAAGGTGAAATCGGAATGTCTTTAGGTCGTTTGAAAACATCCTTGTTGGCCGTGGCCTTTTGAGTCCCTGCCTTTTCCTTGGGGCCCACCGCTCGTTGTTCTTTCTCAAGCCGTTTGGCGAGCTCTTCAAGCTTCAACTTTTTGGTGGCGGCAGGATCGGGCTGCTGTTGCACCACGGGCGCAGGAGTCGGAGAGGGGGTCGCAACCACTTTAGGAGTCGGTGTGGCCGTGGGTACGGATGTCGGTTGCGGTGTAGCAACCTCACTGCTCGGCATGGCCATAGATGAATCTAGCGGAGGCGGTGTGGCTGCATCCACGGTCAGTAATTTAGGTAATTGGGGCAGCTGTTGGGCGGTCTTGGTGGCTTCGCTCTCGACCACCTTGTCGGCCGCGTTGCCATCAGGCAGAGCCTGCGTCGATTCAAGTGTAAATCCGAGGCTGACCTCAATAGGCTCGGAAATAGACTTCTCAAGGGAGCTGCTCACATCTGTTGAGAACTGCACGAAACCAAAAACCAAACCAACAAGCAAAGCATGCCAAGCAATCGAGAGACCCAAGGGCCAAGGCCCGATACCATCATCTTCAAGACTGTCCACACGCAGCCGAGACGCAAAGGCCTGCTCATCAATACGGGGTTCAGCATCAAGCATAAAACGCGCCGAAAACGGAACGTCGAGATCAGGCTCTTTCACAGGGACTTCAACGATGAGCGGATCAGAATTAAACTCAGGTTCCCTCAGCGCTGCGGCATTGGATTGATTTTGCAACATCCAAATCATGATGTCGCCATCGACGTTCGGCGCCTTGAAGAGCGATGAAATATTGTCCTGCGCAGTGTTTTCCATACGTCAGTTTGCCTTCGCTTCCCCGCCGGAACTTTCACCCATCATTCCAATTTTTTTCGCTCCCGCCGATTGGGCTGCAGCCATGGCCTCCATCACTTTTGCATAGACAACATCGCGGTCTGCGCGGATGAATACCGTGGGCAATTCCTGTCCGACAATCGCTGTCTGGATTTTTCCAACCAGTTCTTCACGACGAACTGCTTTCTTGCCAAGGAAAAATTCGCCCTGGGTTGAGACTGAGACAACCACGGGGTCATTGCCCAGGCTGAGCGTTTTGGCCTTTGAGCGTGGCAACTGGACGTCGACTCCAGAAACTGCAAACGGTGCAGTCACCATAAAAATAATCAACAAGACGAGCATAACATCCACGAACGGAGTGATGTTGATGTCGGCCAACATCGACGTGCGTGCAAATTGGCTGTCCCCGCCTTCTCCGTCACCGGCTTTCATTCCCATGCGACACTCCTCACTTTCGTTTGCGGCGAAATGTTCAGGATTCTGCGATCGAATTCAGTGCTGAACCGCCTGCGGCTTGTGTCGCCACGGTGTCGCCCGTACGTCCCAGGTTAAAATGTCTTTCGAGGATGTTCAGGAAATCGGTGGAAAAACCCTCAAGGATCAGCACATGCTGACGCGCTTTTCCATTGAAAAAATTGAAGGCAATCACTGCTGGAATAGCCGCCGCAAGACCCAAAGCCGTAGCAATCAACGCCTCGGAAATTCCCGGGGCAACTGCCGCGAGGCTCGAAGATCCTGTCGCGCCGATATCATGAAAGGCTCGGATAATTCCGACAACCGTTCCAAACAATCCAATGAATGGACAGGCCGAAGCAGAGACGGCCAAAAAAGTCATATTGCGAGACAACTGCACTTCTTCAAGCTGGCGAGCCTTGCCCAATGCACGTCGCACCGTATCGATTGAGACCGGCGCAGTGGACGACAGACCACGCTTTTCACGCACTTGAAGGACACGCACCATCTCGTTGTAACCGGAACGGAAGACTTCACGCGCAGGGCTGTAATCAAGATCTTTAAGTTTACCGTTGAGATCCGAGAGGCTTTTTGAATCCCAAAATTCCTGCATGAAGTCGTCAGACATGTTCTGCAGATGACGCAGCGCCCGCCAGCGCTCAAAAATCACGGCCCATGTCGCAAGCGACAGGAACACCAAAAGGATCAAAATGGCAATCCCTACGGGGCCGCCATTGGTCAGAACAGAAAGCCAGTTCAATGTATCAAGATTGGTTTGGTCACCCATCGCTGTTCCTCACTCTTCTTTTCAGAAGTTAAGTCGCTCAGGATTCCTCCAACCCTGGCACCAACCCGCGATCAACACACAATCGCAGGACGGCCCTCACAACCGCATTCGGTTCGAGCTCGGTGGAATCCAAAAGAACAGCATCCTCTGCAGCGCGCATGGGCGCAACCAGCCGGTTGGAATCACGTGCATCACGCTCGTGAATCTCACGGATCAGTTCGTCCAAGCTCGGCTCCAAATTTTGGGCCCGCAACTCGTCCATCCGCCGTTGAGCCCTTTGCTCCGGAGAAGCTGTCAGGAATATTTTCAGCGGCGCGTCAGGAAAAACAACTGTCCCCATGTCACGACCGTCCACAACAGCCCCATTGCAATCCAAAACAACCTTCCGTTGCACGGGAAGAAGGCGTCGGCGCACGAGCTCATCCTGGGCTACAAGGCTGGCCTGTTCGGAAACAAACGGCGTCCGGATTTCATGTGTGATCTCGCGATCACCAAGAAAAACGCGGCCACTACGCGGATCCTGCCGGTACCTTTCGGACAAGAAGGCAACAAAGCGTTCGATTGATCCACGATCCTGCACGCCAGTCCCTGCCTCATAAAGCATCAAAGCAAGTGTCCGATAAATGGCACCTGTGGTGACATAAATCCAACCCAGGCGGTGAGCCAACATCCGCGACACCGTGCTCTTGCCCGATCCTGCGGGGCCGTCGATGGTTATGACCTTGGGTGATTCCTCAGGTGCTACGGTGGTGATCATGGCTGAACGGCTTCTCCGGGGAACCCAGACGTTGCGAGTTGTTCCCAGGTTTGGGTCCAAGCGGGATCGGGGGCTACATCTGTACGGAATGGAGAGACAGGCTCTCTGGCCTCAACTCGACCCATGGCTGCGAATTTTTGGTAGCGGTGTTTTTTGAGTTGGTCTGAGGACATCTTGCCCAATTCAAGCAAGTGTCTTTCCAGCACATCACCGAGAGCAGCGATAGCCTCGGTGGGTTTCCAGTGCGCACCACCGAGCGGTTCAGGGATAATTTCATCGACCACACCCAATTTTTTGGCATGATCTGCTGTCACTCCCAAAGCCGCCGCCGCGCGATCGGCCTGTGTGCCATCTTTCCAAAGAATGGAAGCGCAGCCCTCGGGCGAAATGACACTGTAGGTGCCATACTGAAGCATCAACACGCGGTTGCCCACGCCAATAGCCAACGCACCACCACTGCCCCCTTCGCCAACGACAACCGAAATGATGGGGACACCAAGCTTGAACATGACCATGATATTCTTGGCAATAGCCTCGCTTTGTCCACGCTCTTCGGCATCGATGCCGGGATAGGCTCCCGGGGTGTCGATAAAGGTGATGATAGGCAGCTTGAAACGCTCGGCGAGAGTCATCAAGCGCAACGCTTTGCGGTAGCCTTCCGGACGGGGCATACCGAAATTGCGCTTCATGTTTTCTTTGGTGCCACGGCCTTTTTGGTGACCAACAAAAACCACACGGTGCCCGCGGAAGGTAGCCAGGCCACCCACAATTGATGGGTCATCCATGAAGTTTCGGTCACCCTGAAGTTCAATAAAATCGTCAGACAGCTGATTAACGATATCAAGAGTGTAAGGTCTGTGTGGATGCCGGCTCAGCTGAGTGATTTCATAGGGCGTCAGGTTGGAGAAAATTTGCTTGGCGAGGATTTCAAATTGCTCCTCAAGCGTGCGAATTTCGACCTGCAGCTCTTTTTCGTTCTTTCCCGTCAAATGTGATTGTCGCGCATGCGCACGCAGCTCTGCGATGCGGTTGCTGAGTTCAAGTAAGGGACGCTCGAGGGGTAAAACCTCCATGACACTGTCCTCTCTTTCATGTGGCTGTTTCTCAGTTTCCGTGTCGACGTGGTAACAAATCAGGGAGGGGCGGTCAAAAAAACAAGGGGGGACGGGTGGCTCAAGACCCAATGTCACAAAATCAAACTGTCAGACGCGGCATGGACGACCTTGTTGTAGACACCACCTCTGTCAGCTGGGTTGATGGCCAACGTGGGCGCCTCTACTACCGAGGCTATCGCGTTGAAGAGTTGGCAAAAAAGGGCACTTTTGAGGAGATTGCTTATTTGCTGCTGTGCGGCGAACTTCCGTCTGAGCAACAACTTCTCGCATTCACCTGGAAGCTGCGCCAACTCTCCCACACCCCGGAAAAGATCATTCGAATTCTCCAAGAACTCCCGCGCCAAACGGCACCACTTTCAGCTTTGCAGACAGCCCTGGCTGCACTTGGATGCACCGACCCTGCGCAAAGAACCTCGGAAGAGGAAAATTTGCTCGGCCTAGCAATGCGTATCATCGTCCAGACCCCCATCATCCTGGCTGCGTTTTACCGCCTCAATCAGGGTTCTTGTATCCTCTCTCCAAGAGACGATTTGAGTCACGCCGAAAATTTTCTTTACATGCTCTCCGGTCGCGTTCCAGATCCCAGAGACGTACGTGCAATGGAGATCGCCCTCATCCTCCAGATGGATCACGGTTTCAATTCATCCACCTTCACGGCACGAGCTGTCGCCTCCACGCTCACCAATATTTATGCGGCCACAAGCGCAGCCGTCGGTGCATTGAGTGGTCCATTGCACGGTGGTGCGAGCGAACTGGTGGTGGAGATGCTGGATGAAATTGAGGAGTGGGGCGATGTGGATACCTATCTCGACCAGCTTTTCGCCCAGGGCGGCAAGGTGATGGGCATGGGACACCGCGTTTACAAACAAACCGACCCTCGCGCGGTGATCTTTGAAGAATTGCTACAGGAGATGACACGAGCGGAAAAAGATCCCAAAGACCTCAGAATTTTGAGCCGAATCGCGCAGCGCGCACGTGCTCATTTCGAATCGCGGCAACAACCTATTCACGTCAACGTCGACTTCTGGAGTGGTGCGGTTTACCGCCGCTTGGGAATTCAACCCATCCTTTTTCCTGCGATCTTCGCTGCAGCGCGTATTGTGGGGTGGTGTGCCCACATCCTCGAACTGCGCCAAAACAATCGCTTGTATCGTCCACTGTCTATGTACACAGGCCCTGTTGACTTAAAATTCACGCCCCTCAAAGAACGCCGTCCATGATCCTACCTTTGTTAGCCTCTCTTAGTTCATTTTTGCATTTACCATTGCGGCTTTTGTGTCGCTTGCCTTCAACTTGGATCACGTCAGAGAAAGCTAAAGTCTTTTTGCATGAACGCCAGCGAACCGTCCTTCGGGAAAAACTAAAACTGGCCGAGAGTAATTTACGGGCTGCGTCAGGCGGAAAAAAAACAGACGTCTACTGGATTCACGTCGCCAGTGCAGGGGAGCTCGAGCAGGCAATTCCAGTTCTACGTTCGCTCCATGAAAAACACGGAGTTTTTTTCTTTCTAACCTACTTTTCCCCAAGTGCGCGCAGCTTCACAAAGGGCTGTCCGGGTCTTCTCGCTGCCACGAGTTTGCCAACGGAAGATGCACATGCCTACAACGCAATCCTCAACGAGCTACGCATCCGCAGACTTCTTTTAGTCCGCTATGATTTTTGGCCCATGTTGATGCTCACCGCACAGAAAAATCAAACACCCGTTGCTGTTCTTGCTGCCACCCTGAACAAGGCCCGCTCACCTTTGCCACTGCCATTGCAAAGGCAGCTCCGTTCTTTCTGGTTTGAGCAAACCGATTTGGTTTTCCTGGTCTCTGAGCAAGACCAGCAAACTTTGCGCGACCTCTCCGTTCCACAAGAAAAATTCTACATTGCGGGCGATGCAAAATGGCACCGGGCCAAGGAGAGAGCCGAGCGCTCCAAAGGGGACTCAGCGCACTCCTCGCTCACAACACTCTCCGCCCTGTTTCCTGATAAGAACATTCGCTCGTTTCAACATGTGCTCGTCTTTGGCTCACCTCATGAAGAAGAGCTACAGACACTTGAACGTGCATTGAGTGAATTTCTGAACACGGAGCTCATCATTGTTGCTCCGTCAGAGGTTGACAAGCTCACCATCCGCCAACTGCAATCGCGGCTACAAAAATCGGGTGCCAGCGTGCGGCTTCTGAGCCAGGAAACTCCAGAGACTCTCGCTGAAATGGCCAGGACTTCCGGGCAGAGGCGCGTTGTTGTTCTCGATGGGTTCGGTTACCTGGCTGAAGCTTACCGGTACGCTGATTTGGCCATCGTGGGGGGCGGTTTCGATGGTCAATTGCACAATGTGCTCGAACCTGCTGCGTACCCGGTGCTAACCCTCTACGGTGACCTTTTCGAGCGGGCTCCGGAAGCACGCCTTCTTCTCAACCGCAAGGCTGCCCTCGGCTTTGCAAATCCAAATGAATTGTTCCAATTTCTGCTGCGGTGGAGTAGCCTCAAAAGACCTGGGGAGGAGAATGTGCCCTGGGCACAAAATCTGGAGCAGACACTCAAAAATGCCCGGGATTTGTTCAGTTCACTGCCCGACACAAGTGAGGTCGTCTGCCGCGCTCTTGCAGCGCAAGACAAACTGGAGACCACCTGACTTATGTCACAGTTTTGAACTTTTTTTGAAAGAATTAAAACATGGTTGCCAAACAGCTGATCATCAACGCCTCGGCGTTTGAGACGCGTGTTGCTCTGATTGAGGGCGGACACGTCGCGGAATATTACATCGAACGACAAAAAGACCGCGGAATCGTTGGAAGCATTTTCAAAGGGCGTGTGCTGCGGGTTCTGCCGGGGATGCAGAGTGCTTTCGTCGACATTGGCCTTGAACGCTCCGCATTTCTTTATGGCGGAGACATCCAGCCCCCCGGCGGCCCCGCAAGTGAACTCCCCGAGTTTATCGAAGAGGACGACAAAACTGCATTGGTCGCAACGACCGATGACTCCACATTGGGTGGCACGGATGGCAGCTCCATTTCCACTCCCACGCCTCATCGCCCACAACGATTTTTTAAGATCGCTGATCTCGTCAAGGAAGGACAAGAAGTCCTCGTCCAGGTTGCCAAAGACTCCATCGGCACCAAAGGTGCGCGTATCACCACCTATCTGAGTTTCCCCGGCCGTTACGTGGTGCTTATGCCTAACATCAATCACATTGGCATCAGCCGGCGCATCGTCAATGAAGATGAACGTGAACGCCTCCGAAACATCGTGCAACGTGTGCGTCCAGACGGCATGGGTATTATCGTCCGCACGGCGAGTGAAGGTGTGCCTGAAGAAAAACTCACAGCCGATATCGATTTTCTTCTCAAGCTCTGGGAGAACGTCAAAGCCAAAGCGACACGCGCCAAAGCTCCAAGTCTGGTGCACGAAGACCTAAACCTCGTTTTCCGAGCCACACGTGACCTCATTTCTCGTGATCTCGAGCGCATCGTGATCGACAACAAGGAAGTCTACGAAGATGTGGTGCGCTTTCTAAACCGCTTTTCCGTCAAACTCGGTGCACAGGTTCAACTCTACCAGAGTGACACCGCAATTTTCGATGCCTATGGCATTGAGCTGGAAGTGGCGCGCGCCCTCGGTTCAAAGGTTTGGCTGAAATCGGGTGGATATCTCATCATCGAACGCACAGAAGCCCTCACTGCCATCGACGTAAACACGGGGCGCTTTGTCGGTGGAAAGTCACTTGGCGACACCATTGTCCGCACCAACCTTGAGGCAGTGAAAGAGATTGTCCTTCAACTGCGATTGAGAAACATTGGCGGAATTATCATTCTCGACTTCATCGACATGGACAGAGCAGATGACCGCGATCGGGTCTTCAATGCCCTGGTTGAAGAGTTGAAAAAAGACAAAGCGAAAACATCAGCCTTGCGCATTTCAGAAATGGGTTTGGTCCAGATGACCCGCAAGAGAACCGAGGAAAGCTTATCGCAAAAGCTCTGCACCCCATGCCCCTATTGTGAGGGTAAAGGCGAAGTGAAAAGCCCCGCAACGGTCTCATACGATATCATTCGCGAACTTGTCCGTGAATTTTCCAAGATACCAGCCGAAACCTTCGTCTTGAAGGCACACCCACAGGTGATCGACCGCCTGTGCGAAGAAGATGCCGAATTTGTTCAGGACGTGCGTGAGCGTTTCTCTAAAAAGTTGATGCTCAAAACAGCTCAAGAATTTCATCTTGAGCAGTACGAGATTGCGCCATTACGCTGAACCCGCGTAGAGCCTCGGAGCGATGACTCATTTTGTTCTTCTCGTGCAAAGGAATGCTTGCAAAAGATAGCGTTGGCTTCGCATTGGGGAAAAACATTGCATCGTATCCATGCCCTTCTCCCTCAAGAAATTGTTGCTCGAAAGGAGCAACACGCCCCAAACAAAAACCCATGATAAGTTGTAGATCATAGAGTTTTTCAGCAAAACCGAGCTTGGTTTTATGCCCATAGGCCATCGTAGTTGAATCTTCTAACCTACTTCTAACCCTTGCCATGATTTCACCCTCAAGCTGTTCGAGATGTGAAATCAAGCGATGTTCACTGATAACCGCTCCACTGCTAGCATCAGTTTCTAATGATTCACTTGCTATCAAGAGAGAACACACAAAAAATGCAGGCTCAAATTGTGATGACAATAAACCAAGATCTTTTTCAAGATTCTCAATAAGAGCGCGGCGGTTCTTTGCATCATCTCTTGGAAGACCACCATAGGTCGCTGAGTGTACTCCGGGTTGAAAATTCAATCGCGGCACACACAAACCAGAATCATCAACGACAACCGAATTCACCTGACAGTGGGCCAAGATCGGAAGCACCCGCAATCCAGGAAATAATTTTTGACAATTATTTCCTGTAAATGTCTCACGATCTTCTTCAGGAATTTCCCAATCAAATGCGTTGCCACATTCCGCAAGAGCTGCATTAATTCCTAAACACCCCTTGCCCTGCAAGGCAAACGCGTACTCAAATTCTCGCAGCTTTCCCGCATTGCTGGTTGGAACAAAAATTCGCTTCATTTGTTCACCCGACCCCAAGTTTCAGTTTCACCAAAACTTCATTGTTGTTTTCAAAAATCAAACCACGAAAAAGAGCCTAAAAAAAACCAGCAAAAGCACTTTTTTGCAGCATAAAATTTTCCTACCATTTGGCTTTCTCAAAACTCCTCGCTTTTTGCTGAATTTTTCAATTTTTACCAAATTTTTGGCTCTGAAAAAAGAAATCCGACCCTGCATGAAACAGAATCGGACTTTCAAACTAACAGTCGCTATATGGGGCTAATCCACCAAAAACGCCTCAGGCAATCGGCTTCTGATTTGCCTTTTTCCAGTCTTCCATGAAGCTCACAAGACCCTTTTCAGTGAGTGGATGCTGATACAGTGCAGTCAGAATCTTCATAGGGCAGGTCGCAACGTCAGCGCCGGCGAGAGCTGATTGAATCACATGCTGCGGATGGCGGATACTCGCTGCGAGAATCTCAGTCTTGTAACCGTAGTTGTTGTAGATGGTCCGGATCTCACGGATCAGAGCCATGCCATCCTGGCTGATATCATCCAGGCGACCGATAAAAGGTGAAATGTAGGTGGCTCCGCATTTCGCGGCGAGAAGTGCCTGGCCCGCCTGGAAGCAGAGCGTCACATTAGTTTTGATATTGCGCGCAGAGAGAGTCTTGCACGCCTTCAAACCTTCGGGATTCAATGGCAACTTGATCACGATGTTTGGGTGAATTTTAGCCAGGACCTCGGCCTCTGCAAGCATTTCCGATGCCGTTTGGCCAACCACTTCTGCGGAGATGGGGCCAGGAATCAAGCGCACAATTTCGTTGAGAAGCGCCTTGAAATCCATACCTGATTTTGCAACCAAGGATGGGTTGGTGGTCACTCCATCACAAATTCCTAATTCTGCCATTTGGCGGATTTCATTCAAATCCGCGCTGTCCAAGAAAAACTTCATTTGAAAAACCCTCCAGCTTGTAAACTTGTGCCATCAAAATTGAACTGCTGGAGCTGATTGGCTCCAAAAGAACCACCGAGCACCACTGATCCATTTACGGCGAAAGACGCCATACCGGGCAGCGGAGAACTCAGTTTGGATTGCTCGCTGCCAACGGCAGCGGTCATGACCTGAAATTGGCTCCGCTCCTCGCCAAGAATGCTACGGCCGCGTTCGACCCTTAACCACATCAACGTGCAGAGGTTCGGCGCTCGCACCAGCTGAAGCGCAGGAATAAGTGTGTCCGTTTCAGCGGCACCCGTAAGTGCGGGGGTTATATACAAGGGCTGAGGCTTCAACAGATTACCCAAGACGGGCTGTTTCTGCCCCTGCTCAAGCCTCGCGCGCAGTTCATTAGACACCG
>JBILKQ010000039.1:0-21914 GCA_044376655.1 Silvanigrellaceae bacterium
AAGTTCGTGAACCAGCACTGAACGCAGCAGCGCCAATGCACCAGCCTCAGGTGAATTCACAAGAGGCGAAGTGATGACCGGAGCGCCGCTCTCAGCCATGTTGATGTCGGCATTCGGAATAAATTGTTTCACGCAGTCGAGTCTCGAATTGACGAAACTCTTGCCCGTACTCAAACGCTTGACGAAGCTCTCAGGACTGCTGCCCTTGTATGCTGCTTCAAGCTCGCGAGCGCGTTTTTCGACCAGATCTTTAACGGATGCGCTTGATTTAAGTCCCAGCTGTCCACGAATTTCAGAAGCAAGATGATCGGCAGAGGTCAATTGAGCTGCGCTTGAGGGGTTCAGAGGCTCGAGCGACGAGACCATCTCCGCGGGACGAACCGCGCGACCTAAAGTTTGAGAGGCGAAACGCGCGAGAGCGACGAGATCGCCCTTACGGTTGGCTTCATCAAAGGCTTGGAGCGCAGCCGGACTCACATCGCCGCCATTGGAATTGCGCTTGCTGAAAATTCCGAGGTTTGCCAAAGCCGCATCGCACTTTGCATCCCACAAGAACCGGCTCACGGGAGATGGAACGGTGCCCGCAGGACGTTTGGGCAAGTTGGGTTCTTTGTCCTTCTGCCAGGTGCGCGCAAAGTAGCTCTTGCAGCCCTCCATTGCCCACATTGAACCAGTCATCATCACATCACCTGAGATGATCTCACCGGTTTTGGGATTGGCTGCTGCGGTTGCCCAAGCGGAGCCAATTGCAAAAGAATCATCCCAGAAGATCATGTTAACACGAGGATCCGCAGCGCTGATTGCACCACCGAGCGCAAGCCCGGAATCGCGGTTGAGCGCTTCAAATTCATCTTGGGTGAGCGCTGTTATGCGGGGCGCGGCTTTGCCCTCGGGAGTCAGGCCCTTGAACAATTCCGCGTAAGAGTTCACTGCGGATTTGAACACAGGAACAACAGGGGCAGGAACACTGCGGCTAATAACGAAGGTCACATCTTTTTCGAGGTTGAACTTGCGCACATATGCCACTGGCTCACGCGCACGACCACCACGAGATTCAAAAAGAGGTTCGGTCGCGAAGTATGGGACGTCTTTGCCCTCGGTGCGATCGTTCACGCCGCGTGAGCGCAGTTCCATCTGAGAAACGCTCAGAGGAAGAGCCTGCGTTTCTGCGAACGGATCTTTTCCCGAGGGCAGTGGAAAAAAACCTTGCACCAAGTGAACCGTGGGGCGAAGGGAATCTTTTCCTGTGGCCTCTTCGCCAGCGTCTTCATTTCCACCCAACAAAGGGGCAGAGGCGCTGATGAGCACAAGTTTATCAATCACAAGGCTGGAGTCTTTGCCATTGAAGTAAAGACCATTGTTCATTCCAGCCAAAGTCGCTTTAGGTGCGTGTGATATTTTGGGAACCACCACATCCGCCTGCATTTGCAGCGCGGGTTCGTTGCCAGCACCAAACGGAGCAACGAGGAAACCCTTGTTTTCAGGACGGCTGAAATCCACTTGGAAGTATTTTTCTTTGGACTGTGGCTCTTCAACCGTACGCACAATTGGATACGATGCGACAATCAGATCTTCTTGCGAAGAGCCTGCATAAAGCCCCTCTCCCGGACGGCTAACAATCAGACGTTTGTTGTTGATTTTGAATTCAACAATCATCGAGTCGAGATTGAACACACGGCTCGAACCAACGGAACCTTGCTGGAGAGATGTGGTCAGCACGTAGCGTTTGCCTTCAATGAATGAGCTTCCCAGATAAGGAAGATCCATCGAGGCCTGCTGAACGGCTAGAATCTCAAGTGCGCGGGTTGCAGTGTCGAGTGAGCGGTTCATACGGACAAGCATGGCCTCGACGCGGTCGGCCTGCGCGAACATGGAAACCATGAGCACAGGAGCCGGTACGCTGAGAACTTCTAGCTGCGCTGGTGAAAGAAGTGCGCGGCCTGTTGCTTTGTCGGTCTGTGCTGCGGAGCTCAACCAACGACGCGCATCACGCTCGTTTTGAAAGTTGTCTTCAACGATTTCATAAAAAAGGCAGCTCAAGAATGCTGCAGACTTTTCAGGCGCTGCAACGCAATTTGTTGAGGACTGGCGGCCCACCTTTTGAGTCATGCCCTTAGCGAAGCTTTTCGCGAGAGCTTCAGCCAAAAGTTCGCGGTCGCGTGTACCCAAACCACCACGTTCAACCGATGCGAGACTTTCAGCGAACAGGGTAGAGAGACCAACGGAGAGCTCATTTTCAAGCTCGTCCGAAAGACTGCGCGCCTGTGCCGGCGTTGCAGGAACTTCTGGTTGTACAAACTTTCCAGAAGGGAGCTCGCGGGGCTGGTTTTTGTCGCGACTGCAAGCTGCAGCAAAAGACAATCCGAAAACCGCAACAAGACCAAGTTTCACATATGGACGGAGGGCATCCAGGGGTGTTTTCACGCCAGACCTCTCAATGAAGGGCATAAGAGGTAAGGGCCCTAGCAAGATAAGCAGGTAGGGTCAACAACATTCCTGAATGATTAGCGAACAATCCAATTTTACAACTCCCCGAAAAGACTGAATCCTTGTCTACTGCCGAACACTTTGCCCTCAATATAAGCAAATTTATCTTGCAGCCCCAGTTAACTTCTCCTAGCAGAGATAAAGTGCGCGCAAAACGCGCCTTTCTTTGAAAGGAGAGTTGCCCATGGACACCTTTTCAACGCTCTTCAGTCGCTCAGCGAAAACCACTCAGCCTCGCTATCTGACAGAACTGAAACCGCGCTTCCCGAGCGTGGACGAACTTTTGGCAAAGGCTGAGAGAACAACCCAGAGCTGCAGACTCTCGGAGCAGATCGATGTGAGCCGGCTCTTTTACAAAGATGTGGCCATCCGCGGACTCAACAGCCGCAAGTATTCGGTTGAGGAAGCCAAACGCGTGGGGATTATTGTCGACTACCTTGCGGAGACACGCCGCCGTCAGTTGGCTCCCGCAGACGCGGTCTAATTGATACCCCCGAGGACGAGGTCACACGTCCACGTCCTCGGGTATCGAGACCCAACTCGACGTCCGCTGTAAGCTTCTGGCCTTTGAATTTTCTGACTCGGGATGCAGTTTCAGACCAAGCTCCGACCCGGCGAAGCGCAGAAACCTTCAGCTGATGAACATCATCATGATTTCTGAGTGCAAGCTCTTCGGTCAGTTGTGACCACGTGGCCAAGCGAAAAAGCACAGACCGTGCGAAAACCAACGCTTCGAAATATAGATCGTGGTCGAGCCAGACAGCAACATGCTCGATTTTGCCGTCCTTGTGAAAAACCAAAAGGTCCCCGACAGCGAAACCGCTGTTGCGCTCACGAATGTGCGCATCTGAGTTTTTGCGCGAGAGCAGCACTTCACCCAGAGAGCTGAAACTTTGCCCTCCCAAAAGAACACCATCGAGTTGAGCGTCTGCGTACGAAAAAAAGCGCAGGCTGCGCCCATCACTTAACAAAACTGAAAACAGTGCCTCGGCTGAACTGATTTTCGAAGCCTTGGAGTCGAACTGAAACTCATTATTGAGAGCAGCCTGAGCAGCGGGTGAAAGCAAATCAGAGATGAAATAACCCTTTCCACTTTCGGAAAAGTTTACCCGTGAGGCTGCAAGTCCTGAATACAGTGGAACTAGTTTTTGAAGATCGGCAGGACTCGGCGAAGAAAGCTCAACCTCCAGGCAGCGCAAAGAGACGGCGTTTTGAGTTTTACCGGTCGGCATTGGGAGAGCCAACTCACGGACTCGGGCATTCGCCCTGACACCGAAACTCTCGAGCAATGGAAGCAAAAGTACAGATTCGGAGGTCTCTGCCGAAACACGGTTCTTGAGACTTTCGGAAGCACGCGATTTTTCGCGAGTGCAGGCCAACAACATGCAGCAAGCAAAAACCAACGTCAGCGCACCCTGGAGCTTTGCATTGCATTGGAAACCGTGCATGCGGAGCTCCTGGGATCAATGCTTAAAGTGACGATGGCCAGTCACCAGCATGGAGATCCCTGCTTTGTTGCATGCATCAATAACCGCGGCATCCTGCACGCTTCCGCCCGGTTGAATGATCGCCGCAAGACCTGTGTCTTTGAGGAGCTCAATGCTATCTGGGAAAGGAAAAAATGCGTCAGATGCCAAAACCGCACCCTTGAGTGGAAGACGCGCTTTTTTGAGACAGTACTCCACCGCATCTACGCGGTTGGTGAAGCCCCCGCCCACTGCAATCGTCTGCTGCGCAGTGGCAATCACAATAGCGTTGGAACGTACGTGCTTGACGACAGAATAAGCAAACCAGCAAGCCGATTTCTCGTTGGGGCTTGGACGTGCATTGGTCGGAATGTGAAGCTTTTCCGGATCGAAGATCAGGTCATCGGAATCCTGCACAAGAAATCCGCCCTGCACCTGCACCACCTGCTGTTTGTTGAGCAACGGCAACTGTGTGTTCACAGTCACAATGCGCAAATTCTTCTTCGAACGTAGTGTTTCCAAAGCCTCGGAATCGAATGCCGGAGCAACAACAACTTCCAAAAAGGTTTCAATGAGAACAAGAGCCGTACTGAGATCAACTTTCCGATTGAAAAGAACAACGCCACCAAAAGGACTTACGGGATCGCCTTCAAAGGCCTTGCGGTAGGTCTCAAGCGGCGAAGCACCTAACGCAACTCCGCAAGGCAAATTGTGTTTAATTATGACACAAGCACAATCTCTGAATTCCGTGATCAGACGTATTCCGTGCTCCATGTCGAGGTAGTTGTTGTAGGAGAGCTCTTTGCCGTTGAGACATTGAGCTTCCACAAGGGAACACGCAGCACCCTGGTGCACAACACCCGACTCGCTCCTGTAGAGCGCAGCCTTCTGGTGAGGATTTTCGCCGTACCGCAAAGGTTTCACGCGCTCGAGTTCATAGGTGATTTGGGTGTCGAGAAGTTGTGCTGCCAAGCTCGCCTGACGCTGCACAGGGCCACCGCCCAGCCGAATACCAGTGATGCCGTGCAACTTGTGGCGCAAGGCCAGAGAAATGACTTCATCGTAAGTTGCAGTTTCGCTGAGAGCCTTCAGTGCCAACTCGACTCGCAATTGCCCAGGGATGTCCCCACCATGCTTCTGAACGGACTCAATAAAAAGTTTGTAGTCATTCGGATCGCACAGCACACCCACACGGCTGAAGTTTTTCGCAGCTGCTCGCAAAAGGCTCACGCCACCGATATCGATATTCTCAACCAGCGCAGACAATTCTTCAGTACGACGCAACGTCTCTTGGAAAGGATAAAGATTACAGACAACAAGATCGAATTTTTCGATTTTGTACATTTCTAGGTCGTGATCGTCACTCTCGGAGTTCGGCTTCGCAAGAATGGCTCCAAAGATTTTCGGATGAAGTGTCTTGACACGGCCCCCGAGAATTTCGGGAAAACCAGTGATGTCTTCAACCTTCTTCACTGCAAAACCATACGAGGATAGTTGTTCAGCGGTGCTACCCGTAGCTGCCAGGGAGCAGCCGTTGGCAATCAGGAACTGCGCCAGTTCACGTAAGCCCGATTTATCGGAGACGCTCAAAAAAGCGCGCTTGAGAGGAATCCTCTCAAGCCAATTTGAAGAAGTATCAGACGTGACCATCTCGAACACCTCATGCACAGCAACGGAGTAAACCTGTCTGTTTCAGGTGCAGTGAGCCATAGCATGCCAGACAACGAAACGGAACATTTTGGCGATTTTAGAACATTTCAGGGCCGAAATGCGTTCATTGGAAGCGTCTTGAAAACATGAGAGCGTCTCTCAGATTCAGGGTGCCCTGCGCCAAGGCACGCCCGGTAACCACGCCACTCACACCCGGTATCTGCGAAAGAGACCTGACGTCGGTGAGGTCGCGCACACCACCACTGGCAATCACTTCCACGCCAGAAGCAGCAGCCAATTGAGAGGTCGCATCAAGTGCAGCGCCCTGAAGCAGACCATCGCGCTCCACTTCGGTAAACAACACTCTGCGGACTCCAAAACATTTCAGACGTTTCGCAAAATCAAGCGTCGTTTCCCCGGACGTCTGAGTCCAACCCTGGACAGCAATTTTGCCACCAAAGCTGTCGACACCAATCACATAGCGCTCCGGATCGAGCAGCACCTTGGACATCACTTCATCAAAATGCGTCGTTGCCCAAGTTCCAATCACCACTCGGTGCGCACCTGAATCGAGAGCCCTTTGAAGGCTCTCTTCAGAGCGAATGCCCCCACCCAGTTGAATAAAAATACCACTCTCACGAATCAGAGAACGCAGAACCTCCAATGTGCGCGCTGCACCAGCGTACTCGGACGGGCTCTCCCCAAAAGCAGCGTTAAGATTCACCACGTGCACCCAACGCGCACCTGCGTCGCGATATTCACAAAGCTGACGAAGTGGATCGGCGTGAACCACTTCAGCTGTGGCACGCACTCCCTTCTTCAACCGCACACTTTTGCCATCGAGCAAATCAATCGCCGGGAAAATCTCAAATTCATTCGCAAGGGTCATATCAATCGCCCTTTGGTCGACGGGATGTCCGCTATTCCCGTGCTTTGAAATGCTCGTCTTGATGCACGCGCAAAGGCTTTGAAAACAGCCTCAGCGATATGGTGATCATTTTCACCACGAATCACATCAATGTGAAGCGTCCAGCGCGCATGCAGAACGAATCCACCAAAAAATTCCTTCAGCAGTGAGCTATCGAGTTGACCTATGAAGGGCCTACGAAACTGAGGGCCAAAATGCAAAAAGGGTCGACCAGACACATCGATGACCACTTTTGCCAAAGCCTCATCGAGCGGACACTCCATCATTCCGAAGCGCTCAATGCCGGCACAATCGCCCAGCGCTTGTGCCATCGCCTGACCTATGACAATGCCCACATCCTCAACCGTATGGTGCTGATCAATGTGCAAATCACCCACGCAGTTCACCGAAAGATAAATTCCTGAATGCTTGGCGAAGGCCTCGAGCATGTGATCGAAGAAACCAATTCCCGTGGACACCTGACCCTGCGTCCGACCTGGAACAGGATCAAGTTCAAGCTCAACCACAATTTGGGTTTCTTTGGTCTGGCGTTGCACTTTTGCTTTTCGGGGCGCTTTGTTGAAATCAGTCATCGCAAAACCTCGAGTAAAACAGTTTTGAGTCTTTCAAATTCAGAATCAGGGGGCATACTGATCCGCACTGCCTGTGCAAGACGCCCCGCTGAATAGCGGCGTACGATGAATCCTTGTTCGAGCAATACAGATTCGAGTTCAGAGGCTTTTGGTGTCGTGATGAACACGAAATTCGCCTGTGAGTCGGATTGTGTTTCGACCTGCGTGCACTCACTCAGAAGTCTTTTGAGAACGTCTCTACTCTCAGCGGTGCGCGCAATACGTGTCCGGGTCAGCTGCTGCTTGTTCTCGAGTATATGACACGCCAGAATTTCCGAAGGCCAAGCAATCGAATAAGGAGGCTTAAGCGACCTGAAGAGAGATATATTTTCACGATGAGAAATCATCGCACCCACCCGTAAACCTGCTGCAGCCCAAGCTTTTGAGAGAGTTCTGAGTACAACTACGTTCTCGCGCTGAAGAGCTTGTTTAACAAAACTTTGCTGTTCAGGATTCCGGGTAAATTCAATGTAGGCTTCGTCAACCACCAACATCCCCCGGAAGTGTTCCGCAAACTTCAAGATCAATTCTGGAGAGCACAGTGTTCCAGTCGGGTTATTGGGTGAGCACAGCACTGCAACCTGACAATCGAGCACCTCTTTTGAAAAGAGCTTAGCCGGATCGAAATTGAAGCTGGAATCCAGCTCTATATCCACGGCAGTAGCACCGTAGAGATGCACAAGATGTTTGTACAAAGAAAAGCTTGGACTTGTGATCGCAACCTTCCGCCCTGGCTCAAAAAGCGCCTCTGCGAGTAATGTGAGCGCCTGGCTGCTGCCAGATGTGACTTCGATATTTTCCGCGGGAACATCAACCGTTGCTGCATAGGCCTGCAGCAATCGAGTGGGTTCGAGACTGGGATAAATGTTGACACTCTCGGATTTTTCAAGTGCTCGAGCGAGCACTTGAGCGAACTCTGTCCTTTCCTCAGCACTCAGCCCCAAAGTTTCATTTTGATGCAGGCGTATGCCGGTATCGTTTTCTTTGAGAGTGTAACGCGGAAAAGCGAGAGCCTCTTTGCGGAAAAGCTCGCGCATTCTATTGCTGGAGGCATTCATGGCGCACCCCCTGATGCACGCACCCGCGCTGCAGCCGCGTGAGCCCAGAGTTTCTCAGCATCAGCAAACACTCCCGTGGCTTCCGCCAACGCCAGCGCATCGGCTTGCGTCAGACTTAGAACCGAAGAGCGACGCACGAAATCGTAAACCCCCAACGGCGAAGAAAAGCGCGCGGTCCCAGCTGTGGGAAGCACATGGCTCGGACCCGCAAGGTAATCTCCAAAGCTCTCGGCACTCCAGCGCCCGAGAAAAATAGCACCAACACCTTTCAGTGTGGTCAGCCAAAACGCCTCCCCCTCGGGCTCTTGCGCACAACGCGTTTGCACATGCAAGTGCTCGGCATTAAGAAGATTAGCAACTTTTGCCAACTCATCACGGTTTTCAACAACACAGATCGCACCCCATTTCTCGAGGCTGGTGCGTGCAATTGAAGTGCGATCAAGGCAGGTTTTTTCAAGCAAACGTTCGAGCTCCCGTGCCACCGCCTCGGCCTCAGCTGCGCTGGTTGTGACCAGCACAGAGCTAGCATCTTCGTCGTGTTCTGCTTGGGCCAGCATGTCGAGCGCAATCCACTCTGGATGGCTACTGCCATCGCCGAGAATCAAAATTTCAGAAGGGCCTGCAAAACCATCAATACCAATGCGTCCAGCAAGACACTGTTTTGCGGTCGCAACATAAATATTACCCGGACCAACAATTTTGTCGCAGCGTTCCACACCCTCGATTCCAAAGGCAGCCATGGCCACTGCCTGGGCACCACCCACGGCCTGGATCTCAGAAATCTTCAGCGCACAAACGGTGGCCGCAAACACAGGATCCTGCAATGAACGCGCAGGAGTAAAAACCGCTAGACGCGCCACACCCGCAACCTGCGCAGGTACTGCAGCCATCACCACGCTACTTGGGTAAAAAGCTTTGCCTCCGGGTACGTAAAGCGCGACCGAATCGAGAGGTTGAACGCGCGACGCAAAACGACTCCTTCCAAGGCTTGTCCAACGCGTTTCATCACGCTGAATTTGGTGATAAGCGCGCACGCGCTCGATGGCCTTGTGGATGACCTCGAGCGTTGCTGCAGGACACTTCTGCGCCAAGGTCTCAAGATCTTCATAACTGTATGTGAGCTTCTCCGAGGTCGGAATGTTTTCAAGCTCCGCACGCAGAGCGAGAACTTCACTTCGACCAGAGGATTTAACACGCGCAATGATCGATTGGACACGTGCAAGCACAGCGGGATCTTCAGAAGGTGCACGTTGTTCAAGGGAGCGAATAAATTGCTGGATGGTCTCAGTCTTGTTCAGTGTGCGAATCATGTTTTAAGGCCTCAGGCGTAAAGAGTTCAAAGTGAGCATCAACAACGGAAGCTGATTGGCGCCAATGGCTGAGCCAATGTCGGATGTCACCATGAGACTCAACGTAATATCCACGAGACATTACAAGTTGAACTCGAGTCTGGGTCAGTTCTTCAAAAACAATGAGGCCGTTCTCACGCAGGGTTGAGCCGGTTTCAACTAGGTCAACAATGGCGTCACTGAAGGAAATAACGCTGGCAAGCTCAACGCTTCCCTGCAGAGGAATAAGTTCCGGATTCATGCCCTGCGCACGCAGCAAGCGCATCGCAAGGTTTGGATATTTCGTTGCAACCCGGGTTCGTCTTGAGCTCGAAAGAATTTCACGCTGTGCAGGCTTGCCCGCAAGACAAATACGGCAGCGTCCAAATGCATAAGTCACAGGGCGTAGCAGAGAATTAGCCTCTTCATCGAGGACATCGGAGCCCGCCACTGCAATTTCGGCGATTCCGCGCTCCACGTAGGAAACAACATCTGCGTTCTTCACAAGCAAAAACTCGAACCGTCCGCATTCGCTTGGAAGCACGAGTTTCCTTGTGGTCTCAGCATTCTCGGCAAGCTTAACACCTATCCGCGCGAAAATCTCGACGCCCCACTTTTGCAGACGGCCTTTAGGCAACGCAACTCGAACAGGCCGACGCTGTGGAACGGACATTGGCTCTGCACGTTGACTGTTCGGGTGGTCGTCTTGTACGCCGGCAGTTTTGGGGTCGCGGATCATAAAACCAGCAGCAGGCGCCGACAAACCAAAGTGCTGCAATAGCTCATCGTAGCGCCCACCGCCGCCCACGGCGTGGAGTCGCCCGCCGGCATCTTCCGCCCAAAAATCAAACACAAGTCCGCTGTAAAAAGAACGCTGCCTCGTAAGTAAAGGGTCAACCTGAAACAGCACCTGCGGATGGCGCTCGCGAAAAGTTTGCGCGACCACCAAGAGGTTACGATACGCTTCTGATTTTCCCCACAAGCCCGAGGAGTTGAGACCACAGCGAACGAGAATTGCTTCGATTTGGGCAAGGTCTTTGCACTGTATAGCAGCTCGGATTTCGCTCAGATAACTGCTGCGCACAGCCGCATCGGAAATATGCTGTGCAATCTCGTCCTCAAGGTTGCGCACGAGCCGAGCGTCGCCAAAGACAACCCGCAAGCCTCGGTATCCGAATCTCTGCAACGCGCCGAGAGCCAAATCGAGCAGTTCAGTTTCTGCTTCGAACTCCTTTTGCCCGACAATCTCAGCTCCAAATTCATAGGATTCAAATTCGGAGGCATGTCCCAGCCTGAACCCCTCTGCTCCGAGCAAACCTTGAGGCGAGAAAACTTTACCCGAATAAAAAAGCTTGAACGGAAACTGAAGCTCGGCTTTGTACCGACGGACAAACTGCGCTGCGAACAGGGTGAGGTCACTACGAAGCGACCACTCGGTGGCGTTAGTGTCGTAGAAACGGGGTGCCCCCGGAAGGATGCTCTCACCGCTCAAGCCACTCACAAATTCGCTCGAGGGCAGACTCAACGGAAGATTGAGTTCCTCAAAACCCCGGCCCGAAGCCAACATCCGAAAATCATTTTCCCATCCACGTAGACGTGCCAATCCCTCCCCCAGGCGTGGGAGAAATTTTGAGGGAGTTGAACGAGAAGCTTCTTGCATGACTGACGTCCCTATTCTAGGAACATAACTGCGCGTCGGACGACTGAGGAACTTGCATCAATTACAGATGTTTGCAAGTCAAACCTCGCTTCCCGGCCAGAAACGCAGGCAATTTGCTGATCCTGCACAATTGCTTATCAGAGGAACGATAGAAACATGGAAATTTTCCTTATTGTTATCAAAGTCCTTCTTGGTGTTCTTGCAGCACTGTTGGCGTTGCTCTTCTTTGCCTTTCAGCTCTGGCAGAAGATTCCTTCTGAGGGTTTAAGGTTCAAAGCCCAAGACGGCATAAGCCTGGGTCTGGTTGCTTTGCTTTTTGCCCTGGCAACCAACAGCTATTGGGGAGCGTTGGCTTTTGTACCAATGCTGCTCGCTAAGCTTGCCAGCCAGTTCTTCATTCAGAAGAACAAGGTGCGTGGCAGTGGGCGCTGGATCGAGGTGCAGTGGACAAAAATGACCCCACGCGGATTCCAAATTCCTCCACAGCTGCAAGGTGAACTGAAGCGCCTGCCCGGTGACCAGCACATCCTTTTGCCACGCCGTGTAGGCCTGTGGGCAGTAAAATACTTTTTGAAGTCTGTGCGTAAAAACGCCTCAAAAGGGCCTGTGCCGATGAAGGCCGCTCAGCAAGAGCAAGCTTTCGAAATGGTCGAACGCCTCGGCAACAACATCATCAAGCTCGAAAAGGGCAAAACAGAACAACTGGCCTTACCCTTTGGAGTTCTGAAAGTTACCCGTCTGTGAGCAACGCATGCTCTTCCCTTGAGAAGAGCAGCCCTCGTTTCTAAACTTTCAGTCGACCACCCACCGCGGCCCGTCCGCGGTTTTTTCGTATCCGCATGCGAACACAGTGGGGATTGTATCGTTCATCGTGCTGCGGCCAAAAACCTCAGAGAACTCACGCCATTTTGGTTCATCCATGAGCGAAGAAGTCCATTCAAGCAGTGCCTTTTGTGAGGTGGCCACCCAAATCGTTCGAGGTTTATTCACGAGGCTCTCAACATGTGTGGAGATGAGGTCGTGAATAGCCTCAGAGAGAACCCCCTGACGCGGTTTGTCTTCGGTGCAGCGATCAAGACGAGCATCAACACAAACAGGTAATGCACAAACTTGCGCCACAGGTTCAGCGGTTTTCAAACTGCGGGTTGATTCGCCTGAAAACAACAGCAGGTCGGGATAGAGCTGGCTGGCAGCCCGAACAGCTTGCTCAAGAGACTCAGGTTTTTTGAAAGCACGCCAACGGATGTCCTCAGTTAGAGATTGGGCGCGCGCTTCGAAAGCGTCATCGAGCGGCAATTTCAGTGTCTCACTCGCAAAACCGAACAGCGTTTGCGCCAAATTTCCTGCTGATTCTTCGCCATTGCGGCTCAAAAAACCTGGTGCACCGGCCTCTGATTGCGTGTAAAACAGAAATAGTATTTTCATTGCAGCCCCGTGAGTTGCGCAGGGAAATTTATGATCTCAGAGCATTCCGCTGATCTCCTCAAATTGCAAGCACTGCAGAGCAAATTGCGCAGTGGCTTTCTGTCTGGAAAAACCAAACCGGAACACGCACGGCTCGAGCTGCTCTCATGCCTCGAGGCTTTGGTGATTGAGAACCAACGCGAAATCTGTGCAGCCATCACAGCCGACCTGGGCCGCCCCATGGAAGACTCGATCGTTGCTGAGCTCAGCGTGGTGATTGAGGAAGTCCACACAGCCAAAGCAAATTTGCGAAAATGGTTGAAACCAAAGAACAAATGGATGCCGCTCGTGCTGTTTCCGTCGCGCGGCTACGTGGCGCCCGTCCCCTACGGAGTCTGCCTCATCGTTGGCCCCTGGAACTACCCTATTCAGCTTTTGCTTGCGCCTTTGATTTCAGCTCTGGCCGCGGGCAACTGCGCTTTGCTCAAGCCCTCTGAGCTCACACCGCGCTGCGCCCAGCTGCTGTCTGAATTGGTCTCCCGTTATTTCCCGGAAGATGTCGTTCAAGTGGTTTCGGGTGGAGTTGAAACCAGCCAAAAGCTCCTCGAGCTCCGTTGGGATCTCATTTTCTTTACAGGGAGCACGGCGGTTGGAAAGGTTGTGGCCCGCGCTGCAGCACAGCACCTGACGCCCACAGTTCTGGAATTGGGCGGCAAATCGCCCTGCATTGTGGACGCAAGTGCTGATCTTGAGGTCACAGCGCGTCGCATACTCTGGGGCAAAACAATTAATGCAGGCCAGACGTGTGTCGCCCCCGACTACATTCTGACTCATCGTGAGAATATCGAGCCTCTTCTGGCGGCCCTCAAAAAAGTTCTCGCGGAATTTTTTCCAGATGGCTTCACGCGCTCACAATCGTTCTGCGCAATCGTGAATGAGCGGCATTTTACAAGGCTGACTGCTCTCGCGGAGGCTCAATCCAAGGAACTTGTGTTGGGCGGAAAGTTACACCCTGAGTCCATGGTCATCGAACCATCGATTTATGTTTTGGATATTGCCAAAGCATCAGCAGCACCGCTGATGCAAGAAGAAATCTTTGGTCCACTTCTGCCTATTGTAGCGCTCGATTCACGCGAGCAAGCCATCGATTACATCAATGCGCATGAGCATCCGCTCGCGCTGTACGTCTTTTCAGCGGACAGTGAATTTATCGAGCAAGTTGAGCACCAAACCCAGTCTGGTTCATTTGTGGCCAACGACACCGTCATTCAACTGGCCACGAGTCAGTTGCCCTTTGGTGGGGTCGGCGAGAGTGGCCAGGGTTCCTACCACGGATTCAGCGGCTTTAATGCCTTCAGCCACCAGCGCTCGGTTCTGAAACGCCCTTTTTGGCTCGACCTCCCCGTGCGCTACCGGCCCCTGAAGCCCTGGAAGATGTTTATCCTACGGAAATTGCTAAAATTTGCAGAACCCCAGAAACTACCTTCCCCACTGTCCTGAGTCGGTATATAGGGTGCCCCTAGTATAAAAGAAGACGAGGGGCCCATGAACGTTCAATTTGAGAACCATTTGTCCGCGCGCGTGGTGGAAGTACAATTCCCCGACGGACTCAAGGTGACCAATAAAAGCGACCTTGCTGCCCTGAGAGTCGCCTGGAGCGAGAACCTAAAAAAATGGCACTCGCCCTACACATGCCTCTTCGACTGCCGTGCGCTTGAGGTCACACCCGAGCTGCGCCAGGACTTCGAAAAGCTCATCGCGTTTTTCAAGAATTTTTTTATGAGGTCGATTGTCGGCTTCTGTGCAGAAGGACAGCCGCCAGAATGGTGTCCTTTTCCCGTAGTGGAAGGATACGAAGCTGCTGTCGCCAAAACTGGTCTGGCCCGTGGTGCTGGTCTGCAACGTGATCTTTCCGACCTTCGCAGCCGTATACAAATAGACAACGATTTCAATGCGCATGTGATGGAGATCAGCTTTCTTGCTGAGACGCAATTGGAAAGCGCTTCTGACGTCATGACTCTCCGCAGCAAAGTGCAGAATATTTTGAAAATGTGGCACTCGCCCTACAGCATCATCATCAACTGTGTGAACCTCACATTCAGTGAAGCTGCTGCGCAGGAATTCGTGCGCTTCGAGAAATTCGTGAAATCGTTCTTCTGTAAGAACATTATTGGCTATGCTCCACGCGCCGATAAAAGCACTTATCCCTTCCAAACCTTCCGCTCTCGACACCTTGCCGCTGCGGAACTCGAGCACAACGGAATACAGTCGGGTTCCGTGGCCAACTGTTCCACACGTAAAGCACCAACGTCCAGGAGCGACACATGAACCGAGTAAATCCACCTTTCGGTTCCAGTGTGGCAGCCCGTCGTTGGCTTCCCATTCTGATGCTCCTCTCAATCAGCAATCTAAACGCCTGTTCTGCGCATGAACCCTCGGGTGCAATTGAACCCAGTGCGCAGGGAGAAAGCCAAGAGCAGCGGTATCGGACTGGAGAGAAATCTCTTTCCCCTGAGACTCCACCCCAAAATGCACAGCCCACTCAACTGTCTCAGAAGAAGACAAGTGAAAAATCGTCGAGTGCATTGAAGTCACTTTCGGCGCTTGAGCTTTTCCAGGAACAATCATTCCTCGCTCCAGAATCCTCGATCGATCAACTGCAAGTTAAAATGAAGCAGCTTATGAGCGAGCTCGATGATTTGGCTGTGAGCGAGAACTTGGCCGAAGCCGATATTATCCTCACCAAATTCTCTGAACTGCAGAAGAGAAGCTTCGACATTGCTGCACGCGCCAACAACACTCTTCACAAAGGTCTATGGTTACGCTGGAGCGAAAAGCTGTTGTTCACTCTGAGCGCCATCCGACACTTTTTTTCTGAACTAGCCCTCAACCAATATGAAAAAGCGATTGAACTCTCCGACGACAAGATCTTTCAGACTTCCAGTGAACAACTCGCAAAACTCGCCCATCCCGAGCACGAACGCAGGCTGGTGGCGATTCTGCGCCGTTCCTCGAGGGACACCAAAGCTTATTTGAAAACAGTGGAACTTTTGGCGACCTCCGGTGGCCCACTTGCTCGCTTGAATATTTATCAACGCTTTCTTAGCGAACCAAGCGTTGAACTCGCCCAGGCCATTGCCAAATCTGGTCTTCCGCGGGTATCCGATCTTGTAGGCGAAAACGCGCATCTCACAGATGGTATTCCTTTTGTTCCGAACACGCGTCCGGCAATAATTGAACGTTTCAACGGAGCTGTGTTCAGAGATTTTCAAAATCAATGGAAGGAGCTGCAGAACTACTTCAACCACATCCGCAATATCCCTGCACGCTTTGAACGTTCACGGGAAAAATGGCGTGATATGCACGAGCAGGTTGAGTCCCTTGTGGGCGTCTTGTCGCTCGATGATGCCGAAAAAAATAAGTTGAAGCGGGACATCGTGCAAACGTTCCGTTCGAAAAGGGCACCCGAGGAACTTGTCTATAGAATGCAGGGAATAGAGTTCCGGGAGGGAGATATTGTTCTCCTCCAGACAGGTGCGATCGGTGGTCTATGGGAGACCTTCACGCGCTCGGGCTCACTGTTAAGCCACCTGCTCATGGTCACCTTTGGTGAAGACGGACTTCCCTACACTGTGGAGATGAACTTTGGACGGTTACTCGTAGCCCCGTTAGATCTGCACGCTGAGCGCTTTACTATCGTGCGCCCAAGGAATCTCTCTGCAGCAGATCGGTTGAAAATTCGCACATCATTTGAGTCTTTGATGCGGCAAAATGTCAGATATGATTTTCAATTCGACTCTCGCGACAACAACCGACTTTATTGCTCAGAACTTGCAGCGGCCGCCCTCAAACGTGCTCAACTCAATCACCAACCGGTAACGTTTGATGCTGCTTCGGCGCGTGCGAGTGAACTCCTCAGGTCAGCCGGTATCCGCGATCCACGTTTCCTTGGCCAGGGAAGCTACCTCTCCAGCCCCGACTTCGAAGTTGTGTCGCAGCACATTCAGACCGACCCGATCGCACTGATACGCGGCCAGCTGCTGCTAGAGGCCTTTAGTAAACACGTTGCTTACTCCAGCTCAGTCAAACTCCATCGACATCCTGAGGCGCACCAGCTTATGGCGCTCTCGGCCCTTGCTCAAAGCACAGAGCCTGAGTTGCGTCGGGCACTCGGTCCACAGGACTTCCTCTTTGTTGTCATGACTCTCGACCGACTCCTTCATGCCGTGGACTCCGATGCTTACGGAATGAGGCAAACCCAAGAGATAAATAATGCTCTGCGCACCTCGCGTATCACTGAGTTGAAAAATGCCGTCGAGCAATCACTTCGAGACACCGTTCCGAAGCATCTTTCCACCGTTTTTCCAAAACAGCCCTGAGACCGGGGCTAGTATTTTGCAAGGGAATTTTTTCCCAATGCCGTCAAATATTGGCTGAGAGTGCAGATTCGGACGGCAAGTCAAAGCCCCCTGCACCGATACATTTCCTGACCCTGAAAACTCTTAGAGGTTTGAGGTTCGCGTTGTGCACGGATGCGCGACGGCTATGCCATGGAGGGCTCCTTAATGCCTGATTTTTATCTGGCCCAACGAATCAAGAAACTGTGCGAAACACCTTGCACACTTCTCTGGCTCGAGGGTTCGAAACACGAACGAGTTCTTTCGGTGCGTCTGCAGGAGAGTAAGCTGATTCTCAATCTATCCGACCAAACCAGCCGGGTTGTTGTGTTCGAACGCTACTCAGTGACTGCAGTTGGACTGCAATTCTGGTCGCAAGGTCGACCGGGTGTTCTATTCCGGTGGGAACAAGTTCCGCGCGAGGTTTGGGATACACGCAAAACCACGGCCCTCAAGATGCCCTACGTGCAAAATCCAGACGAGCCTCCGCCAACAGCCGCTTAACGGTTGTTGCACACCATGAACCATATTCGGCTCGATGGGATCTGCAAATTTAGTCGAGCTGACACGATAATAACTGGCGATAGTGCTTTTCCACGTCCTGTGCGAATCGCTCTCGTTTTCCAGGGATGCCATTGTAGGCATAGGCGAGCTGGTAAAGGTCAGTTGAACCTGCTGCAGCCTTGGCAGCAACCAGACGCAACCCATAACGTAGATTGGTGAGAATGTTGTGGGTGATACCACGCCAGGCTGGATCTTCCATGGGGATTTTGCGGCCTGTGGTTGTTACGGCTGCAGTTACACGCGCCAACCCAACACCACGGCAACGTCCACGCCAACAGTCATCATGCCAAAGCCCCAGGCGCGTTTGGCTCATTGCGAAAGCCATGTAGGCTTCTACCGGTCGCAATCGTCCCGTCGCCCAAGCTCGAAAAGTCTGAGCTGCAGGCGCGTGCGGGTCATTTACAACCTGATAAAAGCATCCCTTAAGAAATCGAGCACGCCCACACACGTCGAGCGCATGAAAATCCTTGTTGCCGAGCAAAGCGGCGTCCTCGGGTCGATCGAGCGGATAAGACTGAGGATGCTGCAAGGAACGCAGGCGTCTATCGATGGTCGTAAAATCTGCAGTTCCAGGACGCTCATCCCAACTGTAAACACAATAAGTCGGAGCTCGCGGAATATCTTCAACAGGTGCAGCAGCCTTGCTGTTCGACTGTTGTTCAACACGGGTGCCGGAGGTAGATGGTTGGGGTTGTTCTTTCTTCACTTCACTTTTTTTAGCATTATCTTGCCTAGATTCCTCAGGCTCTGCAGTTTCCGGATTTTCCTTTTCAACCGAACGGATTTTGGGTTGTGCTCCTAAAGGGTTCGTCTCTGATGATTTTTGAAGTTCGGTGCTGACTCTCTCAGGCTTTACATCAGCAGGCGATGCCTCATTGGCAAATTTCACAAAATCGGGAGGCCAAACAATTTCGTCGCATTGGCTTTGCTGCACTGCAGGCACAGCGGCCCGGCAGGCCATGATCTGTTGCAATGTAAATGGACCGTAAATGCTATCAGAAGCGATGCAAACACCACTGCGCCCTGGAGAGGTTCCTGGCGGGCAGCCTTGCTTGTAGGTGGACGCAAGCGACATCAGCAGCTCAAAAGGCCAATCCTGCTTCTGCACACACGTCGATGCATCTTCGGGCGATTTCTCGCGGCATAATTCCTGCAGCGCCAATGGAAATGGCCCCAAGGCAAAACCACCCCGGGTAACACACACACGCGGGAACGCATTGAAACGAGTTCCGGCCGGACACACAGGTGCCGCCTCAGCTCCACCAGACGAGTTTGAAGACGTACTGCTTTTCGCACTCGCATCTGAGCCCTTCTTCGCATCTCGAGAAACGCAACCAACCAACGCAAGCGTGGCGCCGAATCCAAGAAGCACAGCAGCCGAGTAAGCAGCACGGATCCACATCAAGGTTTAGAACCCTCCAGAGTCTGCGCATAGGAACGCAAGCAAACACGAAAAAATTCTGCTGCATGAGCGACATCGTAACCGCGCTGTTCACAGACACCAACATTCCATACAGGTGTCAAAATCACGCTGATTTTGGGATCCAGGAAAACCCATTCGCTGCCTCCAATACCCAGGGCAACGGATGAACCAGAGGTGGACACGACATTGGGACTATAAAGATCAGCAGTCGCAAGCTGCTGACCAACTTTCAAAAACATTTTTGCTTTGAGTGTCGCCTGTTGAACCGAGATGGTCATGACCTCCTCTGCAACAGGAACAACAACAGCCATAAGTGCAGCACACCCTGCCAGCTGAAAAAAGGCCAACCACCGCGCAATGCCGCTCGAAAAAAGCGGAGAAAGACGCCCTCGGCGAAAACTCAGTTCACCCCAAGCACGCACAAGGAGAGCACCCAATCCAAACAAAATTCCCGAAAGGAGCATTCCGAGCGCCAGAGTCGTCGAATGCTGTAAAACAGACGACAACACCGCCTCCTCACGTGGCTGTAATTTCACAAAACGCGTAAGAAGCGGCTCCCAGATGATCAATGCGAAGCCAAGAGAAATAAAGGTCAGAGGCAGAATGAAGGCAGACCACCGCGCGAAGATACGCAGAATTCCGCCTAAGGTTTTGTTAAGAGAAAAATGGCTATCGGAACTCACTAGGCTGGCCAAGAGAGCGAGCGCAGGCCAAAGCGGCCAAATATAATTAGGAAGTTTGGTTGCAAGAAAAGAGAAAAAAACGAGACAAAAACAAATCCATGACAACAGCCAAAGCTGAACTTGCTTAGCGTTTTCAGCAGTGGGCAGCACCGGAATCTCGGGGTCCCGGCGACGCTCCTTCGACGCTCCAACAGCATAAACATAGGCCAACCAGGGGAGCGCGAATCCTGCACCTACAACCAAAATTGGCAGATAGTAGAACACACTGCCACTGTGCCCTTCGAAAGCCGAGGTCGCACGGCCAAAATGGTGCTTGATGAAAAACTCCTCGACGAATGCATTTCCACCGCTCACCCAGATGAGCGCATAAAAGCTTGCGGAGGCAATCAGAGCGACAATCCACGCGGGCAGGAAATCTCGTATCCCGGAATTCAGCATAGTCCAAAGACTCTCGCGCGGAGCTTGCAGCCAACGCGCACCCTGCTGAAGCGCAAGAAACACCACAGCAGCTCCAGCCGGGAGAACGAGCCCAATCAAACCTTTGGTCATTGCCGCACCTGTCATGCCAACCACGCAACCCAAAAATAAAAGCCATGATCTAGGTTGGCGCGAATGGTGGCGACCGATGCGCAGAGCCTCGCAGCAAACATAGAGAGTTGTAAAAAAGACCAACATGGGATCGAGCAGAATTGCAGAAGAAGCGATTGTAGGGAGGAAACTCATCAGCAAAAAAATTGCTGGCGATATTCCAGAATCATGAATGCGACGGAACTCAAAATCTTTCACCTTTTGAAAACCGGCCAGCGCGAGCCACGTACGGTGCAACAACCAGGCTAGTGCCACGGAGAAAAAAATACTGACACTGCGGCTGGAAAAAGAGCTGACCTGGGGAGAAGCGCCTTCGGAGAGAGCACTGAACGCGGCCAGCACCGAAATGTAAGTTGGCGGCTTATGGTTGTAAGCCTCACCGTTGAAAAGAGGCTGGCTGAGCCAACCACCGGCGCGCTTCATCTCCTCAGCCATCTGCCGATAAACCGATTCATCGAAGTCGAACGGCTCAATAGCTAAAGAGCGAAGCCAAAAGAAGGACAAACAACCTGCAGCACCCATAATGACCATCGGGCTGAGAGCCAGGCGAGAAAATCTACGCCAAGCAAGAATATCAGGAACCGGCAACATCGGGGGCTTCCTTCTTCGTTTTTCGGGTGCCGAGTTGAATTTGAATTTGACTGAAAAAGCCACGCAACATGCTACCTTCGCGCTCGCTGATTTGGGCTCTGTTCAGGATACGATGAAAATAGTGCAGAAGCCTTTCGGGATTGCCATCTCGAGTCAACTCAACTTCAATCATGACTTGTTTCCAGTGATCCACCAAACTCAACATGCTCTGTGCCGAAATTGGCTTTTCGCTTTCTAAGCGTGTGGTCACTGCTGGTTTCTCTGGGATTTCGGAACCACCTTGCCAAAGGACACCAGCGAGCACGACACCCACGGCCTGGCTCAGATTCATAGACGGAATAGTTGGATGCGTGGGCAAGGAGCAGAGATGCGTGCAAAGAGAGAGATCGTCATGGGAAAGACCTGTATCCTCTGGTCCAAACACCAAACAATTCACCCCCTCGGCAATATGCATTTCGGGAAGGTCTGACCAGCCAAGATCAGGGCGGCGCATGTCGCCCATACGACGGCTGAATCCGACTATCTTTTCGGCTTCACCAACGGCCTCACGTAGGTTGGCGCACACCTTGAAATCCTCGAGAATGCCTCGCGCATGCTGCGTGGCGAGCATGCGCGCATCGTCGGATAGAACATCACAGCGTGGTGCAACAATTCGCACATCGCTGACCCCAAAGTTTCCGCACAGACGCGCAATTGCGCCCACATTGCTGGCGTGCATGGGCGACACCAAAACAATGCGAAGACTCCTGTTCACGATTTTTTCTCCAAACAATGTTTCATCAAAAGTTGCTGCGCTGCACGCGACGCTGCGAGATGGTGCTCGCGCCATTGAGGATGCGCATCGGGCCCAACCACATTGCTTATACCGAGCACAGCTCCCCAAGGTACTGAAAACTCTTCTGCGGCCAGCGCCACTCCATAGAGTTCCAAGTTTTCGAAGTCTGCCTGTTTGGAGAGAACCCCAGAGAGCTCCATCGAAACAGTTATTCCTGGAGTAGACAGGGCTGACAACGCTCCCTCCGAAAAGGGCTGCAGAGCTGAAACTAAACGTTCACTCCCACCATCGAGACCAGGCA
>JBILKQ010000132.1:0-7718 GCA_044376655.1 Silvanigrellaceae bacterium
CTCTCTTTGCATTGAGCATATCGTTCTGTGCGTTCGACTGGATCATGTCACTCGATCCACATTGGTACACAACCATGTTCGGAGTTTACTACTTCGCGGGCAGCATCATGGTCGTCTATGCACTGCTCCTGCTCACAACTCTCTTTGTGCGCGGCGGAACCAAGATGTCGCAGTACATCACGGTTGAGCACATCCACGACCTCGGCAAGCTGTTGTTCGGCTTCAACGTCTTCTGGACATACATCGCCTTCTCCCAGTACTTCCTCATTTGGTACGGCAACATTCCAGAAGAAACCCTTTTCTACGCCAAGCGCTCAATCCCTGAGTTTGGTGGCGAACAATGGTTGCCTCTGAGCATCGTCCTGATGGTTGGCCACTTCGTGGTTCCCTTCTTTTTCCTGATGTCTCGCCATATCAAGCGTAAGCCAGTGCTGGTCGGACTCGCTGCACTTTGGATGCTCGTCATTCACTATGTGGATATCCATTGGCTGGTTCGTCCGAATTGGGTTCACGAACTCAATAATTTCGGCCTTGTTGATGTTCTGACTCTCGTTGGAATTGGTGGTCTATTCTTCGGAACAGCCGGCATGCTGCTCAAGCGCAAGAGCCTCCTGCCTCAGAAGGATCCTCGACTTACCGAGTCGCTGTCCTTCGAGAATATGTGAGAAAGGGAACCCCATGAAAAAAGAAATGCTCGACCAGCATCAGCAGTCCTCAGGCCACACAGGTATCGAACCCGACAATTTGCCCGTGGGCACCATCGGATGGTCTGTTTTCATCCTGGTTATTCTTGTTGCTGCAGTTATTGTTGGAACGCGACAACTTTATTGGTTCACAAGCTCAAAGGCTGTTCAAAAAATTGAGCTAGATCAACCCAACACTTTGCTTGAACAGCTCAACGCAGCTGATCAAAGTGTCTTGACAACCTACGACCTCATCGACCAACAAAAGGGTATCTATCGTATCCCGATTGACGAGGCCATGAAGCTGTACGTCAAGAAGAATGGCAACTGAAAAGTCAGGGTGAGCATTCATGATGAGACTCAACCAAAATTTCAAAGTTAAAGCCTGCATTCGCTTTGGTGTAGGTCTGATTTTGTTGAGTTTGGTCTCTCTCTTACCTAGCCTTGGGTTGGCACAAGACCTACCACCTTCGGAAGCAACGCGCCCTGACCTGCAGGTACCCAAGAAGCTCCAAAACGTAACCATCGTCGAAAAGCTCGGAACGGTTTTGCCGGCGCGTGAAATGTTCTTCAGCCGAACCCCCGAAGGCCCCGCACTTTCGCTCGACAAACACCTCAATCCAAATCTTCCTACCCTTCTCACCCTCAACTACTACCAATGCACAGCTCTGTGCTCACTGCAGTTGAATGGGCTTGTGGATGGCCTCAAAAAACTCGACTACCTTCCGGGCCGGGACTTCAACCTACTCACTGTAAGCTTCGACACGCGCAACTCCGCCTCACTGGCTCAGATGAAAGAAAAGAACTACCTGGAGAGTCTGGGGCGTCCTGGTGCAGCCTGGACTTTCCTGGTGGGTGAACAAAAATTTATCGACCAAATCACTGACGGTGTGGGATTCCAATACCGCTACGATCCAGAAACGGACCAGTTCGCCCATACAGCCGCTATTTTCTTTCTGTCGCCTGACTTCAAAGTTGCGCGTTACCTCTACGGTCTGCAGTATTCACCGCGTGACATGAAATTTGCGCTTCTCGACGCATCCCAAGGCCGTATGGGTTCAACGCTCGAGAAACTTATTCTCCGCTGCTTCCACTTCGACGAACTCGCAGGGAAGTATACGCCATTCGCTATGAATTCTATGCGAGTGGCTGGCATCTTATTCAGTTTATGCTTATTGGTTTTGGTTGTTGCTTTATTTCGTAAAGAGAAGGCACTTCGTCGCGAGGAGTATGCACAGTGAACCTTGGCTCTGCTCTTGGATACATGATGGCGCAGGCTGCTAACACCACGTCGTGGTGGAAGCCCATTCAGGCTTCCAGCCATGCGGCTGCGGTGGACAACCTGTTCAACTTCATTATGTACCTTTGTTTCTTCTTCTTTGTTCTCATTGTCGGTGCGATGGTTTACTTCATCGTGAAGTACCGCCGCAAAGGAAACGCACCAGAGCGGACAAGCCCAATCAAAGGCAACCACACGCTCGAAATTGTGTGGAGTGTCATTCCCGGTATTTTGTTGATTCTCATCTTCGCGTGGGGCTTCAAAGATTGGCTCGCCATTGCCGTTGTTCCGGCTAATGCCATGGAAGTTCGGGTTTCCGGTCAAAAATGGAACTGGACATTCACCTATCCGAAAGAGGGCATCGTATCGCCGGATCTTGTGGTTCCTGCAGGTCAAACAGTGAAGCTTGTGATGACTTCCACCGACGTCCTTCACAGCTTTTACATTCCAGACTTCCGCATCAAGCGCGATGTGATCCCTGGAAAGTACACAGTTCTGTGGTTCAAGCCTGAAGAGGAAGCGACCCACCAGATATATTGTACCGAGTACTGCGGTACCGAACACTCCAGAATGCTCTCCAAAGTGCAGGTAAAATCCAGTGCTAAGTATGAGGAATGGATTGCCAACGGTGGCGAAGAGGCTGGTGGAGCAGGAATTCCATTGGCTGAAAAAGGCAAGAAACTTTGGGAACAGCGCGGTTGTGTGGCTTGCCACTCGGTGGATGGCTCCAAAAAAGTTGGACCTACGTGGAAAGGTGCTTTTGGCACGGCACGTCAGTTTGCTGATGGCTCGTCCATTCCTTCGGCCGACGAAAACTACATGCGTGAGTCGATTCTGGTTCCAAATGTCAAAGTTGTTGCCGGATATCCGGGCGTGATGCCTAGCTATCAAGGTCAGCTCAACGATAAGCAAATCGAAGCTATCATCGAATACATGAAGTCATTGAAGTGAGGAATTCCAAGATGGAAAGCAACCGCAACACTGTGACTCAGTCCGCACACGCAGCTACGGCTGGTGGTGCTGAGCCCAATTACATCCAGGCCCGCAAAGGCATTTGGTCATGGCTAGTAACCGTTGACCACAAACGCATCGGCGTTATGTATCTCATCGGCGTGCTTGGCTTTTTCGCCGTTGGTGGAATTCTTGCTCTTCTCGTCCGCACACAGCTTCTCGGGCCGGTCTTTCACGGCAAAAAGGAATGGCTGTTCAGTGGCGATACTTACAACAAGCTTTTTACGCTTCATGGCGCAGTGATGGTGTTCCTTGTCATCATCCCTTCGATACCCGCGAGTTTAGGTAACTTCTTACTGCCACTCATGCTTGGCGCCAAAGACGTTGCTTTCCCAAAGCTCAACCTCATGAGTTTCTACATCTACATTTTGGGTGGTCTCTTCCTCCTGTTCTCCATCTACACAGGTGCCGTTGATACAGGCTGGACCTTCTATACTCCCTATTCATCGCAAACGAGCAGCTCAGTTGTTTCAGCAGTCATGGGCGTCTTCATTTTGGGCTTCTCTTCGATCCTGACCGGTATCAACTTCATCGTAACCATCCACAAAATGCGTGCCCCAGGTCTCACCTGGGTGCGTTTGCCTCTGTTTGTTTGGGCTCAGTACGCAACCTCGCTCATTCAGGTTTTGGCAACCCCGGTGCTCGCCATCACTCTTCTGCTTCTGGCGATTGAACGACTCATGGGAATCGGTATTTTCGATGCAAAACTCGGCGGCGATCCCGTGCTATTCCAGCACTTTTTCTGGTTCTATTCGCACCCTGCCGTATACATCATGATCCTTCCTGCTTTCGGTGTAATTTCTGAAATCATCACCGTGAACAGCCGCAAGCAAATCTTCGGCTACAAAGCCATCGCGATGTCGAGTGTGGCTATTGCTGTGATCGGCTTCCTCGTGTGGGGCCACCACATGTTCACAAGTGGTCAGTCTGAGCTTGCTTCAGCTGTCTTCTCCTTCCTGACCTTTGCCGTCGCAGTTCCTACCGCTATTAAGGTGTTTAGCTGGGTTGCGACCATGTACCGCGGCTCGCTGCGCATGAATTCCGCCATGTGGTACGCACAAGCTTTCTTGTTCTTGTTCACCATCGGTGGTCTGACGGGTCTGTTCCTTGGTACCCTTTCGGTCGACATTCACCTGCATGACACATACTTTGTTGTTGCTCACTTCCACTATGTGATGATGGGCGGAACAATGACAGCCTTTGTGGGTGCACTGCACCACTGGTGGCCAAAAATGACAGGCCGCATGCTCAACGAATTCTGGGGCAAGGTCAGCTGCTTCTTTGTGTTCGCAGGATTCAACATCACATTCTTCTCGCAGTTCCTTTTGGGTACGAAAGGTATGCCTCGCCGCTATGCAACCTTCCTTCCTGAGTTCCAAAGCCTGCACCAAATCTCAACTCTCGGCTCCTACATTCTCGGCTTGGGCTTCTTCATCACGCTTATTTATATGATCCACTCACTCATCAAAGGCGAAAAAGCTCCAGCGAATCCGTGGGAAGGTCTCTCTCTCGAGTGGGAAGCTGCGTCTCCTCCAATTGAGCACAACTTCCATGGCCAGCCGGTTGTAAAGAACGGCCCATACGAATTCCCAGAGATCGACTACTCGCAAGCACCCCGCGGAGGACACTGAGACATGAGCCAGCAATCATCTCAAGCAGCGACTGCGGGGCATGACCACCCCAAGTATCTTGCTCATCACTTCGAGTCGATGGCGCAGCAGAATGCCTCAGGCAAACTTGGTATGTGGTTGTTCTTGGCTCAGGAAATCTTGTTCTTCAGCGGTTTGTTTTTGGCCTACATCATGGCTCGTATTTTTTATCCGGAAACCTTCATGGCTGCGCATGAGCTGCTGGATTGGAAACTGGGTGCGCTGAACACAATTTTCCTTCTCACAAGCTCGCTCACCATGGCACTTGCTGTGCGTGGTGCGCAGGTGAATAGCCAGTCACAAATGTACTGGAACATCATGGCTACGCTCATACTTGGTGGAGCGTTCATGGTGGTAAAATATTTTGAGTACACCCACAAATTCCACGACGGACTCCTCCCCGGCAGATTCTTCGATGCAGCCAAAGCGATGCACGACGGCATGCCAGCCAACATTCCCGGAGCACCGGCTATCTTCTTTGCCATTTACTTCGTGATGACGGGCGCCCATGGTGTGCACGTGCTCGTCGGTATGGGGCTTATGGTTTGGTTGCTGGTTCGTATCAAACGGGGCGACTTCAACTCAGAAAATCATGTGTATCTGGAAAATGTTGGCCTTTACTGGCACATCGTTGACCTTGTCTGGATTTTCCTGTTCCCACTCCTTTACCTTGTACGCTGATCCGGAGGACTCCCAAGATGTTTGAAAAACTGCGTAGCCTCGCACAAAAATCAGCGTCAAACGCCCACGATGCTGGCGGCCATGGAAGCGAACCTCATGTCCTTCCACTCAAAACCTACTTCGCCGTTTTTGGAGCGCTATTGGTTCTGACCGTGCTTACGGTTGTTGTGTCGGTCATTGGTCTTCCCCCGACCCTCTCAATCATTGTGGCGATGATCGTGGCTTCGATGAAGGCCGCACTCGTGGTGCTTTGGTTCATGCACCTCAAGTTCGACGATCGCTTCTACAGTTTGATTTTTGTCATTTCTATTTTCTTCCTCGGGCTGTTCTTTGTGTTCACAGCCATGGATGCCCTCACACGTGGTCAAGTCAACCCTGAGGAAAGCTTCTTCTCGCAAGACGGCACTCTCTTACGAGAAGAGTTCATTAAGAAAAAGTGAGCCTGGCTCACTCATCCATGAATTCAATCAAAAAGGCCCGGTGAGTCGAATGACCACCGGGCCTTTTTGATTTGCTCATAACGAGCACTTAGGTCACTGCGCGCAAAGGAGTGCAGCTGAGACAGAGATCACCAACGGATAAGGTTGCATCCCCATGTGAACCCAGCTCCAAATGCCAGAGTCATGACCAACTGACCTTCCTTCAACCTGCCCTGCTCAACTGCTTCGGACATGCAAATCGGAATAGTCGCTGCTGTGGTGTTGCCATATTTCTGGATGTTGTTGAATACGCGATCTTCTGCAATTCCAAGCTTCTCGCGCACTGCATCGTTGATTCGTAAGTTCGCCTGGTGCGGCAACACCAGATCGAGCTCGCTAGCTGAAATTCCGTTCCGCTCAAGCATCGCACTAGCAGCTTCCACCATGCGCGTCACAGCATTCTTGAAGACGACCCGGCCATCCATTTTTGGGTGAATATCACCTGCATCAAGCGCCGCCTGTGTCATGAAACCAGGCACAACCGAGCCCGGAGCCTTAAGGAACAGCAGTTGAGCCCCAGAGCCATCGCTCCCCATAATCGAATCGATCACGCCACGCACTTGGTTGTTCGCGCGCGGCAATTCACTACCGCACGGCTGAGCTTCAACAACAAGTGCACCTGCACCATCTCCAAAGAGAACAGCCATATCGCGGCCACGGTTGGTTTTTTCGAGGATAGGCGACTGCACCTCGGAACAGACCAAAAGAATACGCTTGGCCATACCCGCGCGGATATAGGCATCGGCGGTCGCCAAGCCGTAGATAAGGCCACTGCACTGAGCACGAATATCGAGGGCGGGAACATGGCCCATGCCAAGCTTGTGCTGAAGCACCGTGCCTATACCCGGAAAAAAGAAATCTGGTGAAAGAGTCGCACCGATAATCATGTCGCAGTCTTGTGGCTTAACACCTGCTCGAGAACAGGCCATTTCTATTGCGGGCAGGGCGAGGTCAGAGGTGGTGGTGCCCTCTTCCACAAATCGCCGCTCACGAATACCGGTGCGCTCGATAATCCACTCGTCACTGGTGTCCATCAATCGGGAAAGTTCAACATTTGTGACTCTACGGGCTGGTACGTTGTGACCCACCCCCCGAACGACGGTGCGCATTGCTACTCTTTCCATGATCTTCTCCAGCAAAGGGGCATTAGTCATGACAACTCCCGGAGTTTACCCGGATTAACTTCCATTGCCCAATTTTTTAGCCCGACCCCCTCCAAATTGGCGACCTGCCTGCAATGATGTTAAGCAAGTAAGGTCCAGAGGAACCTGTTTATGCTCATCCGACTGCACATTCAGAATCTTGCCATTGCCGAGAATGTCTGTGTCTCGCTGACACACGGTCTCAATATCATCACTGGTGAAACCGGAGCCGGAAAATCACTTCTGGTCGACGGCCTAGCACTCCTGCGCGGCAACAAAGCCGATATTGGCTTGATTCGCGACGGGACCGAATCGGCCTCGGTCACAGGCACTTTCAAGCTGCCATCATCCTCGAAGGTTTGGAGCCAATTCGAAACCCATGGTTGCCTGAAAGACGAAGAAGCCCCCGATGAAATTACGTTGCGCCGTGTACTCAACCGCAATGGCAAACACCGCAGCTATCTGAACGACACACAAATTAGTGCGCGGGTCATGCAGGAGGTTGCTGCCGAGCTCATTGACATCAGCAGTCAGTTCGAAAACCAAAAGCTCCTCAACCCCGAAACACACTCTTTCTACCTAGATGAATTTGTCGAAGCCACAGAGCTTCGAGAATCATTCCAAACTGCTTGGCAAAATGCCTGGACACTCGTTGCTGAAATCGAACGCCTCGAGAAAGAGCTGGCACTGCAAAAGCGTGAGCAGGATCTCTGCCAGTTCGAGCTCGACCAAATCGACCAAGCCGATCTGCGTGACGATGAATGGGCACGCGTGCAACGCGTTGTGGCTCTGGG
>JBILKQ010000133.1:0-7659 GCA_044376655.1 Silvanigrellaceae bacterium
GGAATGAAGGAGGCGAAGAAAGCCAAAGAGGTCCAAAGAAATGCATGGGGTACACCTGTAAACGCCAGGAACAGGCCGATAATTCCCGCCTGAATGAGCGAAACAAGGATATTCGCCGCAACGAGCGATTTGAGCATCGCAGCGAAAGTCGTGCGCAACGTTCTTCTTTCCTCAGGCCAGGGCAGCAGGAATCGCAGAACCTGAATGCGGAGAAAGCGTCCCTTCCAAAGGCAGTATCCCCAGCTGATGAGTGCGAGCGTAGCAAAGAACACCGCCGAAGGAGCTTGCGCAACGAGGCCGCCGGTTGTGTTACCGAGCCACCCCAGAGCAGTTTGAGCAGCCTGAGTCAGAAGGTTACTGAGCTGTCCAGGTTCTACTGGAATAGAGAATCTTTCCGGGAGAACACGAAGACGCTGAATCCAACTTTGAATCAGGTCGTTAATGGACCCTTCCCCAGCGAGCGCTCGAACACTTTCAGAGATGCGCTCGAGAGTCCCGATCACCACAACACTGAAGGGCAAGAGAAACAGGCCTGCAATGAGGAGAATGGTGAAAAGCGAGAGGCTTGTTGCGGCCAGTGAACCACGGCGTGCCTTGAAGCGGCAATGCAGCCACCGCGTGATGGGCTCGCTCAGAAACGCGAGCACAGCTCCGGTTAGCAAAGGAGGGAGCAGTGGGAACAGAACCCATGCTGTTGCCAACAGGCAGAGCATGAAGAACAGACGAGGCCGAAGGGTTGGTTTTAGAGCCGAAAGACTCTCAGAAACAAAGCCAGTGCTCTCGTCTGAGCTCATTGAGTTCCCTCTCTGCGCGAAGGTTAGATCCGGCTTGCTGCGAGTTGCTTTGCACCAGCAGCTTTGAGGATCGCGAGCAGCTTGTCTTTCTCGGGCAAGGTGCTGTTGGTCACTTCAACGATCATGCGATCCACTGCCTGCTCGGCATCAATATACTCGAGAGCCATTTTAAAGACCTGCTCTGAGTCGAGGGTGTCGAGCCATTTCAGACCTTCTTTGTAGATTAGGTGGCTTGCCATATACGCACTCATGATAGCGATCTTGTGTGCGCGCGGCAGACGCGAAACAATCCGGTCGCGGTATTTTTCAACCAGGATCTGCGGGCAGTGCTGATACAGAATGAAATTGAACTTCTCTGCTGAAAGCTCGGAGTCCGAGAGGCGGTTCAGGCGCTCACGGGTGATGTCCTTAGCTTTGTTGATTTCCGCAGACACTTCGTAGCTGAGGTCTACCAGGTTGGTTTCGTGACCGCGTTTGTGCCATTCGCGGAACAACAATTTTGCCTCTTTGTCTGCTTTGTCTCTCAGGATCTGTACCACCTGATTTACATACGTGGTCTTCAGGGCAGCAAATTCCTCAGGTGACAGTGTGAGGCATGCGATGATTTCGTAGGAGGAGCAGATCACGCCAGCTTTGTTAGCTGAGCTGTCTTTGATGACCACAACTCCGCTTTGAACCAATTTCTTGCGCGCATCGGCCGTAAAGAAGATGTTTGCGCCTTCCACAATTGCAAGTGAGCTGGGTGAGCCGTCGGCCTTGAGGAAACGTTGCCAGTTGGATTCCTTGACCGTGTATGGGCGTCCGCCCGCTGGAATGAAAATCTCTGCTTCAACGTTTGCGTAAAGATTGTCGCGGACTTTGATGTTTTCTTTCGTGTCGGCGGAAATGACGAAGGCTTTCGAGTCTCCGCTGAGCTTCTCTTTGTTGAACTCAACGATTGATCGACTCTCGCGCACAAGGCGCAGGAGTTCTTCCCAGTTCAAGCCGTTGGGATCAAACGCTGCTCCGTAGCCATCACCGACGGCCACCACTCGCGCACGTTCCCCATACTCGCGGTGCAGGATCTTCAATTCATTGCCGGCAACATCGCCGTCGGGACCGCCGGTCATTTTGACGCGGAAGGTGGATTGCGGCGAGTTGAGCTTGAGATAGTGCAACACGTTGTCGAGATAAACATTCAGACCCTCGGAAGTCACGCCGTAGGTTTTGTGGTTGATTCCGAAGTCGGGCTTACTCGACATAAATGCGTAGGCATATTTGTAGCCACGGTAGAGAGCGTGTTCGATCACCCAAACGATGAGGTCATCGGTCATGTTTTCATCGGGACCAAGATAAATGATTTCTTCCTGGCCAAAGTAATCAATGATGCCATCGGCCAATTTGCCGGTTTTGGGGTCAAGCGTAATGAGGTCGAGCAGACCAGAAACTGCGGCTTTCACCGCAAGGTGACGGTTGCCACCGGGACGCACCACGAACACGGCCTTTGAACCGCCTTCGGGAATGTCCTTATTTTTCATTTGCTGAGCATATGCGAGGCCGTTCACTTCATCGAAGACTCCGGCAAGTGCATTGTCGTAGTCAGCGGGCGTGCGTGGCATCACAACACGAACGCCACCGCGTGCGATGTCGCGGTAGCGTACTTGGAATCCGCGGAAATCGCGGCCAATGATAAAGAAAATACCGTACGGCGTTTCGGGGTAGAATTCCTTGTTGAGGCACTTGGGATCAACACGGAAAGAGAGTCCGCCCTTTGAAACTAGGAAGTAGTTGGTTTTGAGAATGTTTTGGAGGAAGTTGAATCCTTCACGCAGAATATTGCGCTCAACGTCGTCCTGGATGTCCACGAGCATGCTCTCGATGATCCGAGAAACCTCGGCCGAGCGACTCTTGCGATCGCCATCGAAGCGTGGGTCGAAGCGTGCACGGAAATAGCGAATGCACTGTTCCATGTATGCTTCATTACGGACGATGACTTTGGAGACCCGATCGAGCGCGTAGTAGTAAGGGTTCGCCTTGGTCAGGAAGATATGTGACCAGTTCGCAACAGCACGAATCAGGTTTGTTTCGTTGAGGCTGCGTGGATTGCTGCCTTGCATAAGTGCAGAGAACTCGTCGCCGTGGTCAACGTAATTGAGCGCCTTGAGCGCTTTCATGACGCGCCCCCAGGTCGTTGAATTTGGGTTAACCTTCTCTCCCGAGTTCGGAGCTGCGACGATCTGCAGAACCGCGAACTGTTGGTTGTCGGAGAGGCGCACTTCGAAGCCCAGAGAGCGGCGCACGTTGAAGCTGTATCGGTTGAGAATGCCAATTACGTTCTCGAGTCCGGCTGTGAGAGGAAAGCCCTTGAGACCAATATCGACACGGAAACAGACTTCGTTTGCGTCGTCGAGGGTTGTCAGGTTGACGTATGCATTTTCGTTTTCCTGGCAATACTTCAGTGCTGAGAAGCCGATTGCGAGCATCTTGGATGTTGTGCGCTCGAGTGTGTCGGCATCGATGCAATTCAAATAATTTTCGACCTCACCCGTGGGCTTCATGGAGAGAGCATGCAGCACCGCTGCTTTCTTCTGTTGGCGCTCAGGAGTGCCCCATTGTGCTCCGGTCTTGTATGCAGACTGAACAGTTGAGCAAATGGCAACGCGTTTGTCGTTTGAAAGGAAATACGAAACAAACTTTGCGTTTTCGCGTCCGAGGCGTGGTGCCAGGCGAACAGCCGCCATGCCTTCTTCGCCGGAGGCGATGATTGTTGAGGTACTGCTTTGGCTGTTCCAGCGCTCCATCTGCTGGCCATGGGTTAGAACTTTTCCAGAGACGATCTCGGTCAGATGCTCCAGGCGTTCTTCGCGAGGTGTGATGTACTGGTACAGCGGAGGCATTTGTCCAAGGAACCATGGCACTGCGGTGTCGAGACCGCCGCGCAGAGTTGACATCAGACCTTGTTGGATGAGCTGTTCCACATTGCTGGACCCAGCGCTCACTGGAGCCGCAGCATCAGACCCTGGAGAGGCGAGGTTTGAGGCGCTTTGTTCGGGTTTTTCGAGGGCGATGTCGAGAAGCTCGACCTCGCTCAGCCATGCTTTCGAGGGTGTCGCAGAACTTGCCATGGAATATGGTCTCCACCATTGCTGGAAATCTGTCTGTTCTTGCGGTTGCCGCCACAGCCCGTGGCAAGCGAACCGGGCGAAACGGTAACGCAAATGGCCCCAAACTGCAAAGCAGCCTAGGGCCAGATTTCAGCACCGGAAGAGCTCTTAAATATTGGTCAATGGGCCATTTTTTTGTTTGGGTGGCGCTTCTTGCGTCAACTCGACGTCAACCCGCCTTCTCCTGTTCGCCAGCAGCAGGCTTGCTGAATTCGTGTGCAGCTGCTCCCTCCGCAGTTTGGGCTGTTTGAGTTTTCTCCTGCGCTTCCTGAAGTTTCTTTTTCTCAAGCTGTTGTTTCTTGAAGTGGCGGCTGCGGGCCTCACCACCTTTCTGACCAATGAGCGCCATGTGTGCCCGATCCCGACTGACAGCCTCCCCGCCTTTTCGCCCGATGGCTGCCATGTGCTGTTTGTCTTTGCTCACCACTTCACCACCTTTGCGCCCAATAGACTGGTAAAATTCGTGGCCACGTGTCTGCGCGGTGCGCTCGCCACCTCTGCGACCTGCCTCTTCTACGGTCATTTTTCCCGAGGGACGCTTGCTCACATCTGTGCGAGTGTACTCTTTGCCTTCTTGCTCTTGTGTGCTCATGAGTTTTCCTCCCTTTCGCGTAAGATGTCGAGCTAAAAACCCCGCATCTCCCCGGCATGTTACGACCGGGGCGAAGACACTTCCATTTGTGCGCTCATCCCTTTTTGAAATGAATAGATGCTTTTTTCCGGAACAAGATTTGGAAAAAAAAGAATCTCGCATCAAACTCAGCTGTTCATGATTCAAAAAGTATAGAAATAAGGTTTTTGTGATGAAGAAGACGGGCATCAAGCGCATTTTCCTCATTTTAGGCGATCAATTGAGCGAATCCCATCCCTTTCTGCAGATGAAGATGAATGCAGAAACCGATCGGCTCCTCATGATCGAGTCTCTTCCTCGCGCCGACTGGCTTCCCTATCATCCACAAAAATTGATGTATGTTTTTTCATGCATGCGTCGGTTCGCTTTGGAAACGAAAAGCAAGGAAATCTCTGCGCCTCTCGATTATGTAGAGTTCTCGCCACAAACCTTCACCGAGGTCATAAATTCATATGGAGCCGATGAGATTAATGTGGTGGAACCAAGTGAGCCAAGGGCACTGGATTGGTTAAAGGCGGATCTGAAGAGCAAGTGTATCGTTTATCCTAACGAGTTTTTTCTCGCTGATGATAAAATGCTGCCTGCAAAGCCTCCTTATCTCTTGGAGACATTTTACAGGGCCATGCGCACCAAGCATGGTGTCCTTATGGACAACGGCAAGCCACTCGGTGGGCAATGGAATTTCGACGAAGACAATCGGCGTCCGCCTCTTGCTGCTTGGGATAAACAGCCTCCCTCTGATTTTTTAGAGAGGGATTGGTGCGATAGCACTGACATTGAAATCTATACTGAGGTGGAGAAGCGTCTGCGTGAGCACCTCCCTTCCGATCGCTTCGGAGTATTCAAGCGTCCCACACTGCCCACTCATGCGAGTTCAGCGCGTCATTTTTTAAAAGAGTTTATCTCAAAAAGATTGGATCTTTTTGGTCCATATGAAGATGCCATGATCGCTGGTTCAGTGGGTCTGTTTCACTCTGGATTGTCACCGCTGATGAATCTTCAAATTCTTTCTCCTCACGAGATCCTGCAGGCGGCAGAAGCTGCCCCTGAGGGTGTGTCACTCGCATCGAGGGAAGGCTTTGTTCGACAGATCTTGGGCTGGCGTGAGTTTTTAAGGTTAATTTATCGGCGGCATCGTGAAGACTACAAGCAGGCAAACTTTTTCGGCTTTACTGAGCCATTGCCGCCGCTTTATTGGGGGCACCCGACTCAAATGAACTGCTTGGGTTCAGTTGTTGGCCACGTCAAGCAGCACGCCTATTCGCATCACATCACTCGCCTTATGGTTTTGGGGAATTTTGCGCTGCTTGCACATGTCGATCCGCACGAGGTGAATCGTTGGTTTTGGGCGGTATATCTTGATGCCTATGAATGGGTCGTGACGCCCAACGTACTTGGTATGAGCCAATTTGCTGATGGTGGGGTTTTTGCAACCAAACCCTATGTTTCTGGGGCTAACTACATCAACAAAATGAGTCTGTTCTGCAAATCCTGTAAATACGATCCAAAGAAAACTTTGGAGAGCGATGCCTGTCCATTCAACGCGATGTATTGGGATTTTATAGCCACCACGAAAGAAAACCAGGCGAGCCGCCCGTCATTCGCGCGTCGCATGGGAATGATGTGGAGTGTTTGGGAAAAGAAGAGCGATGAGGAGAAGAAAGGTATCCGCAAAAAGGCTGCCGAACTGAGGAAACGAGCTCGGGCCGGAGAGCTCTAAACGTCGCGCCTTAGAATTCGCTTGTCCTCACTAACGCCCACAATGGTTTGGCACTTTCGACAGACAAACTTTACGCGGATAGGTTCGGTTGTCACCCCGAAAAGAACCCAGAACCAGCCCCAGCCCGTGTACTCACCAATCTGGCTAACCAAATGACTGCGATGGGTGTTTCCGCAGGGACAGGTTTTTGCCTCTGTGACTTCAATGCTTTTCAGGAGCTCTTCTTCGTGGCCTTCGGACAATGTGCAACCCCAGGGTCAATGTTCGACGGAGTGTCCCTGCGGTTGATCGGAGGCAGTTTCTCCAGTGAATCGGGCGCTGGGGTCTCGTCGTCGGTGTAGTTTTCGCGTTTCTTTCTTCGTTTTCGGCTGGCAATCTTGCGTGGTTTTCTGCGCATGGCCACTCCTTTTCCGCTGATTTCGTGAGCTGTTGCTCGGCTACTTGTTGCGCTGCAAACAAGGAAATTTCAGGCGGTAACATGAGTTAGTCGTGACACAAAAAAAGACACCTGTGCAGTCCTCTTACGCCAATGCATAATCGGACTGCACAGGATTGTAAATTAACTATCGCGTTCAGCGAACTGCTTTGCAGCGGCTAGCGATTTTAAAGGTGGCAACAAGAGGAAGATGGTCGGAGTAGCCAGTGCCGGTGAAGCGTGAGCCACGGTCGGACTTCTGCATGCCCCAGCGGTATGGTGTACGTCCATCGGACTTCATCATTTTGCTGGCTGCCTCACCGCCGTTGTGCCCAACAACCTGGAACGAACCTTCAACGAAGTCGATACCCTTGCCGTCGAACAAGGAGGCTGTTGAGAGTATGTGGTCGAGGCATTGCAGCGAGCCGCTGTGCATGTAGGAGCAACGTTCAGCGGAAGGCAGCTCGAACCAAAAATTGTACATGCGATCGTCGCTGGAGTCGCGCTTGAAGACGTTTTTGTCATCGATTGCTTTAAGGCCTTCGACCAGCGGACGTTCAATTTCATTGGCGTTAAAATCACCCATCACGAGCACGTCCAGGGCTGCGTTGGCTTGAACCTGTTTCTCGATGTCGCTCTTGATGAGCTCAGCGGCTGCGAGTCTCATGCTCTCACCAGTCGCGAAGTCGCCGCGGCGACTTTTGAAGTGAGCCGTGTACAAGCGCACAGGATTGCCTTCAACATCTATAGTAACCACTTGCGGATCGCGCGCCGAGGAGCTGGCTTCCGTAGCTGTATCTTCATGAGAAGAATCTGAGGTTTTGCCACCTTCACTCATATTAAAATCAAGGTTTGAATTCGACGTGATTGGATACTTGCTCATCACAGCCGTGGTCACAGATACGGGGTTTTTGGAATTTTGCTGTCCCAAAGCGAAATATTTGTAGCCCATGCTG
>JBILKQ010000134.1:0-7570 GCA_044376655.1 Silvanigrellaceae bacterium
TCGTTGCTGGGGAAATTTTCCTCTTTCACGCGTGCATTGTATTTTCTCTCAAATTCAGCGAGCACTTGTTTGTCGATGTAGTCGCTCCATGTGTACAGATGGAGGGTGCGTTGGCCCGATGATTTGTTTTTGAGGGCGAACAGTCCCAAACCGACCCCAGTGGAAACACCAACCGCCGCAAGCAAAATTTTACCGCTTTTCATTTATGGCTCCTTTCCGGAGACGATTGGTTTGATTCGCTCCGGCTTAACAGCAGACCCGCTGCAAAAAATAACACTGCAATGCACAATAGCAGGGATGATACCACGTTGATTTCTGGTGTCATGGCCCGACGACCCTGGAGCGACCAGATAAAGATAGGCAAGGTTTGAAGTGAGCTTCCGCCCGTGGAGAGGAAGTAGCTCACATAAAAGTCGTCGAGTGACACTGCAAACGCAAGACACGATGCCGCAGCAAAGCCAGGCATCAGCTGGGGAAGCATGACCTGGAAGAAAACTTGCCAGCGCGTGGCTCCCAGGTCGATTGCGGCGAGTTCCTGTTGCTGGTCGTAGTGCCTGAAACGGTTGCGCAGCACCAATGAGGCATAACCAAGGGCCAAAGTCGTGTGACCAAGTATAATCGATGTTATCGAGCTGATGGGTATCCCGAGCAGATCCGCGCTGGGTCGGAGAATTTGTGCCACGACAACCAGGAGACCAATCGAGATAACAATTTCGGGCATAAACAAGGGCAGGCTCATGAGCGAATCGGCCGCGCCCGTGAGCTTGTGCTGTGCATGCCGATGTGACCAAAGAGCATAAAAAAAGCCCAAGGTCACAGCCAACACCGTGCTTATGGTTGCAACGAGAAGGCTGTTGAACAGTGCGCTGAGCATTTCTGGGTTTTCAAGTGTCGCGGCATACCAGCGTAACGAAAAGCCTTCCCAGCGGAGTGCATAAGAACCTGAGTTAAAACCATATACGACAAGAAAGCCCACAGGTAGATACAAGAGGGCGAGAAGCGCTAAGCTCCAAGCGTTGAACAAAAGCTTTTTCATGTTCAAAGGTCGAGGGACCATGCTGCTTTACGCTCCGATTTTTGCCGGCTCAAGAGGAAAAAGCTGATCAACAGCACAGCGGTTGCTGCTGCAAGAAGACATAGGCTGAGTGCTGCGCCAAAGGGCCAGTTGGGTCGACCGCTGCCCAGGAATTGGCTTTCGATTTGGGTTCCCAGTGTCGACACAAGTCCGCCGCCAATCATACGCGGGACAAGGTATTCCCCCATCATGGGTACGAAGACAAAAAGAAAGCATGCCATAAGTCCTATGCGCGTTTCGGGAATGATAATGTGCCACCAGCGTTGTAGTAAATTAGCACCGAGGTCCTGTGCAGCTTCGATGTGGCTCTGGCTGAGTTTATCGAAAACACTATAGAGCGGCAGAAAAACCAAAGGTAAATAGCCATAAACGAGCCCCACGAAAACGCCCAGCTGCGAACTGACAAGGGCAATATCAAAACCCAGGGCAGAGAGAGCTTTTGTAAGCAGTCCTTCGGGTCTGAATAGAACGAACCATGCGTAAATGCGTACAACGAAGTTGAGCCCGAGAGGGATGGTGAACATCGCCAGCCAAAAGTTTCTCTTTTTCCGGGGCAGACGGGAAATGCTCCACGTGAGCGGGAGAGCAATGAGTAGAACCATCAGGGCTGCCAAAAAGGACATCATCACGCTGTCGAGAATGATGTTGCTGAAGGGGGGAGAGAGTGCTCGCGAGTATTGGTGTAAATCGAGATGTCGGCTGCCCTGCAGCGCCGCTGTGGGTTGGAGGCTCAGCACGGCCAGCCAAACGAAGGGTAAGAGGATGAAACAGCTCATCCAAATTTTGGCCGGGAGTCCCCACCATTTCATTGATTGAGCCGCTCCGGGAAGAAACAGAGATTTGCAGCAGCAAGCTCTACATGGGCGGATTCACCTGGTGCCAAAAGTTCGTGCCCAACCGACGAGTGATCGATAGTCAAGAGCCTGCTGTCGGAGCCAGGAAGTTCGGCATGATAGCGCACTGTCGCTCCGAGAAACTGGCGCATCTTGATGGTCACAGGAAGAGAGGGCAGGGCGCCTGGCGCGCTTCTTCGCAGAGCCATTTGTTCCGGACGGAAAAGCAATTCACCGCGTTGTGGAACGTTTGCTGCCGTGCTCTGCGACTTTGGCTCATTCAGCTCAAACTCGAGGCCCGAGGGTGCGTGACGCACTTTGCGCTCAGAAACTTTTTCAACGGCAAGAAAATTGGCCGTGCCAATGAACTGCGCAACAAAGCGGCTGAACGGTTGCGCGTAGAGAATCTCCGGTGGGGCAACTTGTTCAATTTTTCCGGCGTTGAGGATAGCAATGCGATCGGACATCGCAAAGGCCTCCTCCTGGTCGTGCGTGACGTATAAAAACGTCATGCCAAGTTGGCGTTGAAGACTCTTGAGCTCCCATTGCATCTCTTTTCGAAGCTGGAGGTCGAGCGCACCCAGGGGCTCGTCGAGCAGAACCATCTTCGGGCGTGGAGCTATCGCGCGCGCAAGTGCAACGCGTTGCTGTTGTCCACCAGAGAGTTCAGTGACCTTGCGGAGCGTGTGCCTCTCCATGCGCACCAGCGCCAGAGCCTCCTGCACGCGTTCCCGAATTAAGTTTTCCGGTTGCTTTTGCATGCGTAGACCAAAAGCAACATTCTCGAAGACGTTGAGATGAGGAAAAAGAGCGTAGTTCTGGAAGACCAGATTCAGGTCGCGGTGCTGCGGTGAAAGTCGCGTAATATCATTTCCGAGCCAGAGGAGTCGCCCGGAGAGGGGTTGCAGGAAGCCGGCAATGATTCGCAGTAGGGTTGTTTTGCCGCACCCGGAGGGGCCTAGCAGCGAGAAAAACTCGCCCTCACGCACTTCAAGTGACACGGATTGGAGCACGTCGCGCCCGTCCATCTGCATAGAGAGCATTTCAGCAGCCAATAACGCGTGGTTCATGGGCGAAGAGAATCCGTGAGGTGTGTGGTGCACTGGGCAGACACTTCAAAACCTCCATGCGGCGCGAATTCCCGCCTCTGTGGTGACCTGGTAAGAAAGATCTTTCAAATAGACTTGCAGTGAATCGAGAATGTTATCAAGGTCGGCCGTCGAAAAAGTTTGGGTCGCTGCGACATCAACAGGGGTATAAGCGACTTCCGAAGCCCCGCTCGACCATAAGGGCCAGATTAAGCCGCCATAAAATTCCAGAAAAAATTTATCACCGGAGATGGGATATCGATATCCACCACGTCCGCCAGCACCGACAGCCAATGACCAGCCGCTGAAGACAAGGGGTGAGTTGGTGCTGGTCGTGTACTCGGAAACACAGCGCGTGTAGCGAGCGAAAGATGTGGCGGATACATAAAAATTCGCTGGGAGGAGTATGGTGAATTCCGGCACAGCCAAATCCATATCCCAGAGATAGGCGTCGGCTTTGCTGATTTTTTGTGAGTAGGTCGCGTCGCTGGCTGCGGCCCCTAAAAATTCTTTTGACAAGGACCTGTAAGACCCACCGAGCCGTAGTGTTAGTTCTGTGAATCGACCGACTGCCGAAAAGGCGAGTGAGGCTGTCGGGCGGGAGATAGGGAAATAGAGTCCGCTGCCGAGACTTATTGCACTTTCTTTCTTCGGAGCCGCCGTTTTGGGTTCATTGGCTGAGTTTGTGCGCGTTGTTCTGCGTCGGTTGCGAAGCGTTTCAGGCGTAGGGGTCAGGGGCTCGGTTTCGTTTGTACTTTCTGCTCGTTTTTGTTGCGCTGACGCGATTTGGTTCGAGCCCAGGCCTGATGCCAGGGTCATTATATACAGTGTGCACAAGCATTTGTTGACGTTGAAACGAAATTTCAACGGTTTCACATTTCCAGGCAACGGCAATCCTCTCGTTCGTCGGTGCTATCATGTTAAACCATGTGTTTGTCTTGGAAAACAGCATGTTGTTGGGCTGTTGGAGTTTGCTTTTTGGCGGCAGCGGTGATAACCCGGCAGTCGAAGGAGATTCACCACATGACTATGTACGAAACCCGTGATTTCCGCCGTGGCCTTAAAATAGAAATGAACAATGATCCTTGGGTGATTGTCGACTTCCAGCACGTCAATCCGGGCAAAGGCGCTGCATTCACGCGCACCAAAATGCGGAATCTCCGCACAGGACAGGTTCTCGAGCAGAACATCAAGAGCGGCGACAAGGTTGCCAAGCCGGACACCGAAGAGCGCAACATGCAATACCTCTACCGTGACTCCGAAGGCTTCCATTTCATGGATCAGGCCAACTACGAGCAAATCTCCCTGACAGAAGATTACGTTGGCGATACCAAATACTACTTGCTTGAAAATTCCGTGCTGAAGGTCCTTTACTATCAAGGAAAGCCCATCGCATGTGAAACCGATACCTTCTGCGAATTGAAGGTGGTAGAAACTCCTCCGGGTGTGCGTGGTGATACAGCTACCGGTGGCTCCAAGCAGGCGACGCTCGAGACTGGCCTTGTTGTTTCGGTGCCCTTCCATATCAACGAGGGCGATATTCTTCGCATCGACACCCGCGACAACACCTACGCTGACCGCGTGAGTGTGAAAGGCAAGTGAACCTTATACAAAGCGCGGATCGCTGACTGGTCCGCGTTTTTTGCTTCATCCCGATTGAGATTCTGACGGAGAAATTCCTGTATGATCGATCTTGGCAAAGTGGAAAAGTTGATGGCTCTCATGGCGCAGTATGGCGTTGATGTCGTGCAGGCAGAGACGGGCCCTGAGAAGATTGCGCTCGCCAAAAATGCGGGTGCTCTGACAGCTCTCTCCTCTCTGTCGGCTGTTGGGCATGCGCCTGAGGCGCTTGCTGCAGGCCGCTCGGCTTCTGCTGCCTCGGCAGCGGCTCTCGCTCCAACGTCAAGCTCTGCATCTGCTCAGGTCTCTACTCCTGTGGCGGCAGCTGCACCCACACAGCTTGCATCTGCGCCCGCAGCACCCAAAGCAATTCCCGAAGGAACTACGGTAAGCAGCCCATTTGTGGGAACGTTCTACAGGTCTCCATCTCCAGATTCGCCTTCATTTGTCGACATCGGCACGCGCGTGAAAAAGGGCCAGACCCTTTGTATCGTTGAAGCTATGAAGCTGATGAATGAAATCGAGAGTGAAATCGATGGTGAAGTGGTCGGCATTTTGGTTGAAAATGCTAAGCCAGTCGAATTCGGAACTCCGCTCTTTGTTATTCGCCCCTGATTCATTGGATGAGGCAAGCACACCATGAAAAAAGTATTGATTGCCAACCGAGGTGAAATTGCGGTTCGGATCATCCGGGCTTGCCGTGAACTGGGAATGAAAACTGTGGCTGTCTACTCACAGGCCGACAAGCACAGTCTCCATGCAAAGTTGGCCGATGAATCGATCTGTATCGGTCCAGCCGAAAGTAAAAAGAGTTATCTGAACATTCCTGCGATCATGGCAGCTGCCGAGATCAGTGGCGCGGATGCTATCCATCCCGGCTATGGATTTTTGTCCGAGAACGCTGCCTTTGCAGATGTTGTTCGCAAATGTGAATTGACTTTCATCGGTCCGACACCCGAGCAAATGCGTGACCTTGGAGAGAAGGTGGCTGCGCGTGCGGTTGCAAGACGTGCTGGTTTGCCCTTTTTGCCAGGCTCAAATGGTGCGCTGCCCGACCAGGAAACCGCGCGTCGCACTGCGCGCGAAATCGGTTATCCGGTGATTCTGAAGGCCAGTGGTGGTGGTGGCGGTCGCGGTATGAAGATCGTCTACAACGATGCTGAACTCGAAAAGGCTTATCTCAATTGCCGTACCGAGGCGGCTGCTGCTTTCGGAAACTCCGAAGTCTATCTTGAAAAGTATCTTGAGAATCCTCGCCATGTGGAAATTCAGGTGTTGGCCGACAAACACGGCAGTGTCATTCACTTGGGCGAGCGTGACTGCAGTGTGCAACGACGCCATCAAAAGGTAATTGAGGAAGCTCCATGTCCTCACATGACACCTGAATTGCGCGAAAAGGTTGGTGGATACGCGCTCGCTCTGGCTCGTGAGGTTGGTTATCACGGAGCAGGAACAGTCGAGTTTCTGATGGACGACGACAAAAACGTTTACTTCATGGAAATGAACACTCGTATTCAGGTTGAACACCCCGTGACGGAACAAGTGACGGGCATCGACCTGCTCCAGTGGCAGATCCGTGTTGCGTTTGGTGAGAAACTTCCGTTCCGCCAGGAAGACATTAAAATCAAAGGACATGCGATCGAGTGTCGTATCAATGCTGAAGATCCCAAGACCTTTGCTCCGTGGCCCGGCCTCATCAACAACTACAGCGTCCCAGGCGGTTTCGGCGTACGAGTCGACGGTTTCGCCTACCATGGTTACACCGTTGTTCCGCACTACGATTCACTGGTTGCCAAACTGATCGTTTATGCAGATACGCGTGAACAAGCTCTGGCTAAAATGGAATCAGCGCTGCGTGAATATATTATCGATGGTATCCGCACCAACATTCCATTTCATCTGGATGTGCTGGCACACCCTGAGTTTCGCAACAGCCGTCACTCAACACGCTTTCTTGAACGTGCTGGGTTTGTCAAAAACAAAGCGACTTGAAGCACAGCTTTGCCGCAGTCCAAATCGCCAAAAAAGACCCTCACGGGTCTTTTTTTATTTTGCCTATGGGTTGATCTGAAAAACCACTGTTGCGATAGCCATGCTTGCATCGTGCGCAAGTGACACATCGGTGCTGACCTGTGTTCCCAGAGCCTGCAAAAGAGCCATTGCTGCGGGTGAAAGACACAGCCGTGGCCGACCATTGTCTTCGTTTTCAATCCAGACGTCTTGAGGGCCCATGCCCTCGGTGTAGAGGCCGGTCCCCAGTGCTTTGAAGAAGGCCTCTTTGGCGGCAAAGCGAGCAGCATAAGATGAGGCCGGGTGAGCTTTGCCGCTGCATTGTTTGATTTCGTTGGGATGAAAAACTTTTTTCAAAAAGCTTTCGCGCTGAATCGACTTTTCAATTCGTGCGACCGACACCAGATCTGTGCCTACACGTACAGCGGCGAGTGAATGAGGCTTTGATTTTTGTAAAGAGTTGTCGCTGCTCATCGCCAAGATATAAGCCTCATTGTTGGGGGACTTTAGCTTAGGTTGACGACACTTTGCTTGTTTCGTCAAGGCGCGGCCATAGCTTTCCGCGTTCAAGACCAGCTCGACCGGAGAGATAATAATTTGCGCAGAGACACCCGCCGGGTTGGGCAGCGCAATAGGGTCCTGTCACGCGTTCCTGGAAATCGCGCAGCAGCGGAGTCGAGGGTGTGAGGAGAAGATCGCGGGCAGCGCGAGAAATCTGCTGTCCGAGAAAAGCAATAAAGTCGTCGTCGCTGTCGAAGTTTTTTACCCGCGTAAAAGTTTTACAACCTTTTTTATGCGCCAGTTCTGCATATTCCAGGTCAACTTCAACTAGTGTTTCAATGTGGTCGGAGACAAAAGCAACAGGCCAAACCAGAATATGCTCGACCCCAGTGGCACAGAGCTTTTCAACGCTTGCCTCGGTGGTCGGATCCATCCAGCGCACC
>JBILKQ010000135.1:0-7549 GCA_044376655.1 Silvanigrellaceae bacterium
TCGGAAGTTGGTTTCGTTTTTCCATGTGGAGCTGAGTCAGGCTTTTCAGCCGCGTGAGCCTCTGCTTTGGTACTCTTCTTGGGGGCCGCTGCGGGTTCGTATGTTTCTTCACCCAGCGGAATCTCCGGCTTGGCTTTGCCGGAAGCGTGAACCGCAGTTGAGGTGAAACTTAAGAGCGTTGCAGCAAGCAGAAAACTCCATGCAGCAAAAGACTTTCGTCCTTCTCCTGATCGCACAGCCTACCCCTCACAAACGGTTTTCTTCGATAGTACATCAGGCAGGAAGCTGGGGCCATATGTCTGTGACAAGATTGACCCATGTCGATTGATCGGAGGGCGTCAAGCCACGGACATCGAGAAGCTCGATATCCAGTTCGTGTTCAGTTGAGTTCACTCTCGGCTTGTGGTCGGTGAGCAGCGTGGCTACGAGTTCTTCGCCCCAGTGTTGCGCCAATGCCTCTTCGGGGTTGCTGTTAACGAAAAGGCGGACTTCGGTGCGCACAAGTGCCTTGGCTTTGTCGCCAATCTGTTCGAAAAAGGTCAGCATCTCAGCTTGGGCTGCGGGCGAAGGAGCTTTCATGCGGAGAAGTACGCTGTCGCCCCGACATGCAACGGGACATGCTTCGGCACCATAACAAAATGAGCCGAAGATAAACCACAGATCCACTGTGAAATGCGACCGCTTGAGCATCAGTCGGGTTGCCTTCCAGATTTGAGTATGGCGACAATAAGCCACAGCCCAACCAATGCTGCAACTCCAAAACCCAACAACCCAAAAGTTGCCAAAGAATCGAACAAAGGTCCGGTGCGGTTGAAAGTCAGCAGGCTGCTTCCGAGCACCAGAGCGCCTAAAATAAGTGCAAGGCTGAGGCGTTGCCCAGCGCGCTCGATTTCAGAGGAGAGGCGTTTTACGTCGGGCGATTCCAGGGTCGCGGCGAGATCGCCTTGTTGCAGGCGTTTGGTGAGAATCCTCAGGGTGAAGGGTAGCTCCCGGATGAGAGCCTGGGAATCCCGCACCATGAGCAGGGAGTCCTGCTGGAAAAGATTGCGCGCTAAAGCTCCCTGAGAAAAGGTTTTGGCATAGTCGGAGGTTTCACGCAGAACTTCAAAGTCGGGGTCGAGACTTCTACCGAAACTCTCGAGGGCAATCAGGCCGCGGAAAAAGAGCACAAGGTCGCGACTGACTGGTGCGTTGTGGCTTGCAGCAATGCGCGCGATACGCATGAGCAATTTACCCAGTTGGAGTTCTCTCAATGGCATACTGAAGGCGGCGTCGACATTCTCGCGCACCTGATCTTCGAGACTTTTTCTGTCTACATCCCCGCGTGCCTCGGTGAGTTCGATGAAGAGGCGCGAGAAGGTTTCAGTATCCTCATTGACCAAGGCAACAAAGAGATAGGTCATGGTGACGCGCATTTCTCGCGTCAGGCGTGCGGTCAAACCGAAATCGAGGATAGCCAGCTGACCCGATTCCATCAGGATGAAATTACCGGGGTGAAGATCGGCGTGGAACATGCCGTGTTTGAAAGTCATGTCGAGGAAAGCGCGCACACCTGTGGACACAAGGCCGTTGTAGCTCTCGGTACGATCCAGGCGGGTGAGTTTTTGACCCGAAATGGCCTCCATACACAAAACATTGCGAGTGCAGTAGCTGCGCAGTATCTCGGGGATATAAACCTTTGTGTCGTCTTCAAAGAAGGCACGCATGCGTTCCGTGTTTGCTGCTTCGCGGAAGTAGTCGAGCTCAGCAAACAGGGATTTTTTCAATTCTTCGACCACTACGCTCGGGCGCAGCAGACGAATTTCCGGGATGGCCCCTTCAAGGACAGATGCGAGACCCGCGAGAATTGAAAGGTCGGTTTTGATGATGGACTCAATTTCAGGTCGCTGGATTTTCAACACCACATCGCGACCGTCGCAGAGGCGTGCTTTGTGAACCTGCCCGATGCTGGCTGAGCCCAGTGGAGTGGGTTCGATCGCTTCAAAATACTCGTTGGTTTTGCCTTTGTATTCTTTGTCGAGAATCTTCTGGACCACATCCATCGGAACAGGTTTGGCACGATCCTGAAGACGCCGGAGTTGAATGATCACGTCACGGGGAAGAACGTCTTCACGGGAAGCCAGCAGCTGCCCGAGCTTGACGAAAGTTGGGCCGAGCTCTTCAAATGCGAGCGCCAAGCGACGCGCACCTGAAAGTTCGGTTGCAGCTTTATCAGGAGAGTTTTCCAGATTCAGAGATTCAGCTTGAAGGGGAGTCTCGGTGACGTAGGAGGCCAGTTCTGTGTCGCGGAGCTCCTTGCTAAAGCCATAGCGCCCAAGGATGTTCACGATCTGGCTCAGGCGGCTCACATTTCTGAATTTCTGTGCAAAAGTGGTCGCCATAAATACTGTTCCAATACAAAAAAGGGTGCCCAAAGGGCCCCATCACCAAGTCGGTTGGGTGTTACGTTATCCACCCACGACGCGGTGCACGGCAGCCAGAAGTTTTTCTGGCACGAACGGCTTTACAATCCAAGCCATGATACCTATTTCTTTGCCTTGAAGGGTCATTTCTTGGCTCGATTCGGTGGTCATCATGAAAATGGGGATATGCTTGAGTCGTTCATTACTTTTGATACTGCGGCACATGTCAAGACCGTTCATGTTCGGCATGTTGAGGTCGGTGATGATCAGGTCCACCGCACTTTTCTCGAGAGCTTTGAGTCCCTGCAAACCATCTTCAGCCTCGACGATATTGTAGCCGCCCTTGCTGAGCGCAAAACGGGTCAGGTGACGGACAGTTTGCGCGTCATCTACAATCAGAATTGTCTTTGCCATAAGTAACCCTTTCACCCTCTGCCGGGCATCACCCGATGCCATTGCTGAACCGGGTATCGTTATTCTCTTGAGTCTTCTTGAGGAGTGGAAGTGGATGTCCAGGCGTCAATAAATAAACTCCCTTTTGCAGCGTTTGCTCAAGTGTCCGAAGTTCTTCGATAAGGTTTAAAAGTTGGTGAGAGTTTAAATGGAGTGTGAACTGTTCTGAAAAGAGTCGTTGACATGTGAGGAGCAGTTCCGCGATGCGCATCCGCTTGCGTGTGCTCCAATTGTTGTGGGTTGCGCGCTGCACAAGCAGTTCTTGCAGTTCAGGGCTCAATGTCGTCGTAACGTTTTTCTCCCACAGCTCAGACTGGATTGAGATGAAGTGCCTCGCCCAGGCTGCTGGATTGTTTTGGATGGCTTGGAACCAACGCTCGCTCACCGACCTGATTAGGGCGTTTGAGTCTTCCTCTCCTCCCGCAGCAGTTGTGGGGCTGTGTTGCAGGGTGTCAAAGAGAAGCAAAATAGAAAAGCGTTCGAGCAATGGGCCGCTGAGTTTTTGCTGGTATTTGATGGGAGCACCGACCTGGCAGCGGCATTGGACTGAACGTGAAAAGACATATCCGCAGGCACAGGGGTTGGTTGCTGCCAGCAGCATAAAATTTGCCGGAAGTTCAACCCGGCCACGTGCCCGCGACAATGAGATTTTGCGCTCATCGAGTGGTTCTCTGAGAGCTTCGAGGCTTGGACGTGGAAACTCGGCGAATTCATCGAGAAAGAGCACGCCATGATGGGCAAGCGAGACTTCTCCGGGTTGAAGAAGCGATCCTCCTAACAATGCCGCGCTTGAGGCGCTGTGGTGGGGAGAGCGAAAAGGGCGCTCGCGAATGGTCAGGGGCTCACGGTTCTGAATGAGTGCAACCTCGATGTGCTCCTGGGGTGTTAGTGGCGGCAGGAGATTCTTGAGGTTTCGCAAAGAAAAGGTTTTACCGCAGCCTGGGGAGCCTGCGAGAAGAATGTGATGTCGCCCAGCAGCAGCAATGGAAAGTGCTAACGCGATACTCGGACACTGCTCAAACTTTGCCAGAGTTTTTTGAATGCGCTCGATGGGGGCCTGGGCTTCTCCAGTTGCACAACCGTCTGCGCTCGTTGCTGCGGGGAGGGTTGCATGGAGGTCAAGGGGTTCGATTCTTTGCCCCGTGGTATTGCTCTGTGCCGAAAAAGGATGAGGGGACATGAGCAGCTTCACGCATTCCTGCAGTGATGCCACAGGTTGGATCGTTCTCATGGCATGAGAGGTGGGTTTGTCGGTTCGGATTCTGAACCAAAATGCCTGCTGCTTTTCAGTTTTTTGCAAAGCGAGAATTTCGAACGGAAGGGTGTTTTCGAGGGGCAGGAGATCGCCCGCGAGGGTGAGTTGTCCGGCAAAATAGAATTCCTTCCGAGACAGGTGGGTTGCGAGCAAGCGGAGTGACCCAGAAGGAATGCGTGGAGGATTTTGTTGATGGGCTAAAGCCGTGAGCACAGCCAGTGCACAGGGAAGATCAAGATGCTCGAGGCCTGTTTTGAATTGTTTCAGTGTTTCGCTCGGCCGCACGGATACGAGCAATCGTCGCGCTGGCAATGCTATTCCCATACTTTCGAGAGATGCACGGATGCGCTCTTTTGCATCCCGCGCGTAGTCGTTGGGAAGGCCAATGAATTGCAGGCCAGAGAAACCATTGCCGAGAGCAGCTTCCACGCTGATAGGAATGACCTGAAGACCAACGGTGATGGCCGAATGAATGGTGATGGTCATGAAAAAAAACACCCCCTGAGCTCAGGAGGTGTTTATCTGATTTAGGTTCTCCCACGAGGGGGTGATCAAAATCCGGTCATGCTGAAACGAAATCAGACACGCACGCTCGGCTGTGAACCCTGGGCAGGCGCAACATCTTCTCGTGGCATGTTGGAAAGATCGGCTTCTGCGTGCAGCGCTGCAGCACCTGAGAGCTCACGCTGTGCACGTTCCTGCGCCTCACGCTCAGCCTCGGCTGCAAAACGTTCAGCGAGATTGGGTTGGAGCCGAAAGAGTGTTTCGAGCGTGTCAATCTTGATGGCAGAAATCAAACGTTTGAACAGCTCGAACGCTTCACGCTTGTACTCCTGGAGCGGATCTTTCTGACCATAGCCGCGCAGACCAATACCATCGCGCAGGTGGTCGAGGCTCAGAAGGTGATCTTTCCAATACTGGTCGATAGTCTGCAACATCACCCAACGTTCAACCTCGCGCATCTGTTCTTCGCCAAAAAGACCTTCTTTTTGTTGATACGCAGCTTGGAGTTTGCCGAGCAGCAGGTTCGTGAAATCAAGACGCGTCAGTTCATTGTTTTTGCGCTCATCGGCCGTGAAATTGAACACCGTGTTGAGGCGCTGGAACAATGCTCGCTCAAGGCGTGGAAAATCGATTAGGATGAGCTCACCGGGAACTCCAGTTGCAGGGGAGTAGTCTTCGGCAATGGCGCGGCTCAGTTCTTCGAGAGTGTCGTCGAGCAACATGCTGCGTACATTGCTCTTGGCTAGGATTTGATTGCGCGCCGCATAGACTGTCTTGCGTTGACGGTTGAGCACGTCATCGTACTCAAGCAGATGCTTGCGCAGATCGTAGTTGTAGCCCTCGACGCGCTTTTGGACATTGGCAATAACCCGCGTGAGCATTGGGTCGGCCAAAGCCTCATCACCCATGGTGCGTTCCATGAGGAATTGATTTGCTTTGTTGTTGAAGCGGCGCATGAGGTCGTCTTCCCACGAGAGGAAGAAGCGGCTCTTGCCCGGGTCACCCTGACGGCCTGAACGTCCGCGCAGCTGGTTGTCAATGCGGCGGCTTTCATGGCGTTCGGTGCCGATCACGTAGAGACCACCCAAGTCAGCAACACCACCGCCGAGGATGATGTCTGTTCCACGACCTGCCATGTTGGTTGAGATTGTCACACGCCCGCGCTGACCCGCTTGAGCAATAATGTGCGCTTCCTGCTCATGGTGCTTCGCATTCAGAACGCTGTGTTCGATTCCGCGTTGCTTGAGAAGATCACTGAGCAGCTCGCTTTTCTCGATGCTCACCGTACCGACAAGAACCGGCTGACCAGCTTTGTGTGCTTCGGCAATTTCGTCGGCAACAGCTTTGAATTTGGCGCCTTGGCGAAGATAAAGCACATCGTCTTGGTCGTTACGGACCATAGGCCGATTGGTTGGAATGACCACCACTTCAAGCTTGTAAATTTTATGGAACTCAACTGCCTCAGTGTCGGCCGTACCGGTCATGCCCGCAAGCTTGTCGTACATGCGGAAGAAGTTCTGCAGCGTGACGGTGGCGAGCGTTTGGTTTTCCTGTTGGATAGGAACGTTTTCTTTTGCCTCGAGAGCCTGGTGCAAGCCATCTGAGTAGCGGCGGCCATGCATAAGTCGTCCGGTGAATTCATCAACGATGATGATTTGCCCGTCGCGAACAATGTAGTGGTCGTCTTTGCGGAAAACCACATGAGCCTTGAGTGCTTGATTGATGCAGTGCACCAGTTCCATGTTCTCTGGATCGTAAAGGTTGGAGATACCCAAGCGTTTTTCGACTTTGTGGATGCCTTCCTCAGAAAGCGCACAGCTGCGCGATTTTTCGTCGACCGTGTAGTCGATTTCGCGGCGTAGACCGCGCACAGCGTCGTTGGCAGTGAGGTATTTGTCGGATGTTTGATCCGAAGGTCCGCTGATAATGAGAGGCGTCCGGGCTTCATCGATCAGGATGGAGTCGACCTCATCGACGATCGCGAAGTTATGACCACGCTGGACGAAATCTTCGAGGCGCACCTTCATGTTGTCACGAAGGTAATCGAAGCCAAACTCGTTGTTGGTTCCATAGGTGATGTCGCACGCATAGGCCTCTTGACGATCACGGTCCGACAAGCCACTCGTAATCACACCCACACTCATACCGAGTGCGTTGTACACGCGTCCCATTTCTTCGGCCTGGCTGCTCGCCAGATATTCGTTAACTGTCACCAGGTGCGCGCCACGCCCGGTCAAGGAGTTCAGATAAAGTGGGGCGGTCGCTGTGAGCGTTTTACCTTCACCCGTGCGCATCTCGGCGATTTTGCCTTCATGCAGAACCATTCCGCCGAGGAGCTGAACGTCGAAGTGGCGCTTGTTGAGAACCCGTCGAGAGGCCTCACGTACAGTTGCAAATGCCTCAGGAAGAAGCGATTCGAGAGTTTCGCCCTGCTTGAGACGGTTGCGATACTCAGCTGTTTTGCCCCGAAGCGCGTCGTCCGACAGGGCTTGGAATTGGGGTTCCATCATGTTGATGCGCCGCAGGATCGGCTCCAACCGACGCAGTTCTCGGTCGTTCTTTGTGCCAAAAAATTTTTTGAAGATATCAAGCATGATTGAAAAAACCCTTCTTTGCACAGCCTCATCAGGAGACCTGCTTGAATAGCACAGGTTTGCACTGATGCCAATTTGACCACACGCAGCAGATGTCGCCCTCAGCCCGGCCTGGGCTGGGCCGATACCCCTCACATGGAACGCAGGATGGTTTGGTTCCATCGCTTTGGAGTACGCAATGAAAAACGGCTATCGCGGATTGTCACTGGAACTCAGTCAGGAAGACGCGGGTGATGAAGTCGTGATCAGCACCGAAAGCCAATTTAAAGTGGCTGACGATGTCTTCCTCGACCCTCATCTCGAGAGGCAGATTGGCAATCTGCTCGACACCATCACCCGGA
>JBILKQ010000040.1:0-21266 GCA_044376655.1 Silvanigrellaceae bacterium
ACTGGCTCTAGCACTGGCTCTGGCACTGGCTCTGGCTCTGGTTGATCTTTCAATTCAGTGAATGGCTCCGAAGAAAAAACAGGAGCGGTCATTTGTTCGGTTCGCGGCTCCGGAATTTTGATTGCGGTTTCGACAACAGATGACCTCAGGTCATCTGGCAATGGCGTTAGCGCGGAAACATGTGTTTGGGTGCTGAGGAGTTCGGCGATACGCTGCTCGGACGCCCAACGTCCACGCCGTCTGAAGATTTCCTTGGCCAATGCGAGCGCAGCACTGTGTTTTGGAGCGACTGCCAATGCAACCTGAAGCACTTTGAGAGCAACCAAGGGCTGAGCCGAGAGAATTGCATTTGCACAACTTACCAACGCATTTGCTTGCCGAATTGGATTTTTATCAGTTCGACACAAAGCGATAAAACCAGCAAGCAAGTCGGCCCGTTGTGGGCTGTGAGCAATTCCTGCGACAAGATGTTCAAGACTTTCCGGCACCCAGATTTCCCCCTGAGGGGATTTTACCATCTGCGCTCTGAACAGAGCTGCCCAGTGCCAAATTTTGACCTCATGCTGGGCCTTTGTTAGAAGACGCTGTCTAAATCGGAGGAAAGTTTCATGGGATGGCTCTTAAGAGAACCTGCTCGCCTTCAAGAATCTTCTGAAAAGAAGGCCATCCCGAGCGGCGTTTGGGAAAAATGCTCTTCCTGCAACGAAATTGTCTTGACCACAGACTTCGAGGAGAACCATCGGGTTTGCCCGAGTTGCGGCTACCATTCTCGCCTTCCCGGGGAGGAGCGGGTTGAACTCCTCATTGACCGCGAGACTTTCTACGAATGGGATCACGACCTATCGAGCACCGACCCGCTCGAATTCAATGATGGCCGCTCCTATAGCGACCGCCTCAAAGCACTTTGGAAGAAAACCAGGCGTTACGACGCCATCATTACGGGCGCAGGCCTGCTTGAAGGACGCCCGGTTGGGCTTGGTGTGCTCGACTTCACCTGGATGGGTGGCAGTATGGGTACAGTTGTGGGTGAGCGTATTCGCCGTTTGTTTGAACGTGCCCGCAACCATCGCATGCCCGTAATCATGGTCAGCAGCAGTGGCGGTGCGCGCATGCACGAAGGACTCTTGTCTCTCATGCAAATGGCTAAAACTTGCGCTGCTGTTGCAAGGCACCGCGACTCAGGATTGCCATTCATTTCTGTTCTGTGCGATCCAACTACGGGCGGTGTTGCAGCGAGCTACGCTATGTTGGGCGATATAAACCTTGCCGAACCAAAGGCAACAATCGGATTTGCGGGTCGGCGTGTCATTGAGACCACCATCCGTCAGAAGCTTCCCGATGACTTCCAAACCGCTGAATTCCTGCTCAACCATGGAATGGTTGACCGAATCGTCAAACGGTCAGAAATGAAGGAAGAGATCAACCGAATTCTTGCAGTCCTGTGCGAGCCGCGCGATCTAACAAGTCAGCAATGAATCCGGATCTGCCAGATTTCTCCTCTTTTGAAGCCACAATTGATGCTCTGTTTTCAAGAGTACGGGGTCACATCGAGCCTGGCTCTCACCGCATGCAAGTGCTTGCATCAAAGGAAACACTAGACAGGCTCGCCCGCATACCCACAATCCTCGTCGCTGGCACCAATGGAAAGGGCACAACCTGCGCGCTTCTCGAGCAATCCTTCCGGGAAGCTGGATACAGAACAGCTCTCTACACGTCTCCTCATCTTCTATCACCAACAGAACGTATTCGAATTTCCGGGGTTCCCATCTCGAAGGAGACCTTCCTGGAATCAGCGCGTCATGTTTTCGAGGCCGCAAAAATCCGCCTCCCAGACGCCACTTTCTTCGAGCTCATGACAGCTCTCGCCTTCGAGGTTTTTGCGTCTGCACAAATCGACGTCTTTGTGTGCGAGGTTGGTTTAGGCGGGAGACTCGATTCGACAAACGTACTTAGCCCATGGGTTTCCGTGCTCACAAGTGTAGGTCTTGATCACACTGAGTGGCTTGGGCCAACAGAAAAAACCATAGCCTTCGAGAAAAGCTTCGTTTCGCGCAGGAACAAATCGCTTGTGGTTGGAAGTATAAGCGAAGTCGCAAAAGAAGGCCTGTCGCAAGCGCTTGCCATTACAGGTGCGCGCCCAGTGTTCGTGGAATTTGAATCAGATCCTACCCGTACATCAGAAGCCCTTGTACTCACAGTACTCGAGGAATTTGCCAGGGCAGGCGGGCCAAAAGTTACGGAATCAATTTTCAATCGCGCATGCAGTAATTACTTTTGGCCAGGCCGCATGGACGTCCGCGAAGTCGCAGGCGTTAAGGTCATGCTCGATGCCGCCCACAATTCACACGGTGTCAATTATCTACTGCAGCAACTGAAAAACAGGCCACAACTGCGGGAACTGCCCCATCCGCGCATTCTCGTCTACGCAACCTTGGCTGACAAAGACTGGCCAGATGTCCTGAAACAACTTGCCCCAGCATTTGACACAATCCATCTGACACAAACTCAAAGCCCTCGTGCCGTTCAGGTCAACGACCTGATACAATATATTTCCGGTACAATGAGGGCAGCACAGGTTAAAGCGCACATTTCTTCATCCGAGGCTCTGACAGAGGGGCTGAAGAGTGCGCAATTAAGCTCGGGCAGCCTCTTTATCTTGGGTTCGATAACTCTTTTAGGCGAGGCCATGGAATTTCTCTCAATACCCGTGTTTCCCGAACAAGGTCGCGCGTCGCTATGACAACCAAGGCGCGCATACGGGCACGAATTCTGAACAATATTCTCGCACTGTCGGCGTTGATGCAGACCGCTTATTTCAAGCAGCCGGCATCGGCACAATCACTGAATATTGGCAGCTCGACAGTCTATTATGATGCCGACGAAATAAACCTCGACAAAGAAACCGGTTATCTTAAGGCAAAGGGCAATGCTTTTTTTCTGCTCGGCAATATTTTTATTAGCGCCGACCACGTCGAATATAACCAAAAGCAGCGTATTGTGATCGCCGAAGGCGGAGTCCGTATTGTTCGCAGCAAAGAACGTATCACTGCATCAAGGGTTCTCATCAACGAGGCGACCAACGAAGCACGCATGGACGATGTCGAAATCTATGCGGACCCTGCCGACACTGAAGCCCAGGTCAAAGAAGAAGTTCTCGGCTTTTCACGTGCAGAACTCGCTTTCGAAATGGCACGCCAACAGAGAGCCAATGAAATTCGACAAGAGTTGATGCAGCTGCGTACTGCATATGCAAACCTGCGCTTTATTGAACGCAAATCAGCCTCAACCGAACGTCTACAGATGACCCGGCGCTATGCCACTCTGCTCGAGCGACTCGTCAGAACTCAGTTCCAGCCCAGCGACGTTCTCCGCGACTTACCGGAAGATGCACGCTTAAGATTGGAAAATCGGCGTGAGGCCGTGCGCACATTTGCAACCCGCGATCCAGAGCTAGCAAAAAAGCTAGCCGGCCTTCAGAAAGTCCCCGGGTATTTATCGATGCGTGCACGTCGAGTCTTTCAAAATTCAAATCAGAATCTCGACGTTGAAGCAGCCTCACTCACAACCTGCCGATGTGATCCTGGAGATGATCCTGCATGGGGTCTCAGCGCAGCCCATGCCCTGGTTGAGCCCAATGAATACATCACGCTTTATGGCAGCACGCTCGAAGTTGTCAGCTTTCCAATTGTCTATAGCCCTTGGTTCAAAATGCCTATCAAAACCAAGAGGCAATCCGGCTTCCTCCTTCCATCATTCTACTTGAGCCGGGCAGGCGATGCCGCATCAGTTCCCTACTATCTCACCCTCGGTGAATCAGCCGACTCAACCCTGACACTCACCTACTTCAGTAAAAGAGGCCCAAAGGCAGAACTCGAGGTCCGGGCCGCACTTTCTGAACAGAGTCAGACCAATTTACGGGGCGAAATCCTGAAGCAAAAAGCTGCCGAAGGGCAACCTGCGCAGCAGCGCTGGGCTTGGGCAGCCCAAAGCAATTTGCCCCTTGAACAACGCACAACCTTCAAATTTGACCTCGAACGTGCAAGTGACCAGCGCTATTTTTCAGACATCACCAAAGAGCCGGGTGCTGCACAAGATCTGTTTACACCACAGCTCGTCGTCAAACGCTTTCTCTGGCAAGAGGCGGCACTCGAACATTCAGGTGAGCACTTTGCACTGACCGCACGCGCGCAAAAACCACAAGACGTCTTCCTGACCCGCTCTGAAAACACCACGACCCGCATTCCAAGGGTCGACTTCACGCTCTTTCCAAAAAACCTCGGTGAAACCGCTTTAGCGCTCGAGGGCAAAGCAAACTACGAAAAAATTGAAGAGAAAATTTCAACTGCTGAAGCGACAACCAACGGCCCCCGCACAGGAGAAAGGACACAGTCGCAACTGCGACTTGCATATCCCCTCTCGCAGAACAGATTTGTCAATTTGCGTCTTGGTGGCGAATTCGGTTTTGTAAAATACCGTACACAAGATTTCAAAGGTGAACTCAACCACCCCGCATTTGATTTGACTTCAGACGTTCCACTCTTCACAGAGTTTTTGAACCGCAAGCAGGCGACGGGTGATAGCCGCTTTCGTCATGTGATCACACCCTTCGCATCTATGCGCTGGGTCCCTGTGGTCAACAGATCCAACAACTATCCAGACATTTATTCAACATTTTATGCATCCGACAACATCGCACGCATTCAGACTCTGGAGTTCGGCTTTCACACGCATCTGAATTTTCTGAGGGACGAATTTCGGGTGCAAGATAGAAACGACACCCAAACAACACGCAGCGGTGGGGAATTATCTTCTCCCGGCCGTGTTGCAGTGGTCTTCAAGCAACTTGGAATTCAACCAACCCCCAACAATACAGAACCGAACCAGCAGCTCTACGAACTGACCTTCCAAAACAAAAATACTCAGTCCGTTTTCTTGAACTGGGCGCAAGAGGAGCTCGACAAATACGAACTCGAACTCACAGAGCAACGCAGCGATCAAAGCACGGAAATTCTCACACCCAAGCCGTCTTCCTGGCGCCGTGTGAACCTAATTTCTGCTCAGCCCATCGGTTTCAGCGCAAGAACAAGCTACAACTTTGAGGCAATGCGCACCGCCCGTGAACAAAACAAGAATCTGCAACCCGGACAAACCCCGGTCAGCGCGGATCCCTGGGGAGACGTCAGCGGGACTGTCTCACTCTCGAGTCAACCCTGGCTTCCCCTGAACCTGAATCTGACCCGTATCTGGAAGCCAGCCTGGAATCGTTTTCGTGAACAGATCGCAACGCTCGATTACAACAGCTCTCTGGGAATCAACGTTAATTTGATCCGCTCAAGGGTGCTCTCTGAACTGGTTGACGCCCAGGGCAACAGAACTTACCCGGCTGAAGATTTGTGGGGAGTTGATGCCTCTTATCAGCCCAAAGCCTGGGTCAAAATCCAGGCACAGTACAAAAGAAACATCAAACCACAGCCAGCACTGTCTGAGGAGCTTGAATACAGCACCCTTCAGAAGATCACGTTTCTAGGGATCCAGGACTGTCTCGATGTCACCTTGCAACGATTCAAAGACAGAGATGTTATGGAGCGGATGGCAACCTGGACGATCGGGCTCAATTTGAATTTCCTTGGGCAGCAAAGACCAATCGAATCACTCGGAAAAGTGGTCGACCGAGCGATCAAAAGTCAGCTCAATAAGGGAAGCGCTCTTAAGGCTCAATGAGCTCTACATCCGCACCCATGGCCTTCAATTTTGGAACAAGATGATCATATTTTCGTTGCAGTTCTTGAATATTTGAGAGTCGTGTTTCACCCTCAGCGACTAGCCCGGCGACCACAAGACACATGCCCGCACGAATGTCGGTGGGTAGTCTAAATTCACCGCCACGCAATGCAGTGGGGCCCTGAATAATTGCTGAATGGACAAAGTTTCTGTTCTTGAAACGGCAGGGAGCCTCGCCCAGACAACACGAAAAGAGTGATATCTTGGCACCCATCTGATTGAGAAACGCAGTATAGCTAAGACGATCTTCAAAGATCGTTTCATGCAGAACGCTCGTTCCCTCAGCCTGAGTGAAAAGCACCATGAACGGCTGTTGCCAGTCGGTCATGAATCCTGGATGCACTTCCACCTCAATATGTGAGGACTTGAGCCGACCATTCTTGGGAGCTGAAACCCAAACTCCCTCGGAATTGACGCGAAACTCGGCGCCCATGCGCTGAATGTAGTTCAAAAAGCTATACACCGGATCGTGTGGCATTTTCTCAATCAGAACGTCGCCACCCGTCGCAAGCGCAGCGACGGCGAACGACACCGCCTGATTGCGGTCGGGCATGACCCGTAGCTCGCAGCCACGTAGCTTCTCAACGCCCTGGATCACGAAAGTACGGTTAGCGTTCATCACAATGTCCGCACCCATCTTTTGCAGCATTTTGACCAGTTCAAGAATCTCCGGCTCGATCGCTGCATTTTCAATGATGGTTCGACCCTTGGCACGCACCGCGCTGATGATGAGGTTTTCGGTCGTCATGACACTCGGGAAGGGCATGACAATGTGCGCGCCATGAAGACCGTCTTCAACGCTCATATGGTACTGACCGTTGTCTATAACAACTGTGGCACCCATGTCCTGGAGACCCTTGATGTGAAAATCAACCGGTCGCTTGCCAATTTTGTCGCCCCCAAGCGCCGCTGCGATCGTGACCGTTTTGAAGCGATGCAACAGTGGACCCGCAGCCAAAATCGCTATCCGGTTTCTCTCACACAGCTGCCGTGACAGGTGATTTTTGTCGATAGTTCGCGCAGTGAGACGAACGGTCTTTTCATCGAGATACTCAACCTGCCCACCGAGAGCAGCAAAAAGATCTTCAACCATGCGGCGTTCGTTGACTTCAGGAGCTCCTTTGATCAACACCGGCTCATCAGTAAGCATGGCTGCCATGATACACTTGGTAACCTGATTTGAGCTCCCAGCAATTGCAACCCTGCCACCTGTGAGCTTTGTGCCGCCTTTGATTTTTATAATTGGTTCTTTTTGCACGACTGGACTCCTTGCTGCGCCGTCTCAGCATAGTGCGTCGGAATGAAAATGAAAAAGGGAATATTTGACACAAAAAAAAATGGTGGGTGCTTAGGGACTCGAACCCCAGACCCTCGCCTTGTAAGGGCGACGCTCTAACCAACTGAGCTAAGCACCCTGGGGATGACTCCGACCACTAGCCGCAATAGGGCTCTCGAGTCAAGTATGAAATCAGACTTCTGCATGGGAGTGCGGATTACGCACGAAAATCCAGAATAAGGCAAAAAAAGTAAGCAAAAGGCCAAGGCCCTCCCAACCCTGGAGCTCCAGAAAGGTCTGACTGACAACCAGGGCAAGGGCAAAGGCCAAAATTGAAATGAACCAGGTTCCCAGAAGAACCCAGATACAGCTAAGAAAGCGCCTCCTGTCGGTAAGAAAAAAGCGAGCTGTGGGTGATTCTTTGTAGCGCATGCGGAAAACTCTGAACTTCGCATGCCAGAAACGTGCAAAAAGAATAGTCGAGAGAGTTTTTCCCGTCGCCAAATATAATAAAGGCTGAATGAACTGCTGCTGCGGAATGAGAGCATACGAAACGGCAAGAATAAGAAGAACGACTGTTTCTGCCAGACCCGCTGCCCGCGCCGCCTCGGTCAACTGCAAACACAGAACAGCGAGAATCAGGTTCACAAAAAGCAAGAGAACAACCGCCGAGACGAGCAGCAAAGCGAACCTAAGCGGCTGGGAAAAGGCTTCCATCAGATAGCCGAGGTACCAAGTTTCGAGCAGACACATACCCGCCAGAGTCGAGAGCAGTAGGGGCGCAACGATGAAAATTAGAATCCATGCTCGGCGGATCTGCTTCACAACTCCGACAATAAACTCCATTTTCAGAGAACTCCTGCTGCGGTCAAGCTTCCGAGGAACGCATGCGGTTTTCAATCACCTACGCGAGTCGCCGAGCGCGCTCAAAAGACGATCGCCCCGCGCCAACGATTCAATCAAACGATCCCAGCTGCCCTTGCGCAAGACTCGTTCCAAAGACTGCACCTGTTCCGGGGCTTGCCGACGCACCTTCCATCGATATTCAGTATTCATACTCCGATGGAAGGAGGACTCTGGTGAAGGAGCCTCCAGCAGAGGCTGGGTGGCAATCAGACACAAACCCAGACCAAAATCATCGACACAAGAAATGAGAGACTCAAACCAAGCCAGTGCCTGCGAGTGTTGTCCGGTGGCCTTGAGGGGCTCCCCCGTCAGACACAGAACGATGATAGAATTTTCGGTGACACCGAGCCGTTCAATGCCATCAGCAACCGCAACCATTTGCCCTTGTCGGTAGAGCTCCTGAAGACCACGCCTTGTCAGCAAAGTGAAAACTTGGTTGTTCATTAATTGGTTCAACTCAAGAAGCCGCACCCACCAACGCAAAGCCTGCCTCTGGGTTGGAGCCAGAGGCAAACCCACAAATTGATCTATCCAATTTGCCTCTTGCCGCGCAGAAAAGCCTGCGCGCGCTGCCCAATGCATCCAATTCAAAATATGAAAAAGAAACCCTGATCGGTGTTCGGCCTGGATAAAAGATTTATTTGCTGCAGACGGTTGATGAACGGGAAAGACAAATTCCTCAGAGAACTCCGATGCCAACTCCAGCAATGGCAGAAGAACTGTCGATTGACCCCGAGCACACGGACACAACACAGCGGGCCGAGCACCCAATCCCAATTCAGAAGAAATAAAAGTCCATCCTTGACATAATTTTTCGTCAGTTTTCTGACAGGGGAAAAGCTTCGAGGAAAGGCGGCCCCGCTCACCTTCGCCAGCACTGCTGAGAGCCTCGCGGACAGGAAAATAGGCACATAGTGCGCGCATCGCTGCAGCAGTGGCTGCCATCCAGCGCTCTAAACTTTTAACCTGTTCGGACATTACAACCTGCCTACCTCGGCATTGAATTGACGCACAAGTGCAATCCGTCTTTTGTCTGCCTTGTCAGCCCTTGTTACAGTCTTCGTGTGGGTCTTCCAAGTCCGTGCTGTTTGCTCGTCCGGGTGACGATAGGTTAAGGGCACGAAACTGCAGGAACCAGGCGCACCAAAGTATTTTGTGGAAGGCGCCGATAATTATCTCAGATGGTATTGGAGCATTGGGATGAATGGCCTGAACGACAACTCAAGAAGCCCTCGGCTGCATGAGCGGTGGTCAATTTGTACCAACAGATTCTGGTACTTGCTCGCCGCAGGTGGGTTGGTGCTAATGAGTCCTGCATATTCGCAGCCGCAGGCAATGGAGCAAGGACACTCAAAAGCCGCGGATAAAACCGCTGAGAACGGCCACACGAAGCAGAACGGTAAAACGGAAAAAGCTGATGCGCTAACTAACAACGCCAGCAATACACAGCAAATAACCGAAAATACAGATAAAAAACACTCCGGAGCGGCCGTATCTGGCGAAGCTGGAACAACGACAGTTGGCAATTCAAGCGCCGATCGCGCTTCCTCGAGCGCACCAAAGCCGCAACCTGCCGCTGTTCAGGTCGTGGCAGGTCCCGAAAGACCTATTGGCCACAGTCTCAAGTCCCCAGAGGCTCAGCGCCGAATTGAAATGATGATGGCAAATGCTCAGCAAAAAGTTGGGCCTTTGGTTGCTGCACCTGCCGCTGCGAAGGGTACCGCACCCCTTGTGGGTGGCCGTTATGGCTTCTCCGCAAATGGCGAATTTGTGGGTGTTCCCAAAGCGCTTGTGAGTTTGGGCAGTTCCTCTCCCGCCTATGGCATCGTGGTCGAAAAGCTCCATCACCGCATGACGCTATTTCGCCTGACAGAATCGGGTTCCTACGAGAAAGTGAAAAGCTACCGCGCGATCACGGGTCGTGACCCAGGCGACAAGCTTTCTCGGGGTGACTTGCGAACACCAGAAGGCATCTATTTCGTGACGGGCAGGTTGGCCGACGAGGAGCTCCCTCCAAAATACGGACGCATGGCCTTTACGCTCGATTATCCCAACATCTACGATAAGCGTCAGCGTAAATCAGGCTATGGAATCTGGATTCACGCCACTGACGATGCCAACCGACTGCAAAAGCCCTTCGACACGGAAGGCTGTGTGGTTGTCAGCAACGAAGACATCTCAGATCTGCAGCAGTACATTGCGCCCTTCGAAGTTCCCGTGGTCATCACCAAAGAAATGACCTCGGTCGACGAAACGGAACTTGTACCGACGCGAAAAAAAGCGCTGGAAATGGTTGAAGCATGGCGCAAGGCTTGGGAATCTTCGAGTTTCGAAGCCTACATGAGCTACTACTCGAAGAACTTCAAATCGCTCGGCAAGAACAAAGATCAATGGCAGTCATTCAAGGCGCGCCTGAGTGACGAACGTGGCACTGACATACGGGTTAAAATCAGCGAACCCAAAATTGTCGCGTTCGAGGACCAGCTGCTGGTTGTCTTCCTGCAAGACTACAGCTCCAAACAGCATTCCGATTTTGGCAGAAAGTTTCTTTATCTGCAGTGGGAAGGAGATAGATACCGCATCATTGCGGAGAAGTGGTATCGCACGCCAAGAACGGAAACTGCACTGCGAGCTTTGAAGGCTCCTGCAAAGCAACTGTGAGTCGAAGCGCCGATCAAGGACGGGAGGTGCGCTGAAAATGCCTAACACATCTCCGAAAAACTCGCGCGACAAGCGCCTGCACTTGGTATTTTTTACCGACGCTTCGAAAACCAAGTCAACATCCATAAGCCTTCGCAACCTTGCAGTGGTGGTTGTTGGCTTGCTGATCTTTTTCACAGCTGCCGGCATCTCACTTTATCTTTTCACCAACAACCGTAGTCTTCTGGCTCAAAAAAACGAGCACATCCGTGAACTGAAATCTTCAATCGCGGCTTTTGCCGTGACCAACGAAAAAAGCCAAATTGCTATGGCCAATGAGGCTGACCCTCAGACAGAACTGACCCGGAGAGTGGCGAAGGAAATCGAAATTCCGTCCGAACAAGACTCCAAAAGCGCGGTCGCGGATGGTTCCAACACTCTTGCGAGTCTTCAGTCGAGCTTGTCGAGCCTGAGTTCAGTGAGTGCTAGCCTTGCGCGCAACGACAAGCCCGCGCAACCTCCAATTAACTTTGCTGAAAAGAAATCAGGCTCCGACGCCAGTGCCACAGCGGCCCAACAGGATAAGGCCATGCAGGCAAAAAGCCCTACGAACCTTCCCGCTCCCGACCAGACACCAAGGACCCCATTAACGGGAGTTCAGGTTGAACAACGCCACACAACGGAGTTCAACGGTCAGACAACCCTGCACTTTCAGCTCGTCAACACCTCACGTAGCCGAAGTCAGTCTTGGACCGGTCGTGTGTGCGGTATCGCCGAACTCAGTGGATCAGCCGCCCAGCAAAAAGCAACTGCAGGAGGGCTCATCGCCATCCCAAGCGGCCAACCAGTACAGACTGCTGAAAACCCAACAAACTCCTGTGCGGATGGAGAACTCGTACGTTTTTCCCGCCTGAGACCTACAGAACTCGTTGTGCCCGCGCGTCAGGAAACAATAAAACGAGTGACGATCTTCTTTGTGGAGTCCAGTAGCAACCGAGTACTCTCACAACTAATTGAATTGTAAGAGAAAAAATTACACTTCAAAGTTTCTCCCCAAGCCTCTCATTTTAAATTCACTTCATGCCGATTCCTCTTCTTAGAAGGCTCAGGAGGTCGGCTCATGAAACAGCGAAACCTGATAATGGCCTATGTGGCGGGGACGTCGGCTGTATCCACACTCATGGGTGGATTCGTTGCCTGCGGTGCCCAGTCTTACCGGATCTCAGTGCACGGCGAAACCGCTGAGAAGGTTGAACGGCCTAACACGGGTGCGAGCGGGGCGAACCTCGCGTCGGGGAGCCTGCCAGGTGTACACAGCGCCAATGGCTGGAAGAGAGGCCTTCCTGTGCGCTTCCTGACAAGTGATGAAATCGATCCGGAAGTCGTCAAACAACTAAAGACAGCCATGAAAAGCTGGGAGATGGCTGTAGGCAAGCCTTTGTTTCAATACGAAGGCGGGGAAAAACGCACGGGCGCGGATTTCAGACAACTGTATGAGCCGCTCAACGACGCCATCAATGGCAACTATTTCGACAAAAACTGGTTCAAATCAACAGGGAAATCAAACAGCGTTCTGGCAACAACGATATGGGAAAACAGCCCTAGGGACGTAAGTTCTATCGTGAAAGCGGATATTCGCTACAATGCTGAGTTCTACATTTTTGGAAATTCCCTCGAGCAGTTCAGTGAGGGAAAACGCACCATTGTGGACATGGAAAGCTTGGCACTTCACGAGTTGGGTCACCTGCTCGGCTTGACTCACGTCAACGAAACCGAGGATCGCTTTAGCGTTATGAATCCCTCACTCTTTATCGGTGAAGGAATGATCACACGACGTTTGAGCAAGGGAGATATCTCGAGAATTCGCTCAATCTATGGTGTGGGCGACCCGACGTTGGCACAGTCTCTGGAGACTGCCGACGATGCTGAAGGCAGCGACGAGAGCAAACTTTAAACTGTCTCTACTTAATCTTTATTCCGTATGACCCAGGCATGATGAATCAGTTCATTCCTGAAGTCGTCTGGAATCGTTTTACGCGAATAATCAACGATTTTGTATTTCGCTTTGAGGGTCTCATCGAGCTTAAAAGTGCGGAGGTTGTTGGAAAAGAAGAGTGTCCCATGATTGGCTAACCTTCGCATACAACTTTCAATCATCCAAACGTGATCCACTTGGACATCAAATACATCCTTCATTTTTTTTGAGTTCGAAAATGATGGAGGATCAAGGAAAATCAGGTCATAATTTTCATCAGTGTTAGGTTGTCTTAACCACTCACAGACATCCGCGCGCACAAACTTATGCTCAGGCGAAAGAAAACCATTGAGACGAAAGTTTTCCACAGCCCAGTCGAGGTACGTTGAGCTCATGTCGATAGAGGTTACCGCAGTGGCTCCACCACCGGCAGCATGAACACTTACGCTTCCCGTGTAGCAAAACAGATTTAGAACCCTCTTTCCCTTGGCATTTTCGCACACCCAACGCCGCGAGAGGCGATGATCGAGAAAAAGTCCAGTATCAAGATAGTCAGAAAGATTCACGATGAACTTGAAACCACCTTCGTTGACTCGATGAAGAACTGTTTCAGAGTTCAATTTTTCATACTGGGAAAGACCTTTTTTTCTCTGTCTCTCTTTAACAAAAATATCTTCATCTCTAAGAGTAAAGAGCGCCTTTACAGCATCAACAACTTCACCAAAGTGGCGCTCATCTCTCTCAGCAAATCTCTCGCTGAAATATCTGTATATAACTATTTTTCCATTGTAATAATCCACCGAGAATGCGTACTCGGGGATGTCACGATCATAGACTCGAAAGGCATCACAAGGAAATCTCTGCGCCCAAAGACGCAGGTTCTTGAAGTTCTTCGCAAGACGATTTGCAAATGCTGTCATAGAGAATCAACGTTCTTCCCGAAGGAATTAGAACCGGTTGCCAGTCGAGTACTCTTCAAAAAGAGACCAGCAACGGTTGTCTCGGCTGTAAAATGCGAGCATGACCCGCTCCCTCTCCCAGACCTTATAGATTGCAGAGCTGAAAGTGTAGTAGCGCAGATGAAGACCCGCACTCTTACCCGAGACCATGCTGTCGGGCGTAGGCATGAAATCGTCAAGATAATAACACTCGCCCGATTCCATGCGCATGAACGGGAGTGTGACAGGATGCCCCAACTCCTTGCGTCGCTCAGGCATGCTTGCACAGCCGGTCACCAGTAACAGCACCAAAGCTGCAACCATCTGCCTCAATCCGGCGCCCGAGTTAAAAGCACAACGGAAAAGGTGGGCGACAAAACTGGTTGAGTTGTTTATGATGACTGCCATATTATCCAGTGTCACGGCATACTCCCTTCAGCGCTCTTCCGCGCTTTTCGGAGCGTCGAGCTTTACCATGAGGCTGGTCGGGGAATCTTTTTCAAAGCAGGACAGGACAATGACGTCTGATAGGAAATTAGTACCGAAAACCACGGGCAATCCACTGAACGCCCTGTCAGGTTTCAGGGTTTTTCTGGGTGCCTCGCTTCTTCTTTTGGGCTGCAAAAGCACTCCCCCTGTTGTCAATGTGCAGCGCACGCCCGAGCAACGTGACGAACTCAAAGCTATTCTAAATGTGAAACGGCTAGTCGATTGCAAACTGGTCAATCAAGAGTGGTTCATTCCAGGGGACGTCCAGCAAGCCGAGATTGTACGGAGCAAGTCATCTCTTGCTCTGGTTTACCAGGCCATGCTCAGAACCGGGCCGCGGACAGTCTACCAGAGCCTGACCCCTGGACTCGCATTTGATGGCGATGGCATCTCCGTGGGTCAAAAGAACGCGCCTAATGTCAGCGACTTCAGAGCCATCGACGATTCAGCGGGAAACATGTGGACCATCAGCAGGTTCAAAGAGTCTGGCGCTGAAATCTATAAGGGACTCGTTGAAGTCATCCTAAAGAACAAAAGCTTGCGCAGTGTCCTACCCACCGCCGAAAACACCTCCGTTCAGCAAATCTGGATCACCCAACCTGCTGGCAATGGTGCCGCAAACATTGTGGTGCGCACGACCCCGGTGGACGACTCCGAGAACAGCGGAGCTGCCGACGAAAGCACTTTTCTGTGGTTTCAAGTGGGGAGCGCTGACAACTCAACCAGACTCATGGGCACATTCAAACCAGCCAACACTGTCATTCAGCCCAGCGCTTTCCTAGCGCTCGAGAAAACCGCAGAGCCCGTTGCGATTGCTGTCACGCAATCACGTGGCAAAGATGATTCTATCGACAGCCCAACTTTAAGCTCAGGTGCACGCGTCTCGCTCCACCGCCTCTTTTCTCCTCAACGCCAAGAAAGAACCATCTTCGAGGGCAAAGGCCTTATCTCTAACCTTAACGTCTCCGCACCTAACTCATCTGGAATCCATCTTGCCTGGCTTTTCTCACCACAACAGCGTTCTGGTCGGTATCTGCAAACGACTTCCTTGAAGGTCAGAACTATTCCAGAGCGATTCTTCTCCAAAACAAATGAACTCGAACGAGAGCCGCTGCTTGTCACCGAGATGGAATACGAAGGGAATGAGCCCGAATATCTGTTCACATACAACCAAAACCAACCCATTCCGGTTTTGGGCTGGTGGGCAAAACTTGAGAACGATATTGCGCTGATTATGCAGCCCGTGATCCCTCAGTTCAGGGCCGGTTTGAGCACTTCCATCAGAGCCCCAGACGGAACAAACTTGGGCCTGTCGTTTGCACCTTCACTTGGAATTTTGCCACCAAAAAATTTCAAGCGAGTGATGAACATCAAAGCAGCACCATCAGCAACAGAAAAAAATATTGCCGTCTTCTCCGACAGGCGAGATACGTCTGAGCTCCAGACCGAATCTTATCTTTTTCCCTGCACTTTCTGAGGATGAATTGTTTCAGGCCATAAGAACATCACCAAATCGAGTTCATCTCGGGGCAAGCTTCGATCCTGAGAACGGAAGACACGTCAGCGACGCTCTCTCAATGCTGTTCTCCAATCCTCCTTTCGACTTTGAGAGTGCCAAGAACTGGTATGAAGCTTTCTGCGAACTTTCTGATGCGACCAACGAAATCCAGACACGTCTTGACCTCGAATTGTCATTGAACACTGACAGCAAGGAAATCACCGAGCGCATCAAGAGATTTGAATCAAATGTGCTGGTGCAACTCATGAATTCACGCGCACAGCTCATGGACATTTATCTTCAGTCGCCCTGGCGGATGTCTATGCATGCCGATGATCGCGACAAAATTTCTCGTGAGATTCAACAGCGCCGTAAGTACACATCACCTCAATTGGCACAGCTGCAAATCGAAGAAAACTCGCTTATCCGTGAATTCAAATTTTTTTCTGCCAATGCCACCTGCTCCTTCTTCGGGAGAAATACCTCACTGGGAGTCGTGATTGGCAAACTCAACGATCCCCGTCCCGAAACACGCAAAGAAGCGTTTTTGGCCTACTGGAGCAAGATTCGATCGTCTCGTGAATGGCTCGAACAACTGTTTACAAACTTACTCAAGAACAGAATCGAACAAGCCAAAGTGGCTGGTGCAGACTCCTACACCACACTCTGCTTCTCTGATTTGGGTCGCTTCGAATATTCAGCTCAAGATTGTAAGGCATTCCGTGACAGCATCTTTGAATCCATTGTGCCGCTTGTTTCCAAAGCGCACGCCAAGCAACTGCAAAGTCTGAATTGCAGTTCGCTTCGCCCCTGGGACACCAACGTCTGGCCCAAATTCGTGCCCTCAGAGAATCCCTGCCAAGGCGACCTCGATGTTCTACTCAATGCGGGGGGGCGAATCTTCAAGAAGATCCATCCGGGATTTGGACGTATCTTTGAGACCCTCAAAGAAAAGCAACTGATAGACATCCATCCGCGCAGAATGAAAGCACCGGGAGCGTTTTGCGTTGTACTCCCAGAGTCCAGGACGCCCTTCGTGTTCGGCAATTTCGCTGGACACTTTCGGGATGCATTTACCTTGCTCCACGAATTCGGACATGCTCTGCATGGTTCGGCAGCACTGCAAATTCGCAACCCACTCGTGCGGCATCCAGGACTCGAATTCTGCGAGGTGGCATCAATGGGCCTCGAATTCCTGGCGCAGCCGTTTCTGGACGAATTCTGGCCACGCCCCGGTGACGCAAAAAAGGCATGGGCATTGCATTGCTTTAATGCGTTGCAGTTCTGGCCATTCATGGCTCTCATCGACGAATGGCAGCACACTGTTTACGACGAAAAACTCCTCGACCCGGCCGATCGCTCAGCACTTTGGCGGCAGCTCTCGAGAAAATACAGACCCAACATTGATTGGTCTGAAATGGATGATTTCGAAGAACTCGGCTGGCTCAGTCGACCACATCCGGTGACCTCACCATTTTACTACATTGACTATGGCATTGCGCAGCTCGGAGGAGTCCAACTTTGGCTCAAGAGCCGCGAAAATTACACCCTTGCAGTAGAGAACTACATCAAGGGGTTGAGCCTTGGTTCGCAGAGAACTCTGCCCGAACTCTTTGCCGCGAGTTCTCTCAATCTGGATTTTTCAAAGGCTTGGGTGGGAAACCTGGGCCAGGTTCTTTTTGATGAAATCATGGTCACAGACGCATAAAAAAAAGGGAGCCAAAGGCTCCCCTTACATGCACACTCGCGAGTTTAATTACTTGCGGATGTTGAGCGCGATGATGAGCTTCGAATAACGGCCTTCATCGCAACGACGCAGGTAGTCGAGCAAGCAACGACGCTGGCTGACGAGCTTCAGAAGACCGCGACGACCAGCGAAATCCTTCTTGTGAACCTTGAAGTGCTCGGTCAGAGAGTTGATGCGCTCGGTCAGGAGTGCAACCTGAACTTCAGTTGAACCGGTGTCTGTGCCGTGAAGGCGGAACTTGGAAATGATTGCTTCGCGTTGCTGAGCGGTCTGTTGCATGTTACTTCTCCTTGCATGCTTTGCGCGGATTCATCCGCATTTTTTACTGGTCAAAACCAGAGTGAGGACGGCCGACCAAAGCCAAATCCGCCATACCAGTAATGACCTCTCCGACGGGCTGGGCTAGCATCCCATCCACAGAAAGGCAAGCCACATGGAGTCTTTGCTGCCACTCGGGTTCGGACTCGGTGGACACATCGAGACCACACTGAAGGGTCCTCCGCTGGATCACGTACCCACGGCCAATCTTTCTGGTTTCGCCCCGGGCTCTGACAATGACTATATGTTGCGCGCACTTATCTTATCCATGAACGGAGTCGGCAGGACTCTCCCCAACCCAGCCGTCGGCTGTATCGTCGTCAAGGATGACCAAATCCTTGGATTCGGAGCAACCGAAACCTACGGAGGACGGCACGCAGAGAGAGTTGCTTTTGACAATCTTAAAAAAAATGGTATTTCTACCAAGGAAACAACGACTTACGTTACACTCGAACCCTGCTCACACCATGGCCGACAACCTCCCTGCTGTGAACTCTTTCACAACGCTGGAGTTTCAAAGCTGGTTGTGGCTCTCGGTGACCCCAATCCCCTCGTAAATGGACGTGGGTTGCGCTTTGTCGAAGCGTCAGGTGTTCGGGTCGAACTTTCCACGCGGCAAATCGCCGCCGCAGCAGCAGCCTGGCATTTGCCTTTTCTCGTTCAACAAACCCAAAACCGCCCGCTCATCGTTGGTAAGTGGGCGCAAACGCTCGACGGCACAGTGGCAGACATCGGGAAGACTTCCAAATGGATCACGGGCCCGAAGGCGCGCGCGCATGCTCATTGGCTGCGCCTGAAGTACGACATCACGGCCGTAGGCCTTGGAACACTCCTGGCAGATGCACCATCGCTGACCGTCAGAGACTGTTGGCGCCCGAATTCACGTCAACCGGATGTCTGTGTGATCGATCCCATGGGCCATAGTCTCCCAGAAGACGAGCGCTTTCAGCACGCCTTGGCGAACCTCCTTGCAGCAGCAGACAACCGCAAAGTTGCGCTGATTTGCCCTCGTCATCACATCAAAAACCTCGAAAACAAGATTCCGACCGAAATCGCACTGATTGGCTTCACACCGCCGAGTGAAAATGATGCGATAGGCAAAACTCTCAAAGACGTTTGGGAGCAAAACGAAATGCTCGCCTGGTTCGGACGTATGCCTCAAAGTATCTATCTTGAGGGCGGAGCCAAACTTCTTTCGCTCATGATTGAAGCAGGAGCTCTCGATGCACTCCACGTCTTTGTGGCTCCCATGTTGCTAGGCGGAACAGCACATCGGGTTGGTAATGGCATTCACAAGTCACCACAACTTTCAATGGCAGCTCATTTTGACATCCTCTCCACGGCTGTCCTCGACGGTGATATACTCGTCGAGCTGGTATCGAAGCGGATCAATGAATCATTTTTCGTCCGAGGTTGAACGCAATGTCGGAGCCTTCGCAAACAACTGGAACAAATGATTCACAAGACTCTGCAGCCTCGCGCTTCAGAACAGATAAACTGACTCCACTGCTGCTGCGCTTTCTCAACCGCCTCAAGCAAACTGGTAAATCTGTTCACACCATTTCTGCATATCGAAATGACCTCTCAATTTTTTGCCAATTCCTGGTCGCCGAGAAAATCGATCCTCAGGATTTCCAGTCCCATTTCCAAGAGCGCTGGATTGCATACCTGAGTTCTCACGGCAGAAAGTCTCAGGCCAGCGTCCGCCGCGCCCTCATGAGTGTCAGAACCTTTCTGCACTTTCTCGTGAAAGAAAAAATCATTGAACGTTCGCCGATGCTGGAAAGCAAATCACCACGGCAACCCGCGCATGAGTTATTGACTGTCCGCCCCGAGCACTACTTTCGTCTCGTCCATACCCTGAGCTCCAAAGAGAGGGCCGAAGATCCCAAAGCCATTCGTGACCTAGCGCTCATTCAATTGCTCGGCGAATGCGGCTTGAAGGCCAGCGAAGCAGCTCAAATGAGATGGTCTGATGTGCTGTTTGAGGGCAATATCCCAGGCACAGAAGTGGGCGTCACTTTGCGCATTGCAGGCCAGAACGAGCGCATTGTCAAAGCCCATCACGACGTCTCTGCGACGCTCTGGAAACTCAAAGAGGTCCGACAACAGCTCAACCTCCCGACTTCACCACAAGACAAACTATTCTTTGGTTTTCTGAATGTGAGCCGACGACTCAAATCTGACGGCCTGCACCGCCATGGCGTCAAGTTCGTTGTTTATGAAGTCTGTGAAGAAATCCTCGGTATCCCCTACAACTCCGAGAGTCTGCGCAACCACGCCATCCTGCGCTGGCTTGAGTTGGGTGTCAGCACTCAGCAAGTAGCCCAGCTTGCGGGATACTCGTCGCTGAATTCGCTCGAACGCTTTAAAATCAAAGCGCGCGGACAACGCCGACCCAAACGCCAGACTAAAAAAGCGACAACGGCCGCACAGGGCCCAAAGAACGAAGCCAACAAAGCTGCTCTGGCGAACTCCGGAACAGTGAGAGGAATCACCAACCCATGATTCCAAACACCATCGGCAATTGTGAAATCATTGAATTGGTGGGCTCAGGTGGCCTCGGAGAAGTCTACCGGGCCATCGACAAAAAAACGGGTCAAACAGTTGCCCTAAAAAGACTTCACGACAAGTATCAAAACAACCCCAAGCTGCTCGGGCTCTTCCACAAGGAAATCCTGATGCACGCGCAGGTCTCTCACAAGCACTGCGTTAAATTCATCGCAGCAGACCTGACCCCACCTCACGCACATATCATCACAGAATTTATCGAGGGCATTAATTGCCATTACCTTCTTAAGAAAATTGGACCACTTCCGCCGCTCATTGCATGTTCCATTGCTCTCGATTTGTTGCAAGGGCTTGACCACATTCACTGCCTTGACATGGTCCACTCTGACCTAACCCCGGCCAACATCATTCTCGAAGTGACTGGCCGCACGGTGCTTGCGGATTTTGGACTCAGCTGCAAACAAGACATCGAAAACTACGAAGGAATGACGGTCGGCACGCCTGGTTACCAGGCACCAGAGCGACTCACTCACGATCCCATGACGCGCGCAGCTGACATCTACAACGCGGGCATCATTCTTCACGAAATGCTGATTGGGGATCGTCTTTTCGCAAATGCATCACCAAAGGAAGTGCTTGCGGCAATGAAAAATCTGCCACAACGACTACCCAGCACGGGTGATGCGCAGGTCGATGAATACCTAAGACGGATGCTGAAGACCGCTCTGCATATGAATCCGCAGAAGCGATTCCCCTCGGCCCGCGATTTTATGTTTGCGCTTTATCAAATCCTTAAAGCTTATGATATCCGCTACACACGCCGGGCAATTCTGCAATGGATGATTGACGTCAAGCTCACAACTTTGCCTCCGGCTGAACCCAAGCAAACCATATACATCCAATGAGTCCTTCAGCTTCTGCATTCAGAGTTATTTCACTGGTTCCTAGCCTGACAGAGACCCTTTGCCACTTCGGGCTCCAAGACTCGCTGGTAGGATGCACGAGCTTCTGTGTCGAGCCTGCCTCTTTGCGCAAATCTGTCCCAGCTGTTGGGGGCACGAAGGATGCCGACATCGAAAAAATTCTTGCCTTGAAACCGACTCACGTTTTGACCAACCGCGAAGAAAACACCGAAGCATTGCTCAACTCTCTACGAGACCTGGCAGCACAGCAGGGATTCAAACTCG